>CALGPL010000014.1 GCA_937960595.1 uncultured Anaerolineales bacterium | reverse complement strand
CTGATCGTCCTGATGGCGCAGATCGGCTCCTTCGTCCCGGCCGCCTCGGCCCGCCTCGGGCTGGTGGACCGCATCTTCACCCGCATCGGCGCCCAGGACGAGATTCACGCCGGGCAGTCCACCTTCATGGTCGAGATGATCGAGGCGGCCAACATCCTGCACCACGCCACGCCGCGCTCGCTCCTGATCCTGGACGAAATCGGGCGCGGCACCAGCACCTACGACGGCGTCTCGATTGCCTGGGCGGTGGTCGAGTACATCCACAATCACCCGCACCTGCGCGCCAAGACGCTCTTCGCCACCCACTACCACGAACTGACCCAACTGGCCGATCTCTTGCCGGGCGTGCGCAACTACAACGTGGCCGTGACCGAGGCCGACGGCAAGGTAGTTTTCCTGCATAAGATCGTCCCCGGCGGCGCGGACCGCTCCTACGGCATCCACGTGGCGCAACTGGCCGGTCTGCCGCGCCCGGTCATCCAGCGGGCAAACGAAATCATGCAGGAACTGGAAAAGTCTTCCGGGCGGGCGGTCAAAATCAACCCGGTGGCGGCCAAGCAGGCGGCCCTCTTCCCCGAAACCAGCCCGCTGCTGGAGGAGTTGAAGTCCCTGGACATCAACGCCCTGTCCCCCATCGAGGCGCTCAACAAGTTGTTCGAGTGGCAGAGGAAATATGGCGAATAACCCACTGAGATTTTTCGTCTCCAACTGGGATAGGTTTAACCTTCACGGCCTCCCGAATTCGGGAGGCCACCCTTATCCTTGAATTCTCACTCCTGGGGTTTCGCACTCAAAGAATAACCGATCATAACCATCAACCAGACAAACGTTTCCAGTTCCATGAAAAGACTGAAACTGATGTTGGCCACCAAAGCGTAGATCAACACCAATAGGGGAAAAAAGGTCAAAAGAGAGGGACGCCGGAAAGCGTGCCGTACGATGGAAACGGCTATGATCGCCAGGCTGACCACGAAGACCGACAATCCCACACCCCCCAAATGCAGAAGGATATCCAGAAAACCGTTGTCGGCGATCAAGACCGGGAATGGCCAGCCTATAGCCTGCTGCACCTGTACTTGGAACCACTCCTGCCGCCAGATGGCGCCAAATCCGTATCCCAGCCAGGGACGTTCAGCGACGATATGACGAAGAAGATATTCCCACATCGGAACGCGTCCGGTCATAGAAGCATTACGGTTGAAAAGACCAAAAACAAAATCCAGATGAGTGAAAACTAGAATGCTCCCCGCCAGAACCGCCGCGCCAAAGAAACAATAATGAATTAACTTCAAAGAGCACCTGAACCGCAACCAGATCAGACCGACCGTCAGCAAACCGTCCAGCAGGATCACCAGGATGTAACCGGTTGCGGAGCGACTCATCACGACCAAGATGAGCGCAAGAACAAAGAAGACGCCATCCAGCAGGGCAATGCGATTGCGCTCACGAATGCCCAAAAAGAAACGCAGCAAATATACCGCCTGTAAAAACGCCAGGATGCTGCCCATGTGGTTGCGGTGCCAGAAGAAACCCCGCCAGGCGCCATAATACGGATAGCCCGGCATTGTCCCAACAGACGGAAAGAGAATCACATAATCGTAGCACAGGAATACAACTATCCCCCCCAGCCAGAACATGGAATCCAGAATCCCCTTGGTCGAAAACCGCAAACCGAGATAGGCCCCCAGAGCGGTTGCAAAGGCGACCTCGAGAGCGCTGTACACAGACCACAAAGGCCGGACCGACCAGGCGGCGGAGGCGAACGTCAAGGCAACAAATAAAAGGAGAAAACCATTCTTTCGGAAGAGCCGCCAATAGTTGAGCCACTGCCTGTTTCGAACCAGCATCCAGGCAGCCAGAGCGACAGCCAGCACCCTGAAGAATGCTGCCGCCGAACTGCCTCCAAACACGGTTGGCGGGACCGGATCGGTCATCCCGAAGGGCAGAGGACGCAAACTGACGATGGCGAATACCAGAACCAGAACAAGGATATCAATCGTTTTGTCAACACGCCTGGCAATCATGCTCCACTTCCTAATAGGATCCACGGCCAATCAAGACCACCCAAACGGTGCGAATCAAAATCTGAATGTCCAGCCAAATCGAATAATTGCGGATGTAATACAAATCGTCTTCGGTATGCAAATACATCGGCTTGTCACTCCGCCCCGTCACCTGCCACCAACCCGTCATGCCAGGCGGCACAGTAAAACGCTGACGCTGCCAGGGCTGATATTGCTTCACCAGGTCGAGCAGTTCGGGACGAGGCCCCACCAGGCTCATCGTCCCCTTCAGGACATTGAACAACTGGGGCAGTTCGTCCAGGCTGGTGCGGCGCAAGAAGCGGCCGAGAGGCGTCACGCGCGGATCGTCGCGCCTCTTATAAACGTGACGTTCTCTCTCGCCCGCCTTCTCAGCCTGTTCCTGACCGCGATCCGATTCCTTAACCATGGTACGAAATTTATACATCGTGAAAGGACGGCCATTTTCGCCGGCCCGCTCCTGCCGAAAAATGACCGGACGGCCGTCGAACAGCAAGACCGCCAGCGCAATCAGTCCCATGAGTGGCAAGGCTACAATCATAAGCAACAAACCAACCACAATGTCGAAAGCCCGCTTCACCAACCGCTGGACATCGTTCAGGGCGGCCGCGCGTAAATCGAGCATCGGGATGCCGGCAAAATCATCCACGGCCAACTGATATAGCGCCAGATCGAAAAATCCTAACGCCACCCAAACATGAACCGGCACATCCTCCAACCGATTCACAATTGCAGCCATATGTTGATAGGCAGAATAGGGCAATGCAATGACCACATCGGTTGCGTCTGTCTCCATCGCCGCCCGACGGACATCCTCGGCCTCGAAGGCCCCCGCCGGCGGATCGTCCTCGTCACCGATCAGACCGACCAGCCGGATATTTTCAGCCTGGAATTGTGCGCGTACCCTTTGGCCGAACGCGCCCGTTCCAACGAGCAGCACGCGCCGCTCCTGGTCCGGCCAATCGCGGCGGAGGCGGAAAAAGAAGCGCACCAGGCTGCGCTGCGCTATCAGGCCAACATAGGCAAATACGAGAAACAGCAAGAACAACGCCCGCGAGATCTGCCGAAAAGAGAAATACAAAATTCCCGCCGACGAAACCGAAGCAATGATGAAGGCCAATGTAAGAGCCGTCAGTTCGTCTGCGACGCGCAAATAGCGGCGCCCATCATAAATAGCCAGGGAGGCCAGGACAACAAGATAGATGAGCGGGAAAACAAAATACAAAACCGACGGCAAATGCACCGGGCCGGGAAGATGCTGGATAAACCACCAACCATTCAAATAGGGCCGCACCAAGGCCGCCAACCAAAGGCTGAGTCCAACAATCAGCGCATCCATAAACATGGAAAAAATGGCAAAGTCGATCGAAAACCGTCTCAACATGAGGACTCCGTCAGGACTTCTTGTTCAGCAAATCGCCAATCGCCAGAAGAATGAATCGTGGATTGACATACAGGTACCGCTTCCATAATCTGCCTGGCTCCTGCAACAAACGAAACAACCACTCCAGCCCGCGCTGCTGCATCCAAGCCGGCGCTTGTCGTCTGACACCCGCGTGAAAATCAAATGCTGCGCCGACGGCAAGCATGACCATCGGAACTCGTTCGCGGTGCGCATCGATCCAGCGCTCCTGCGTGGGGCATCCCAGACCGACAAAAAGGATACGCGCCCCCGAAGCGCGGATCGCCGCGACCATTTGTTCATCCTCTGCGGCCGTCAGAGGGCGAAACGGTGGACTGAACGCATAGACAACTTGCAAACCCGGGAAACGCGTCCGCATGCGCGCCGTCAGCGCTGCAAGGACCTCGGGCCGTCCGCCCAAAAAGCCGACCGGAATCCCTGCCTGCGCCGCCGCGGCCAACACGCCCAGCATCAACGTCGGCCCATAGACTCGCTCCTGGTCACGATACCCCTTCATCCGCAACACCCACACCAGCGGCATACCGTCGGGAGTGACCAGATCCGCCCTCTGGAGAATCCCCTTGAAATCAGGATGATCGTTCGCTTCGACAATGCCATGCGCGCTGGTAGCATATACGCACCGAGCCCGATCGTCGCGCGCCCACGCCATCACCTGCGCAGTGGCCTGGGCATAACCGGTCGTATGCACAGGCACCCCAGCAACAACGCAGACGCCGGCCGACTCGTTCCCCCCGCCTTTCTTGAGGGGAAACCACTCCATCTGCGCGGGTTCAGACATGAGCCTCCATCTCAGCAACCAACTGACCGCCGAAACATCGCATCGAACGCAACTTTCTCGAAGACCGGACATTGCCCGTCCAGGGTAGCGTCCAAGATGCGCCGCCCGTCCCGCTCGAAGACCGCTCGCGCTCGCGCATAAGCAATCTCAGAACGTCGCAGATCAGGCAACTGCCATTTGCTGCCCGGCGGAAAATAATCGGGATGAAAATGGTCCCTATCCATTTCGTGAGCGCGGACTACCGTCCGGTTCGGGATGCCCCGACTGACAAAACGGTGATCGACACCGACCAAGACAACGGTCTGGAATCCCATGAAATAAGCCAGTTGCAGCGCCGCAAAAGTAACCGTTCCGCCTCCATAGAGCGGTCTGGTGGCGTCGGTTTGCACGCCGTCGGAGAGGCTGAGTCTCATGCGAATAAAATTAAGTGTCGAATCGGAACCGTCGAAGCAGTGCCGACAATTCCAGTTCAGGAACTTCGGCATCCTCAATTGCTGAATGTCATCGGCAAATTGGGTGAGGACAAGTTCGTTGACACAGACATAATAGGTCGGGAGAAAGCCCAACCGATCGAAGAGCAGATAAATTCGGTTGAGACCGAACGTAATTTCATTGCGCAAAGGAGAAAGATCCATTCTTGCCAGACTAGGACCATTTCCCAGAATAAAACAACGTTCGCCCTGATGGCGGTTATGAAATGGCAGCAATCGCCGGCGGTATGTCTCTCCTTCCGAAGACCACCAGACCAGCGCATGAGGAATATTCTCGAGCCGCCTCCAGAGCGCAGTCGCAAATCGGTCGAGAGAAAATTCGTTCAGTGCGAAACGCATTTTCATAGTCCTTTTTTGGGTTTCGCGCCTTTCAAACGTCCAAGCACCAGCCTCAGGACAGCCCGATCTTCCGCCTCCGGCTTCACAATGAGCAGGCCGACGCTAACGATACCGACGACCATCCCGGCTGCCACAACGACACCAGCCACTCCCGATATAGGGACAAGATGCCGAAAGAGAGCGGCAACGAGCAGAGCCACTACGGCGATCCAAAGGGGCCTCAGGTAACGCCGGTCATACGGCCAGATTTTCATCTTCTTCCTGGCTATCGTCAGGCCAGAGATATTCAGTAGCGCCACACAGATCGAGTTTGCTGCGGCGGCCCCCACAATCCCCCAGAGCGGGATCAGCAACCAGCATGTCAGTGCGTTTGCTCCTAAAACGAGAGTCGACAACAACACGAGGGCGCGCTGCTGACCACCCGCCAGCAGCAACGGCCCAATCGAACCGGTCATCAGATTCACGGTCTGGCCTACGAGAAGGACGACAAAGGCTGCCGCGCCCGCCGAATATTCCCCTCCGTAAACTAAGGCGAGAATATCGCCGGGCATTAACAGCAACACCAACAAAACCGGCAGGCTGACGTAAATCGTCCATTTTGTCCCAACCCGATACAATTCTTGCAGTTCTTCCATCCTTCGGTCATGGTACATGGAAGAAAACAGCGGCATCAGAATCCGATTGAACCCGCTGATGACGACCGCAAAGACAACCGAAAGTTGAGAGGCCGACTGATAATATCCCACCTCCGCCGCCGACAGCATTGAACCCGCGAAAAGACGGTCGACCCAAAAAACAAAGGCGCCAAGCAGAGCAACAAGGGCACTGCCAAACGAGAAAGAATAATAACCAGCCTCCGGTGGTCGGGCGGCGACGGAATGCGAAAACACGAAAGGAAACAGAGCAGCCAGGAAGATCAACCCCAGAATAGACATCAAACCATAAGAGAGCAAATCGGCGAGGACGAGACGGTTGAGGGTCAGCCCTGCCGTCAAAATGAAGGCCGCCAGAACCAGCAAAGAAAGAAGAGGCTGCCCAAGATCCTGGATTGCGACCGAATAAACCATGTTTCGCGTCAGACGGCTGACGGCTGCCAGAATCCCCACCATGGCAGAGAGAGGAATAACCAGCGCAAACAACCGGAGCACTATCTGCATTTCCGGCTTGAAGAAAACAGTCCGTGCCAGCCAGGGAGAGGCAACAAATAGACATGCCCCCAATCCTATCGAAAATAACAGGGAATAGATTAGAGAACAAGAAATAATCCCCTTCAGCGCCCCCGCGTCCCGCCCCAGCAGTCCCATCCCATACCGTATCACGCCAACATCGAACCCTAGAGGCGAGAGCAGTTCGATTAGTCGGAAAATCGTCAGGCCAACCGCATATACGCCAAAGGCTGCCGGGCCCAAGATCCGGGCCGCCACAATCCCTGCCAATACACTGATAATACGACCGGCTACGCGCCCCCCTAATCCAACCCCCGCTCCCACTGCAAGATGATCCAATTCAGAAAGTTGTTCGCTCATCTCCGCCGTTAAGCCCGTGCAACAATTTTACCATCTCCCCAAAAGAGTGCGCCTCCCAATCTTCCGGGAGGCGCACAAATCGTCTCGAGAACAAAAGAGCGGTATTTACTCCATGGTCTCTGCTTTGGCCTTGGAACGGGCGATCGCCCATCCAACCACTGCCAGCAAGGCAACCGCGATTCCCCAAATCAACCACCGATTCACCTCGCCGACGAGGGTGTATTTGACGATCACGGGCGCGGCCAGCAAAGAAACCAGATTGACCACCTTGATCATCGGGTTGAGGGCCGGGCCGGCGGTATCCTTCAGCGGGTCGCCGACCGTATCGCCGACCACGCCCGCCTTGTGCCGCTCCGACCCCTTGCCGGTATTGGCGGCCAGATCGCGCGGCTCGTCCTCGATGGCCTTCTTGGCATTGTCCCAGGCGCCGCCGGCATTGGCCATGAAGACCGCCAGCAATTGACCGCTGAGGATAATCCCGGCGCAGAAACCGGCCAGGGACTCAACACCCAGCATCAGGCCGAGCGCCAGCGGGGTCAAGACCGAAATCAGCGCCAGCGGGACAAGTTCCTTCTGCGCCGCGGCGGTGGAGATGCTCACCACGCGGGCATAATCGGGCTTGACTTTCCCTTCCATCAAACCCGGAATCTTGAATTGACGGCGCACTTCCAGAACGATCAGACTGGCCGCCCGGCTGACCGCCTTGATGGAGAGCGAACCGAACAACCACGGCAAGGCGCCACCCAGCAGCAGCCCGATGAAAACGCTCGGCTCAGAGACGCGGATGCCGGTGTCTCGCAACAGTTGCGTGAACGGAATGGCCTGGCCGGCCGCCTCAGCAGCCGCATTGGCAGCCTCCTGCACCCGGCCTACGTCAATAAAGAACGAGGCAAACAGGCTGACTGCCGCGATCACTGCCGAAGCGATGGCAATGCCCTTGGTGATCGCCTTAGTCGTGTTGCCCACCGCGTCCAGGTCGGCCATGATCTGGCGCGCTCTGGCGGTCTCCTCGTCTTCCTGATCGTGCCAGGCCATCTCGCCGATTCCGTTAGCATTGTCAGAGATCGGCCCGTAAGAATCCATGGCGACGTTGTTGCCCGTGTGACTGAGCATACCAATGCCAATCATCGCAACCGCATAGAGGACGTACTCCGTTCCCTGCCCGCTATACAGGAGCAGGGCAAAAATAAAACTGACTACGATCACCACCAGCGCCCAGACGCTCGATTCCATCCCGACCGATAAGCCAGAGAGGATTGTCGTAGCAGCGCCCGTGCGAGTCGACTCGACGATCTCCTTGACCGGTGGACGCTTTGTCGCCGTAAAGTAAGAGGTGAGGGGGTTGAAAGCCACTGCCAGCCCCACACCGACAGTCGTCAGCGCAGCCAGCCGCCAGTCCTGAGCGTAGAAAATGGCCAGCAGGAAAGCCCACAAAATCGTGTTCACGCTCGAAACCTCGTAAGAGCGGAACATCGCTTCCTCTGCATCGTGGGCATGGAGGAAGCCAAACAAACCGCGGGGCGGCATTTTCTCCCAGATGGGCACGGTAAACGTCCCCAAGATCGAAGAAATCACGCCGATAGCGCGGATGATGAGCGGATAGACGATCCATTTCAAGTCGCCGGTGATGGCAACCAGAGTCAAGCCGAGGATCAGACCGGAAACGATGGTCACTTCGTAGGACTCGAAGATGTCCGCCGCCATGCCGGCGCAATCGCCGACGTTATCGCCCACCAGGTCGGCGACAACAGCCGCGTTGCGCGGATCATCCTCGGGGATATCCTTCTCGACCTTGCCGACCAGGTCTGCGCCCACGTCCGCCGCCTTGGTGTAGATGCCGCCACCGACGCGCATGAAGAGCGCCAAGAGCGTGCCGCCGAAGCCAAAACCGAGCAGGGCGTCGGGCGCGGCGGTGCCGAAGATGACGAAAATAACCGTGCCGCCAAACAGACCCAGGCCGTCGGTCAACATGCCGGTGATGGTCCCGGCGTAGTAAGCAATCGTCAGCGACTCGTTCAGGCTGCGACGGGCCGCCGAGGCGGCGCGCACGTTGGCCTGGATGGCCATCCGCATGCCCAACTGACCGACGATTAGAGAAAACGAAGCCCCCATGATGAAAGCAATCGTCCGGCCGACCGCCACCCAGATTTGGGCGCTGTCGCCAAATTCATGGGCCGCTTCGAGCGAGGGGGGAACGATATAAACGCTGAGGAAAAGAACAATCGTCAGGAGAGCAATCAGCGGCAAAATCGTCTTCAGTTGCCGGCGGAGATACGAATCCGCACCGATGCGAATCGCATCCCATACTTCTTGCATCTGCTGCGTGCCTTTGTCCTTTTTGAGGACATTGCCGCGCAACAACCAGGCATACAGGAGGCTGAGGAAAGCCGTCAGGAGTACGCCCACGATGGCAATCTGCTCGAAATTGCTCAGTCCGTGCCGACTGCCCAGCCAAAGCAAATCCAATTCCATGCTTCCTCCAAATGCAAAAAGATACGCCGCTTACAGCGGACGCTTGACGGCTTATTTTACTCGAAATAGCCGAGAGTGAAAAGAAATGGCTTTGTCATCCTTTGGCTACCCTCTCAAGGACTCCCCAGTCGGTTTTGCGGACAATATTAGCGTTTGATTAGAAATCAATTACCCTCTTGACTTCGCTTCCCGATTTATTGTATAGTGATACACGGTTGGAGGAGTTACCTGCCCGGCACCGCGTCCAGAGGTCGCTGTGCCGTTTCTTTCGTAAACACTAAAAATCACAAGGAGTTCGCATGATTCGTGCCACAGGCCTCACCAAAGACTACGGCTCCCGAAGGGCGATCGAAAACCTGACTTTCGAAGCCAACCAGGGCGAAATCGTCGGTTTTCTGGGCCCCAACGGCGCCGGTAAAACCACCACAATGCGCATCCTGACCGGTTACATGCCGCCCACTTACGGGACCGCCCAGGTGGCCGGCTTCGACATCATCGAGGAATCGATGGAGGTACGCCGACGGGTCGGCTATCTGCCCGAGACCGTCCCCCTGTATCCCGATATGACCGTCTACGGCTACCTCAAATTCATGGCCGACCTGCGCCACCTCCCCGACCCGGACGACATGATCGATGAAACCCTGGAAATCGTCGGCATGACCGAACGCGCCGACGGCTACATTTCCAATCTTTCGAAGGGCATGCGCCAGCGGGTCGGATTGGCCCAGGCCCTGCTGCACAAGCCCGAGGTCCTGATCCTCGACGAGCCGACCATCGGCCTCGACCCGGCCCAGGTGGTGGAGGTCCGCAATATTATCCGCGAGATCGGCAAACAGCGGACTGTCCTGCTCTCCACGCACATTCTTTCGGAAGCGCAACAGGTCTGCGACCGGGTGCTGATTCTCAACCGCGGCCGCATCGTGGCCGAAGACACGCCCGAAAACCTGCAGGCCCGCCTGATGGGCGCCGAACGCGCCATCCTGACGGTCAAAGGCGACGCCGATGGCCTGGCCGCCCTGCTGGCCCAAATCAAGGGCGTGAAAAATGTCCAAGCCAGACCAGACGGCGGAGTCGAATTCCAGTTTGCGCCGGGGATGGACGTCCGCCCAGAAGTAGCCCGCCAGACCATCCAGGCCGGCTATGACTTGCTCGAACTTCGCCTGATGGGCCTGAGCCTGGAAGAAATCTTCCTCGAACTCACACGCGATAGCAAAATCTCGAAATAAGCGAGGCAACGATATGCGCAACGTTTGGACAATCGCCAGCCGGGAATACCGGCACTATTTCCTCAGCCCGGTGGCCTACATTGTCGCCTTCCTGATCCTGATGCTGGCCGGAATTTTGTTTGTCTTCCAACTCAAGAGCGTTCAGGACATGACTTATCAGGGTTACTATCCCAACCCGCCAACGGCAGCCAACTCCGTCATCTACCCGACCGCCTTCATGATGCTGTTCGCCGCCCCTGCCCTGACCATGCGTCTGCTCTCGGAAGAACAGCGCAGCGGAACGCTCGAACTGCTCCTGACCGCCCCTCTCAAGGATTGGGAACTGGTGGTTGGCAAATGGCTGGGCGCCTTCATGTATATCCTGACCGTTTATGTCATCACGCTGATCATTCCGATCGTGCTGAATAGGCTGGTCGTACCGGGAATCGATATCAAGGCGACGGTGGCCGGCTACCTGGCGCTCATCCTGTTCACGGCCGCGTTCCTGGCGATCGGCACTGCCTTCTCCTCTATGTTCAACAATCAGTTCGCGGCCTTCTTCGCGACTCTCATCACGTTTGTTCTCTTGTGGTGGGTCGTCGGCTGGCCGGCCAACCTTATCCCGGCCGCTTCGGGATTCTTCGGTTATTTGCATGCCTACGCGCATCTGACCTCCATGATGCAGGGCGCGATCGCACTCAAAGACCTCGTCTATTTCCTGAGCCTGACCGCCGTTGGCCTCTTTGTAGGCACGGTCGCAATTGAAATTCGAAGGTGGCAATAATGGCTAAGAAACGCTCCCGCAAGAACACCATCAAGCAATACGCCTATATCGCCCTGATCGTCTCCGGCCTGGCTCTGGTCGCCTCGGCGGTACTCGGCCTGTTCAAACTGGTCGTTTTCCTGGACCTCTACACCCTGCCGAACGAACAGTGGCTCAACAACTCGCTCTATATCTCGCTGGGCCTCATCTTCATCGGGCTGGCGGTCTATGCCCTCATCAATCCGGAGGGCGTGCGCGACTTCTTTAGCGGCCGCCAGGGGCGTTACGGCAGCAACGCCGTCATCACGCTGGCCGCTTTCCTGGCCATCGTTCTGGTCGTCAACATGTGGGCCTATGCCACGCCCAAGACCTGGGACTTCACGGAAGACCTCCAGCACACCCTTGCCCCTGAAACGATCGATGCGCTGCGCATGTTGAGGGAACCGGTACGGGCGATTGCGTTCTACACTCAAGAGCCTGCTCAAATTCGCGAACTGCTGGAAAACATGCAGAGCAATTCGAACGGCAAATTCGAATTCGAATTCGTCAATCCGGATGTCAATCCCACCCGGGCGCTGGAATACGAGATCACCAGCGATCGCACCATCGTCCTGGTCATGGGAGACCGCCGCGAGACCATCACCTACGCCAACGAACAGGCCATCGTCAACGCCCTCATGCGCCTGATGAACCCCGGCGAACGGATCGTTTACTTCGTCACCGGGCACGGCGAACACAGCCCCGACCAGAGCGGCGAAACCGGATTGTCGCGCCTGAGCACCACCCTCACGGCCAAGAACTATACCATTCGGACTCTGAATCTGCTGGCCGAAAACCGCATCCCCGGCGACGCCCAGGCCATCATCATCGCCGGCCCGGCCCAGCCTCTCTCACCCGAGGAGACCCGCCTCATCATCGAATATCTCGATCAGGGCGGCTCGCTGATCTTGCTCTCCGAGTCTCCGCTCTTCACCGGCGCCACCGACCGACCCGACCCCCTGGCCGCTCACCTGGCGACCAATTGGAACATCCGACTCAACAACGATATTGTCATCGATCCCAGCCTCGACCAGGTGCTGATTGCCGTCTCGGCCTCCTACGGCGACCATGCCATCGTGCAGAATCTGCAAACCACCAACACCTACTACCCCATCGCGCGCAGTCTGACGATTGGCAGCGATTCGGCCGATGTGCAGACCACCGTCCTGGTCAGCACCGTCAACCGCGCCTGGGGCGAGTCGAATCTCGACGAGATCAACCAGGGCTATCCGCAATTCAACGCCGGTACCGATGTCGCCGGCCCGATTGTCCTGGCAGCCGTCTCTGAAAACATGACGACCGGCGCTCGCGTGATCGTCTTCGGCGACTCCGACTTCGCCACCGACAGCATCTTCGACGTCTACGGGAACGGCAACCTGATCACCAACGCCGTTGACTACGCCGCCGGGCAGGAGGATTACATCACCCTGACCCGCGCCGAAAGGGTCACGCGCCAACTGTCCGATGACATCAACCAGGGCACCATCCTGATGCTCGGCGCAACCTTCATCTGCCTCATCCCCTTATTGATCGTCATCGGCGGCATCGCCTCCTGGCTGATGCGCAGAGCACAAGGGTAAGGCTATGGTCAAGAAGAGTACGCTGATTTTGCTGATCCTCCTGGCCCTCGTCCTGGCCGCCTATTTCCTCTGGAAAAATTGGGAACCCCGGCCGCAGGAAACCGGCGAGCCGACCGCCACCAGCGGGACGCAACTCCTGTTCTCTCGCGAACTGGGCCTGCTGACCGGCATCCGCATCACCGACGGGCGGACGACCGTCAAACTGGAACGCGACCCCGCCGGGCCCTGGACGGTGCGCCTCCCGCGACCGGGGCCGGCAGATCCCGCCCTGGCCGGCGCAGCCGAAATCCAGGTACTGACCCTGCGCATCCTCAACCAGGTGGAAGCCGGCCTTGAACCCGAAGTGCTTGGCATAGATGAGCCGGCATACCTGGTCGACATCACCTTCGAGGACGGCGCAGAATATCACCTCGAGATCGGCAGGCCGACCCCCACCGGCAGCGGCTACTACGTCCGCGTGAACGGGGGCAGCATTTACATCCTCAGCACGAGCGGCATCGACTCGCTGGTCAACCTGTTGACCGCGCCGCCCTATCCGGCGACTGCCACCCCCGAGCCGCCCACCCAGACCGAGACTCCCGCTCCGGCGGCCCAAGAGACTCCGGTCACCGAAGAAACGCCCGAAGGCATGCCAACACCCACCGCGACGCCGTGACTCGATGGTCATCCCGGCGTAAAAGCGCCCTCACCTCCAAACGCGAGAACCGCGTTGCGTATCAGTTATCGGCCGGGTATTGCTTTTGAGCCTAAAAAAGAGTATTCTGATTGCAAACCAATATTTCAGGGAAGTAGTAGATAGACTATGGAAAATCCTTTATTGATCGAGGAGGAAGAAGAGTTTTCTGCCATCGCTCGCTTGATCGAACTGGGACGGCAGAAATCCTACGTCACCATTGACGATATCCTGCACTTCTTTCCCGAAGCCGAGCAGGATGTCGAACAGTTGGAGGAGGCCTTTGCTGCTTTATTGAGCGCAGGCGTCCCGTTCATTGAGGATATGCCCAGCGGGGAACCCCCCGAAGACGAACTCGCCGCCGCCGAAGAGGTCAGCCCGGAAATCGAGCCGGACATCAATCTGGACGACTACCTGGCCAACATCGACACCGATGACACCATCGGCCTCTATCTCAAAGAGGTCAGCCGGGTGCCGCTCCTGACCGCCGAGGAAGAAGTCGAACTCGCCCAGCGGATCGAACGCGGCCGCATGGCGCGCGAGGAACTCGCCCGCGGCAACGTTAGCCCGCGCCGGCGCATGGAACTGCGCCGCCTGATCGAGGATGGCTGGGCCGCCCGCGAGCACTTGATCACGGCCAACTCCCGCCTGGTCATCAGCGTCGCCAAGAAATACATGGGGCGCGGCGTTCCCTTCCTCGACCTGATTCAGGAAGGCAACATCGGCCTGATTCGCGCCACCAAGAAGTTCGATTACCGCCGCGGCCACAAATTCAGCACCTACGCCACCTGGTGGATCCGCCAGGCCGTGACGCGCGCCATCGCCGACCAGGGCCGCACCATCCGCGTCCCCGTCCACATGGGCGACCAGATCAACAAACTGCTGCGCGTCCAGCACCAACTGACCCAGCGCCTGGGCCGCGAACCCTCGGTCGAAGAACTGGCCGACGCCCTGGAAGTGCCGCCCAAGAAAGTCGAGAACATGATCCAGGTGGCGCGCCGCCCGCTCTCGCTCGAAACGCCGACCGACGACGAAGAAGACTCCGTGCTGGGCGACTTCATCGAGGACGATGAGGCGGCTCCGCCCGACGACACCGCCACTTACAACCTCCTGCGCGAGCATCTGGGCGAAGTGCTCAACGGCTTGCCGCCCCGCGAGGTGCGCATCTTGCAATTGCGCTACGGCCTGCTCGACGGTCAGGCTTACACGCTCGAAGAGGTCGGCCGCAAAATGGGCGTCACCCGCGAGCGCGTCCGTCAGATCGAGGCCCAGGCGCTCAGCCGCCTGCGTCACCCCTCCATCCGCCGCAAACTGCGCGACTATCTGGGCGAATAATCTGTCTCCTCGCAAGTTCAAGGACCCGTTCAAGGACGGGTCCTTTGCTTTTCTCGGAATGCAGTAAAATGGCACCATGCGTCTGAGCGTCCGCCGGTTCTTCGTTCTCCTCCTATTGCTGGGCCTGCTGGCCATGACCCTGCGCCCGGTCGCCGATCCCGATTTTTGGTGGCATCTGCGCAGCGGTCAACAGATCGTCGAAACGGGGGGCATTCCCCGCACCGATCCCTTTTCCTTCACCTACGCCGGCAGGCCCTGGATTGCTCATGAGTGGCTGTCTGAAGTCATCCTCTTCGGTCTCTATCAATGGGGCGGCCTGCCTCTCCTGATCCTCACCTTTGGGCTGATCATCACGGCCGCATTCGGGCTGGTGTATCTGCGCAGTGCCGGCAGACCCTACATAGCCGGTTTCGCCCTTCTCCTCGGCGCTCTTGCCACCGCCCCCACCTGGGGCGTCCGCCCGCAGATGTTTTCTCTCCTGTTGGGCAGCCTGTTTCTCTTTCTTCTCGACCGCTTTCAGGAAACGGACCGGCCGGGCATCCTGATCCAGTTGCCGCTCGTGACCGTCCTGTGGGTCAATCTGCATGCCGGTTATGCCCTGGGGATTTTCCTGATCGGCGCCTATGCTGCCGTCCAGGCAATCCGCTTCGTCCAGGCGGCGCGGACCCAAGATGAAAGCGGGAAGAAAAAAGCCATCCGCCGCGGCGGATGGCTGGGCCTGAGCCTGACAGCCTGCCTGCCGGCCGTGCTGCTCAATCCCAACGGGGCGCGCCTATACACCTACCCATTCGAGACGCTCGCCAGCCCCTCCATGCAGATGTTCATCCAGGAATGGGCTTCGCCCGATTTCCACCTGACGGAGTGGCAGCCGCTCCTCTGGCTGATTCTGGCCGTCCTCGCCGCGGGCAGCCTGGCCCGGAAACCGGTCGAACCTGCTCATCTGCTCCTCACCCTCGCCCTGGGATATTTCGCCCTGCGCTCGATGCGCAACGTCTCGCTGTTCGTGCTGGCCGCCGTTCCCCTGCTCGCCGCGCAGGCCGCCAGCCTCGTCCGCGACCGGCCGGAGGTCCGCGGCGCAGATCGGCTCGGGCGCTGGCTCCATCCCCTCCTGCTGATTCTCGCCCTCCTGGCTGTCGGGCTGCGCTTCGCGTCTGTCCTCCGCGAGCAACCGCTCAGCGAACGGCAATCTTTCCCCGTCCAAGCCGTGGACTGGATCGAGCGCAACCGGCCGGCGGGCAACCTCTACAATACCTACGGATGGGGCGGCTATCTCATCTGGCGACTCTATCCAGCGTACCCCGTCTACATCGACGGGCGGGCCGACTTGTACGGCGATGAATTCATCTTCGATTACCTGGCCATCTACCGCGCCGAACCGGGCTGGGAGACCGCCCTGGAGGCCGCGGATGTCCATCTGGTGCTGATCGAGCCGCAGGCGCCGCTGGCCCTCGCTCTCTCCGCTTCCGACAACTGGCAGGTCCAATACTCAGATGAAATGAGCATCCTTTTTACCCGACCATGACCCAAAAACCACCCTCCACCCTTTCGACAATCAAACCGTCCCTGCTTTTCCTGTTCATTGCCGTCCTGATCGGCGGATACATCCGTCTATCGCCGGTCCTTCGCTCCCCCCTGCCCCTCAACGACGGCGGCATGTTCTACACGATGACCCGCGATCTGATGGCCAACGGCTACCGTCTGCCGGAATTGACGAGTTACAACCATCTGGGATTGCCCTATGCCTATCCGCCTCTGGCCTTCTATCTGGCCGGCGGTCTGGCCGATCTGACCGGCTGGGACCTGCTGGACATCTTCCGCCTCCTGCCTGCCCTCTTCACCGTCCTGGCCATTCCCGCTTTTTACCTGTTGGCAAGGGAGATGTGCTCGGACGAGTTTCAGATCATCGTGGCCACTTTTGTCTTCGCGCTGGTCCCGGCCTCGTTCGATTGGCTGATCATGGGCGGCGGGATGACCCGTTCCCCGGCCTTTTTCCTGGCCCTGCTGACTCTCTACACCATCTATCGTCTGTACACCCGTCGAGAAAACCGCTACATTTTCTGGACCGCCCTGCTCTCCGCCCTGACCATCCTGACCCATCCCGAAACCGCTCTGCACACCGCCTTCAGCGCCCTGGCTTTCTTCCTGTTCTTTGGGTGGAACAAATCCGGGATCGGCAAATCTCTGGCAGTGGCCGGCCTGACTCTTCTGCTGACCGTTCCCTGGTGGGGAGTTGTTCTGGCCAGGCACGGATCGAGCCCCTTCCTGGCCGCCGGGCAGACCGGCTGGCACTGGATCGAAGCCGCCATCCAGTTGTTCCGATTCGATCTGACGCACGAATACGGCCTGTCAACCATTGGTACCCTTGGCCTGATTGGGCTGTTCTGGTCGCTGGCGGAGAAAAAGTACTTTCTGCCGGCCTGGCTGGCAATCATTTTTGTTTCAGAGCCGCGCAGCGCGCCGCTTTATGTAGCCCCCTGCATGGCGCTTCTGGCCGCATTGGCGCTGACCAGGATTCTGCAGGGCTTCGACCGCCTCTCGTCCAAGAACCAGGAGGAGGCCGCGCCATTCTCCAGCCTGTGGGCGAAAACCGCTTTCGCGGTCTTGCTCGGCCAGTGGGTCTTCTCCTGCATAGGCACCACCCTGTTGTTGGTCAACACCATCAGCCTGACCTCAGCAGACCAGGCCGCCTTCAGGTGGGTCGCGGCCAACACGCCGGTCGGCAGCCGTTTCCTGATCCTGACCGGCAATATGCCATTCAGCGACCCGGCCTCCGAGTGGTTCCCGGCCCTGAGCGGGCGCGAAAGCGTGGCCACTATCCAGGGCCACGAATGGGATGCCAGAAGCAACTTCAACGACTTGCTGAGTGAAAGTCACAAGGTTCAATACTGCATTGACCAGGCCCCCTCCTGTCTGGAGGCCTGGCTGACCGAAAATCAGGTCGAGATCGATTACATCCTGGTGCGAGGGCTGACTTCCCGCATGGGCGAGCCGGTGGCACCCATCGCCAGCCCGCTCCCCGCGCTGCTCGCCGCCGACGGCAACTACGAGATCGTCTATCAGGCGGGCGGGATCACCATCCTGCAAAAATCAAATCCGGCGCAGCGCGGCCAGCACCTCAGCGCTATGCTCCGCCGGTTTGACGTTTTCAAAGACCCGCGCAATCCGCCCGTCGGCGTCCACGAGAAAAGTGGTTCGCAGGATGCCTTCGTACTCGCGCCCCATGAACTTCCTCGGCCCCCAGACCCCATAGGCCAAGGCAACTTGATGATCTTCGTCGGCCAGGAGAGAAAAGGGAATGGCGTACTTTTCCTTGAACTTCGCATGCGACTGGACGCTGTCGGGGCTGACCCCTAGAATGATCACGTCGGCGTCTATATAGGCGCTGTAATCATCGCGGAAATTGCACGCTTCGGTCGTACAACCGGGCGTATCGTCTTTGGGGTAAAAATACAAGACCACCGGCCGGCCGCGAAAATCAGACAGGCGGCGGACCACGCCGCTCTCGTCGGGGAGAGCAAAATCGGGAGCCGGGATACCAACAGACAAGACCATGGTAACTCCTCTAAATTCAGATATAGAATGGCGAATTAGTTGTATTATAAAAGAGAAACCGATTTCTGGCTACTTCTTCTCTTGTCAGGGTGGCGTTGTAAAAAAATAAAAGGCGGCTCGGTTGCCGCCGTCGAACAAGGAAAACGCTCATTTCAAAAGGCCGATTTTCCTCAAGGCCTCCTCGAGCGTATCCGGCATGACCGGCTTGATGACCACCGCATTGGCTCCCCCTTTCAATGCCCGCTGAGACGTCTCCGGCTGATCGTCCGAAGTCACAACAATGACCGGGATATTCGTCAAGCGCGGCTCGCGGCGCAGGTAGCCTAGAACTTCGAAACCATCCACGCCTGGCATGTTGATATCCAGCGTGATCAGGGCGGGAATATCTGCAGACAGGATCGCCATAGCCGCGCTCGGTCCAAGCGCCTGGCGGCTCTCGAAGCCCCACAGGGAGAGGATCTGGCAGAGCGCATCGGCTGTCTGACGATTATCATCAATGACCAGGGCGAAAGACATAGATGACCTCCAAAGTAAATTCTCTACGATTGTACACGCAAAACCCTGCCTGGAAAATAACCCGAAAGTCAGGCAGCCGGGCAGCGCTGTGATCTCAACGCAGCCAGAAGGAAAGCGCCAATAGATAGAGCGGCAGGCCAAAAGTCCCGGCTGCCAGGGGGAGCAGGAAGTTCCACATCGTCCGGCCGCCCTGTCCAATGCGCTGCAGCCAGAACACCTGTCCCCCCGCCAGCGGCAGCACCAGGAAAACCGGCCAGATCAACCCCCAAGGGACTCCCACCAACGGGGCCGCGCCAAACAGGAAGAAGGCCGCGCCAACAAAAACGTGATGCAAGGGAATGGCGCGTTGCCAGGTCAGGCGGGTCAAGAGCGTCTGACGGTTCAGCCTTTGATCGCGCCCAAAGGTCGGAAAGTCCTCGATCAACAACCAGGCCAGCGCCAGGAGCAACAAGGGAAAGGTGACAACAGGCAGCAGACGATGCCAATCGCCGCTCTGCAGGAGGAAAGAGAGAGCCGGCAAGAGAATGGCAAGATAGAAAGCCAGCAGGAACTCTCCGTAGCCGGAGTCGCCCAAACGGAAAGGCGGAACGGCATAAACGGTGACGAAGAGAAAGCCCAGCCCAATCAGCAGGCCGCCAGATGGCGTCAAACGGCGCATGATCAACAGGGTCAGCACGCAGGTAAATGCCAACGCCAGCACAGAATATGAAGCAGACAACAACGCGAGGCGCAGACGAACGCGCTGGCGGGGCGTTTCGCCTGGTTCGAGGGGCGCCAGCGGCAGACGAAAGGCCTCCGCCAGCCAGAACGCCGCCGCCGGCAGTCCGACGCCAAAGATCAGACCGAGCACAAAGGTCGGCCAGGCGATGCCCGCCCCCAGGTAATGGGCAATGCCGGCGCCCAACAGCCAAGCCAGAAAAGCAAACAGCAAATAAAGAGGGCGAAGAAAACGCGCAATCGTAGTCATGTTCTTTCAGATCAGCGAGTAGCCGCCGTCAATGACCACCGTTTGGCCGGTGACCGATTCGTTGTCGAGCAGGAACTCGAGGGCAGCCGCGACCTCGGCAGGCGTGACTGCCCGCCGGAGAGGCGTCCGGTCGACAAGCGCCTGCCAATCGCCGGGAGGAAAACCCTCGGCGGGCAAGACCAGGCCCGGGGCAATCGCGTTGACCCGCACCTGCGGGGCAAACGCCCGCGCCAGCAGGCGAGTCAGGGCCTCCAGGCCGGCCTTGCTGACCACATAATCCACATAGTTCGTCCAGGCTTTCTGTGCGCCGACGTCGGTCAGGTTGACGATCAGCCCGCCGGGGGGCATGAGAGCGGCCGCCTGACGGGCAAGCAGAAAAGGCGCCCGCAAATTGACCGCCAGGGTGGCATCCCACTCGGCGGGGGAAAGACGCCGCAGATCGGCGCGCCGCATCACCGCCGCCGAATTGACCAGCACCGCCAGCCTCCCGTCAGCCGCCTCGACGGTCTCGAAAATGGCCGGGACCTGCTCCGCATCCGCCAGGTCGGCGCAGACCAGGCGCACCGGGACGCCCAGGGCGCGGATCTCGTCGGCGGTGCGGGCCGCATCGAGGGCCGAGGCGTGATAATGCAAGACGATGCCGTAGCCGCGCCGGGCCAGGGTCAGGGCGAGGACGCGCCCGAGTCGGCGCGCCGCGCCGGTCACCACTGCCAGAGGCCGATCAGACATATCCTTGTTTTACCACAGAAGCGTCTCCCTGAACATAAAAAAAGCGGACCGCCCACCAGCGATCCGCATGCCGATCTCGACAAAAATCACTTGCGGAAGAAATTCGAGAGGAAGAACCAGATATTGGCAGGCCGCTCGGCCAGACGGCGCATGAAATACGGATACCAATGCGTTCCATAGGGAACGTACACCCGCACCGGATACCCCTCGGCAACGCACTGCTCCTGAAGGTCGCGCCGGATGCCGTAGAGCATCTGGAATTCGAGCGCCTGCCTGGGCAGGCCCACTTTCTCGGCGTATTTCTTGGCAAATTCGATGCGCTTGACATCGTGAGTGCCCAGCGCCGGGACGGGCGGGAAGCGTCCATCGGCGCTGACCGGCCGCGCCCCGCCAGCAAGCGCCCCGTCGATGAGAATGCTGGCAAGGAGGTCGAAATTAGCGTCCACGTCGGCCTTCTTGGGGTAGGCCTTGTCGGGCGGCTCCTTGTACGCCCCCTTGACCAGGCGGAAGCAGGCGCCCTCGGCCAGCAAAGCGCGGGTGTCCTTCTCCGAGCGATAAAGATAGGACTGGATCGCCACGCCGGTATTGTCGTAGCCCTTCTGGCGCATCAGCCGATACAGACGAAACGTCTTGTCGGTATAGGGCGTGTCCTCGATGTCAATGCGCACGAAGTTGTCGTTTTGCTTGGCGCAAGCCAGGATTTGTTCCAGGTTCTGAGCGCACAGTTCCTCGTCCAGGGCCAGGCCGATCTGCGTCAACTTGATCGAAACATTGGCGCGCACCTCGCAGCAGTTGATCTGCTCGAGCAGTTCGAGGATGTCGGCGGCTGCTTTGCGGGCCTCGTCGGGAGTGGTGGTGTTCTCGCCCAAATGGTCGAGGGTGGCATTGATGCCTTTGGCATTGAGTTCACGCACTGCCTGGATGGCATCTTGAATGGTATTCCCGGCAACGAAACGGCTGGCAGCCCGCCAAGCAAACTTCCAGCCGGTCACCAAACGCTGCGCCCAGGCAGCCTTGGACAGGTAAATCAAGAATGAGCGAAGCATGGACCTCTCCTTGCCAAAAGGCTTGAAATGGGATGACCAAAAAAGATTGTAGCACATCTGACAGAGGGGAGTGTGTTATACTTTTTACTCAGTCTGCATGATGAAAGTCACTGATTTTCGGAGG
Source organism: uncultured Anaerolineales bacterium (assembly GCA_937960595.1). Taxonomy (GTDB): domain Bacteria; phylum Chloroflexota; class Anaerolineae; order Anaerolineales; family Villigracilaceae; genus JAFGSI01. Next base: position 7,624 of record CALGPL010000014.1, on the reverse strand, counting down.
TCGAGTGAAACTTCGCGGCTCTTCTTTTCTCCTGCGCTGGGTATCCCTGATTTTCTTGCTGACCGCAGTCGTGTTAACCGTCTTCCAGCTGGTCGGCTACAGCCGCCTGCGCAACAACTATCCGCCTGGCATGACGATCGGCGGCGTCCCGGTCGGGGGGCTGGATCCCAACGCCGCCGCCCAGCGCCTGCTCCAGGTCTACGCCACGCCGGTCGAGATTCGTTACAGCGGCGCGGTCATTCACCTTGAGCCTGCGGTGGTGGGGTTTCAACTCAACCTGGAGGCCATGCTGGCAGCCGCCGACCTGCAACGGACGGGCTCCTCGTTTTGGGGCGGCTTCTGGGATTACCTCTGGAATCGCGACAGCCCCGGCAATGACATTCCCCTGATCGCCACCTATTCGGAGGAACGGCTGCGCTTGTACCTGGCCAGCGAACTCTCGGCCCGCTACGATCAGCCTCCCGTGCCGGCGCAGCCGATTGCCAACAGCACAGACTTCACGCCCGGCTCCCAGGGAACCGCTCTCGACGTCGAGCGCGCGGTCATTTTGATCGAAAACGCCCTCTATTCGCCCGGCAACCGCACCGTCAGCCTCTCGGCCCAGACCATCGCCGCCGGACGTCCCTCCCTGCAAACCCTGCAACTGCAACTCCAGCAAATCGTCGATCAAAATGGCTTCGATGGCATTATTGACGTCTACCTGCTCGATCTGCAGACCGGCGAGGAACTTCACTTTGCCTACCGGGCCGGCGTTAACCTGCCGATCAACCCGGATATTGCCTTCACCGCCTCCAGCACCATCAAAATCCCCGTCATGGTCTCGGTCTACCGCCACAATAACGGCCGGCTGTCGCCCCAACAGGCCGCCCTGATGACCGAGATGATCCAGCAATCGGACAACGACGCTACCGACGCCCTCATCATGGGCATTGACGAGGCGCGCGGCCCGCTCATCGTCAGCCAGGACATGCGCGCCCTCGGCCTGGAGAACACCTTCCTGGCCGGGTACTTCTACCCCGGCGCCTACCTCCTCTATCCTGCCGTCACGCCTGCCAATCAGCGCCTGGATGTCAATACCGATCCCGACCCCTACAACCAGACGACGCCCTCCGATATGGGCATGCTTCTGGCAGACCTCTATCAGTGCGCCGAATTCGGCGGCGGGATGGTGGCCGTCTTCCCCGGTCAGATCGATCAAACGGCTTGCCGGGAAATGATTTCTTATCTGCAGCAGGATCGCATCGGCGTCCTGATCCAGGCCGGCGTCCCGGAGGGGACGATCGTGGCGCACAAACACGGCTGGGTCACCGACGCGGCGACCGGCGTGCTGCACAACGCCAGCGACGCCGCCATCGTCTATACGCCGGGCGGCAATTACGTCCTCTCGATCTACACCTACCACCCCGTGCAAATCATCTGGGAGCAGGACAACGTCTCGCGGACGGGCGTCTCGCGCATGTTCGCCGACATCTCGCGCACCATCTACAACTATTTCAATCTGACGCTGCGCTGAGGCTGCTCCGCCTGCCCGCACGGCTTTCTCGATTTGGGCCAAACGGTATATAATCAACCCATGAGCAGAATGCTCGACCTCTACCGTCTCCAGCAAACCGATAGCCAGATGGACCGCGTCCGGGCGCGCCTTCAAGCCATCCAGAAACTGCTGGAGGACGACCAGGCCCTTCGCCAACAACGAGACCTGCACCAGCAGGCACAACAACACCTGCAGGCCTGCCAGGCGCATCTCCAGAAAGCCGAACAAGCGGCCCAGGAACAACGCATCAAGATCGAGCAAGCCGAAGCCAGCCTGTATGCCGGGAAAATCCACAACCCCAAAGAATTACAGGATTTGCAAAACGACGTCGCTGCGCTGAAGCGGCACCTGTCTGTGCTGGAAGAGCGGCAACTGGAAGCCATGCTGGCCCTCGAGCAGGCCGAACAAGACTACGCCGCAGCCGAACGCACTTGGCAGGCTGCCCAGGCAGAATGGTCGCAAAAGAATCGCGCTTTGGCCGGCGAACAGGCCGACCTGCAAAAAGAACTCGAAAAACTTGCTACCGAAAGGGCCGGCATCGCCCACACGATTTCCCAGGAACACATCGATCTCTACGAGCAACTGCGCAGCCAGCGCCAGGGCGTCGCCGTCGCCGGCATCGCCGACAACGCCTGCGCAGCCTGCGGCGCGCAACTCACGCCAGCCCAGGCGCAGGCCGTCCGAGCCGCAGCCCAAACCGTCCGCTGCCCCTCCTGCGGACGCATCCTGTACGGCAACTGAGGGCGCATGAATTTCCGATTGCCCCCCATCCAGGAATTCTCTTTCTGGCTCGGCGTCATGGTCGCCACCATTTTCTGGTGGCTCGTTGCCGCTTTCCGCCCGGCTTTCCAGCACCTCCTGGAAATCTGGCGCGAAAAGCGGGCCGCCGAGAAGGAACGCAAGACCCGCATGCCCAGCGCGGTGGAAGAACACTACCGCCAGGCGACGCTGCTGCGGGCGCAGGGCATGCACCTGGCCGCTCCGCTCTTCGCCCTCGACGAAATCGTCGAGCCGCCCCTGCTCCTGGCCCCGCCGCCGCGCGTCGAGCCGGGCCTCCCCAACCCGCCCGAAGACATCGTCTCCAGCACCGTCCCCTATCTCCCGGCCTGGCCGGAACTGGCCGCCGTCTATCAAGCCCCCACCCTCACCCTGGCCGAGGCCCTCTCTGGAGAAAGCGACATCGTCTTGACCGGCCGCACCGGGATGGGGAAAACCGTGGCTCTGGCTTACCTGGCCTCCCGCCTGGCATACCGCGAGTCCCTGCCCGGGATTCCCGATGGAACGCTTCCCTTCCTGATCCACGTCGCCGATCTCGACCTGACCGCGGCGCGGGCCGAGGACCCCCTCCTGCCGCTGATCGACTTCATCGCCGAAAAGGCGCCTCTGCTCGATGTCGGCCGCATTCCGGAATTCGTCAAAAACTGCTTCGAAAACCAGCGCGCCCTGCTGCTCCTGGACGGCACCGACGAACTCCCCCCCGCCGCCCTCCAGACCGCGGTGGAATTCATCAAAGCGGTCAAGAAACGCTATCCGGCGACGCGCATCGTCACCACCGCCTCGCCCGAATACTTGGACGGCCTGGTGGCCCTCAACTTCGTCCCGCTCGCCATGGCCGCCTGGGACGCCGCCCGCCGCCAGCGCTTCATCGAAAAATGGGGCGAACTGTGGACGCGTTTCGTGGCCGTCGAAAGCTGGATGCAGACCGGGCCGGAGACGGTTGACCCGATTCTCTTGAACCGCTGGCTGTCTATCGGCAATGACTTCCTCACCCCCCTCGAACTGACCCTCAAGGTCTGGGGCGCCTACGCCGGCGACATCCGCGGCGCCCGTCCGATCGACGCCATCGAGACCCACCTGCGGCGTCTTGCGCCCCCTAACCTGCCCGCCGCGGCGCTCGAAGTCCTGGCCCTGCAGGCGCACCTCTCGGCCGAACCGATCTTCGACCCGCGCACCGCCCGCGACTGGATCAAGTCGTTCGAGCCTGCCGCGAGCGCGCCCGAAATCGAACCCGCCGAAGAAAAACCCGCCGAAACGAAACCGGGCAAGAAAGGCACAAAACCGCCGGCGGTGACCGCCCCCGCCTCCGGCCTGATCGCCGGCATGCTGAACAGCGGCCTGCTCTGCCAGCACCGCAACAACCGCGTGCGCTTCGCTCACCCTCTCTTCGGCGGCTACCTGGCAGGCAAAGCCCTGACCACCCATCCGACCGAGGCCCTCCTCGATCAACCGCCCTGGGCCGGGAAATTCCTGGCCCTCCACTACCTGGCCGCCCACGGCGACGCCTCGGCCCCGGTCGAGAAACTGCTCGCCCAAATCGACCGGCCGCTCTACCGCAACCTGCTCATCCCTGCCCGCTGGCTGCGCGACGCCCCCCGTCAGGCGCGCTGGAAAGGCCCCCTGATGACCCGACTGGCCGAAATCCTCCAGGAGGAAGGTCAGCCGCTCGGTTTGCGCGGACAGGCGCTGGCTGCGTTCGTCCTGAGCGGCGACCCCGGCGCGGCGGCTCTCTTCCGGCAATTCTACCGCGCCCCGTCCGGTGAACTGATTCAATTGGCCGCTCTGGGAAGCGGCGCCATTCAGGATACCAAAGCCATTGACGGGCTGTCGGGCCTGCTGAACAACCCCAATCCCGGCGTCCGGCGGGCCGCCTGCCTGGCGCTGGTCAGCATCGGGACGACCGCCGCCCTCGAATCGGTCGCCTACGTCCTCCTGCACGGCGAGGAAGACCTGCGCCGCGCCGCCGCCGAAGCCCTGGCCAACGATCCCCAAGAAGGATACGCCATGCTGCGCGACGCGGTCGAGATGAAAGACGACCTGATGGTGCGCCGGGCGGCGATCTACGGCCTGGGACGCGTCAACCAGCCCTGGGCCGACGAACTGCTGACCCGCATGCAGACCGACGATCCCGAATGGGTGGTGCGCAACTCGGCCGTCGAGGTCGTCGAAAGCCGCCAGATTGTCAACCCGCGCATCCCGCGCCGCCTGCCGCTTCCGTCCGAATCGCCCTGGCTGATCGAATTTGCCGGCAAACAGGGCCTGGGCGTGGCGCCCGACAAACCGCCCACCGACCTGCTGCTCATGGCGCTCAAATCGGGCAACGAAGAGGAGCGTCTGGCCGCTCTCAATTACCTGCGTATCCTGCCGCTCGAAGGCGTCTTTGGCGCTCTCTACCAGGCCATGTACTCCGGCACCCCCGAATTGCGGGACGCCATCTTCCTCATCGTTTGGGAAATGGCCGGACGCGGCGTCGAAATTCCAGACCCCGTTCAATTTGGAGTAGGATACTGATGCTCATCACCAATGCCACTCTCGTCACCTGGGAAAACCCCAATCGGATTCTGGAAAACCATGCTGTCCTGATTCGGGATGGCCTGATTGCCGATCTCGGCCCCACCTCTGCCCTGGCGCGGCGCTACGCCGAAGCCGAAACGCTCGACGCCGGCGGTCAGTTGCTGCTGCCGGGCAACATCTGCGCCCATACGCATTTCTACGGGGCCTTTGCGCGCGGCCTGGCCATCCCCGGCGACGCGCCGCGCAGCCTGCCGGGCATCCTCAAAAAACTCTGGTGGCCGCTCGACCGCTCTCTGCGCCCCGAAGACATCCGCTACTCGGCCCTCGTCTGCCTGATCGACGCCATCCGACACGGCACCACCACCCTGTTCGACCACCATGCCTCGCCGAACGCCATCGAGGGCAGCCTCGACCTGATTGCCGAGGCCGTCGAACAGGCCGGCCTGCGCGCCGTCCTGTGCTACGAGGTCAGCGATCGGGACGGAGAGGCCAAAGCCAGAGCCGGCATCCAGGAAAATCTGCGCTTTCTGAAAAGAGAGAAATCGCCCCGCCTGGCCGCGACCTTCGGCCTGCACGCCAGCCTGACCCTCTCCGACGCCACCCTGGCAGCCTGTCGAGAAAACCTGCCCGAGGGGGTCGGTTTCCACATCCACGCCGCCGAAGGCGACGCCGATCAATTCGACTGCCTCAACCGCTACGGGATGCGCGTCGTCCAGCGCCTGCACGAAAGGGGCATTCTGGGGCCGCATTCCATCCTGGCGCATTGCGTGCGGGTGGACGAACCCGAAATCGAACTGCTGGCCGAGACGCGCACCTGGGTCACCCACCAGCCGCGCTCGAACATGAACAACGGCGTCGGGATCGCGCCGGTCGAGGCCATGCTCCGCGCCGGCGTCCGTTTGGGTCTCGGCAACGACGGCTTTGCCAACGCCATGTGGGAAGAGTGGAAAGCCGCTTACCTGCTGCCCAAAGCCTGGCACCACGACCCGCGGCGGATGCCGGCGTCAGAAGTGGCCCGCATGGCCGTCTATGCCAACGCCGAACTGGCCGGTCAGTTCTTCCCCGCCGCCCCGCTCGGCAAGATCGCCCCGGGCGCCGCCGCCGACCTCATCCTGGTCGACTACCACCCCCACACGCCCCTGACCCCCGACAACCTGCCCTGGCAAATCGTGTTCGGCTTCCACGAGAGCATGATTACCACCACCATTGTGGACGGCAAAATTTTGATGAAAGACCGCCGCCTCACCACGCTCGACGAAGAAGAAATTACGGCTCGCGCCCGACACCTGGCGGCTCAGGTCTGGAGCAGATACGAGGAGCAATTCGAATGAACGATCCATCTATGCTACTGACGCTCGCTGTTTTGGGCGGCACGGGAAAAGAAGGCAAGGGATTGGCCTACCGCTGGGCCAAAGCCGGTTACCGCGTCCTGATCGGATCGCGCACCCCCGAAAAAGCCCGCGCCACTGCCCTCGAACTGATCCAAAGCCTGGGCGAAAAAGCCTTCATCGAGGGGACCGGCAACCTCAAGGCCGCCCAGGCCGCCGATATCGTCGTCCTGACCGTCCCCTACGCGGCCCACCGGGCCACCCTCGAAGAGATCCGTCCGGCCCTGGAGGGCAAGATTCTCGTTGACGTCACCGTCCCGCTCGTACCGCCCAAAGTCACCAAAGTACAGATGCCGCCCGCCGGTTCTGCCGCGCTGGAGGCGCTCGAAATCCTGGGCCAAGAGGCGCAAATCGCCACCGCCTTCCAAAATATCTCTCACGAACACCTGATGAGTGACGCTCCCATCGAATGCGAAGTCCTCGTCACCGGCACGAGCAAGACCGTCCGCGAGCAGGTCCTCAAACTGGTCGAGGCGGCCGGACTGACCGGCTGGGATGCCGGGCCGCTCGAAAACTCGGTCGTCGTCGAGGGCCTGACCTCGGTGCTGATTCACATCAACAAGCAATACGGCGCCACCCACGCGGGCATCAAAATCACGGGAGTGAAATAATTTGCAGATGACGCAGAAAAAATCCGCAGATGACGCAGAAAAAATCCGCAGATGACGCAGATGACGCAGATGACGCAGAAAAAATCCGCAGATGACGCAGATGACGCAGATGACGCAGAAAAAATCCGCAGATGACGCAAAAAAAAAGCAATCTGCAGATGACATGGATGAAGCGCAGGAGAAAATAGTCTGCAGAGAAGGCAGAGAGGAAGATCTTTAGGATGAAAACTATGCCACATGTACAAGCCGATCCAACAGATGCCCGTGACCCGCAAACCTACGCCATCATTGGCGCGGCGATAGAAATCCACCGTCAACTGGGACACGGTTTCCTTGAGGCGGTTTATCAAGACGCTGCGGTGATCGAATTTCCGCTCCACGGCATTCCCTTCGAACGCGAAGTGCTCCTGCCCATTAAGTATAGAGACATCATTCTTCCAAGCCGTTATCGCGCCGACTTTATTTGCTTCTCAGATATTATTGTAGAGTTCAAGGCCCTGACGGGATTATCCGGTGTTGAAGAGGCGCAGGTGCTGAATTATCTCAAAGCGACCGGTTTCCAGCGCGCCCTATTGTTCAACTTTGGAACTTCCCGCCTCCAATACAAACGTCTGGTGTGGGAATACAAAGGCGCATACATCAAGTAAAAAATCATCTGCGCCCATCTGCGTCCATCTGCGCCCATCTGCGGAAACCCAACCCTCTGCGTCTATCTGCGCCCATCTGCGGATACCCAACCCTCTGCGCCATCTGCGCCCATCTGCGGATACCCAACCCTCTGCGCCCATCTGCGCCCATCT
>CALGPL010000013.1 GCA_937960595.1 uncultured Anaerolineales bacterium | reverse complement strand
CCCGCAACATATTGGCGTGTTTGCGAAGAAATCATGCAAATCAGCCAATCGTCATATTCCCCTGGAAGTTTTCCCAACAAAAGGGCAGGGCGCAGCTTACCTTGTTCAAGGTCAGTTTGCGGAAAACGCAAGAGAACAACCTGCCCTGCTTTTTTCATGCAAAGGCTACCCTTATATCGGACACGCTATACAAATCAGGCTCATCTTCCATGTCTCGCATTGCCGATGATAACGATAAAGAAGCCCACTCCTGCTTTTCCTGTTGTTCAGCCTTGATAAGCAAGTACTGAATAAAATCGAATAACTCTTCCTGAAACGAGTAAGGAAGTTTACGAGCGTACTGGTAAATTTTTTCGTCAAGGTTCATGGCTTTACTCCATCATTCGCTAAACGTTGTTCTGCTTACTCTAATTTTACACCAATAGCGGAAGGAGTTTGAAGGTGCTTGTAAGTCAGGCGGCTAACTATGGATTCGACTGCATCAAACCTCTTAACCGCCTATAGACATCAATTGCCACCTTCTTGTATAATTTAGTCATCTGCATACTAAACAGCAAACACGTTTCATCATAAAAACAATACCTGTCAATATCCTATAGCAAAAACCACCAAAAGTCAAGCACCTATGGCCAAAAAACTCCTCGACCAGGCCCGTGAACTCCTGCGCGCCAAACACTACTCCTACCGCACCGAACAAACCTACATAGACTGGATCCGCCGCTACATCCGCTTCCATAACCCCAGGATAAACCTCGGCGAACTCACCCGCCATCCCCGCGACATGGGCGCCCCCGAAATCCAGGCCTTCCTCCTTCACCTCGCCAACGACCGCAGCGTCTCCGCCTCCACCCAAAACCAGGCCCTCTCCGCCATCCTCTTCCTCTACCGCGAAGTCCTCCACAAAGACATCGAACCCATCCTCCTCTCCACCGCCAAACGCCCCCAGCGCCTCCCCACCGTCCTCACCCGCCAAGAAGCCCTCCAAATCATCGGCCACATGACCGGCGTCTACAAACTCATGGCCCAACTCCTCTACGGCTCCGGCCTGCGCCTCATGGAATGCCTGCGCCTGCGCATCAAAGACATCGACTTCGACTACCGCACCATCACCGTCCGCGACGGCAAAGGCGAAAAAGACCGCATCGTCCCCCTCCCCGAAACCGTCATCCCCGACCTGCGCCGCCAGATCGAGCGCGTCCGCCTCCTCCACGAAGAAGACCTCGCCGCCGGCCATGGCGAAGTCTACCTCCCCTATGCCTTAGCAGAAAAATACCCCAACGCCGCCCGCGAACTCGCCTGGCAATACCTCTTCCCCGCCTCCCAACTCTCCCGCGACCCTCGCCCCCCCTCCGCCGGCGGCCGCCTCCCTGTTCCTCCTCCTTTCACCAAAGCACAAATCATCGCCTCCCCAACCTCAACGCCTCAACTTGCTAACATGCAAACGTTCCAACCGATAAACGTTCAACCCCTCCGCCGCCATCACCTCGACCCCTCTGCCCTCCAGCGCGCCATCAAGACCGCCGTCCGCCGGAGCGGAATCGCCAAGCGCGTCACCGCCCACACCTTTCGCCACAGCTTTGCTACCCACCTCCTTCAGGCCGGCTACGACATTCGCACCGTCCAGGAACTCCTCGGCCACAAAGACGTCCGCACCACCATGATTTACACCCACGTCCTCCAACGCGGCGGCCTCGCCGTCCGCTCTCCCCTCGACCAGGATGACGAGCAGCCCGCCTCCGCCTGACCATCCCTCCCAAAATCCCCTCAAAACTTCCTCTCCGACATTGGTATAATTCGCCCATTCTCGCAGATTCGGAGCAGACATGACTCACCCCACCCTTACCGGCGCCCAGATTCGCCAGACCTTTATTGACTTCTTCGTCGAGCGCGGACACACCTTCGTCCCCTCCGCCTCCCTGGTCCCCGGCGGCGACGCCACCCTTCTGTTCACCAATGCCGGCATGGTTCAATTCAAGGACGTCTTCCTCGGCACCGACAAACGCCCCTACACCCGCGCCGTCAACTCCCAGAAATGCATGCGCGTCGCCGGCAAACACAACGACCTCGACGACGTTGGCCGCGACGACTGGCATCACACCTTCTTCGAAATGCTCGGCAACTGGTCGTTTGGCGACTACTACAAAAAAGAAGCCATCGCCTGGTCCTGGCAACTCCTCACCGAAGTCTGGGGCCTGCCGCGCGAGCGCCTCTACGCCACTTGCTTCCAGGACGACCAGGGCAACATCCCCACCGACGAAGACGCCGCCGCCATCTGGCGTCAGCAGCCGGGCATGAACCCCGACCACGTCCTCTTCTTTGGCCGCAAAGAAAACTTCTGGGAAATGGCCGACACCGGCCCCTGCGGCCCCTGCTCCGAAATCCACATTGACCGCGGTGAAGAGTTCTGCAACCTCAAGGGCAAACCTCACCGCTGCCAAGTCAACGGCGACTGCGAACGCTTCCTCGAACTCTGGAACAACGTCTTCATCCAATACAATCGCCTCGGCCCCGACTCCCTCGAACCTCTCCCCGCCACCCACGTGGATACCGGCATGGGCTTCGAACGCATCGTCGCCGTCCTCCAGGGCGTCGACTCGAACTACAAGACCGACCTCTTTCGCGGCGCCCTCGATGTCCTCCGCTCCCTGACCGGCGCCGGCGAAGCCCAAATGTACGCCGACTTCACCCCCTACCGCGTCATCGCCGACCACGCCCGCGCCGCCGCCTTCCTCATCGCCGATGGCGTCGTCCCCGGCAACACCGGCCGCAACTACGTCTGCCGCATGATCATCCGCCGCGCCGCCCGCTTCGGCGCCAAGATCGGCCTCCACGACCCCTTCCTGGCCCGCGTCGCCGAAGCCTTCCTCGCCGAATACGGCGACTTCTACCCCGAACTGGTCAAACATCGGCAGGCCATCTTCGACAACCTGACCCGCGAGGAGATCCGCTTCGCCCGCACCGTCGAATCCGGCACCGCCTTCCTCCAGGGTCTGCTCGACGACCTCCGGCGCGCCGGCCAGACCGTCCTCGACGGCCGCCGGGCCTTCGACCTCTACGCCACCTACGGCTTGCCCCTCGAAATCACCCGCGACATCGCCCGTGAACAGTCCCTCGACGTCGACCAGGACGGCTTCCGCGCCGCCATGGAAGAACACCGCCTCGCCTCCGGTAGCGGCAAGGCCATGGGGCCGCTCGGCGGCGAAGACGCCGAATTCTACGCCGGCGTCCTGCGCGATCTCCAGCAGGCGGGCCAAATCGGCCCCGAAGGCGTGCAGCACAACCCCTACGAGTGGTTGCAGGCCGAAGGTCCCGTCTTGGCGCTGGTCATCGAGGGGCGTCGGGTCGAATCGGCCGGGGTCGGCGAGCAGGTCGAAGTCCTCCTGCCGCGCACCGGCTTCTACCTCGAATCCGGCGGCCAGGTCGCCGACGAAGGCCTCATCCGCGCCGCCGACGGCTCCTGGGAGATCGAAATCGAGGGTGTGCGCAAACCGGCCGCCGGCGTCATCGTCCACACCGGCGAAGTCTTGATCGGCCGCCCGAAAGTCGGCGACGCTGCCCTGGCCCTCGTCAATGCCGACCGCCGTCACGACATCATGCGCAATCACACCGCCACCCACCTCCTGCACCATGCGCTGCACGAAGTCCTGGGCGAACACGCCCGCCAGGCCGGTTCCCTCGTCGCCCCCGACCGCCTGCGCTTCGACTTCACGCATCCCGAAGCCCTCACCCCCGAACAACTGGAGCGCATCGAGCGCATCGTCAACGCGGCCGTCGCCGCCGACATGCCGGTCGTCCCGCAGTGGAAGCCGCGCGAAGCGGCCGTTGCCGAGGGCGCCATGGCGCTCTTTGGCGAAAAATACGGCGAGACCGTCCGCACCCTGACCATCGGCGACAAATACTCCTACGAACTGTGCGGCGGCACCCACCTCGATCGTACCTCGGACGTCGGCCTCTTCCTCATCGTCTCGGAAGGATCCGCCGCCGCCGGCATCCGCCGCATCGAAGCGGTGACCGGCCGCGGCGCCTACGAATTCGTCGCCCGCCGCAACCGCGCCCTCAAACAGGCCGCCAATCTGCTTGCCTCCACGCCTGAGATGGTGGCGGTCAAAGTCGAAGCCCTGCTCGACGAACTCGCCGCCGCCCGCAAACAGATGGCTGCTCTGCGCCAACAACTGGCCCTTTCCACCTTCTCTGCCCGCCTGGCCGATGTGCCGCGCCTCAAAGGGGTGCCCGTCCTGGCCCTCGAAATCCCCGCCGCCGACGCCGACACCCTGCGCCTCCTGGCCGACCGCTTCCGCCAGAAATATCCCAGCGGCGTCTGTGTCCTGGCTTCGGCCCCCGATGACCGCCCCCTCGTCATCGCCGCCGTGACCGAAGACCTGGCCAAGCGCGGCCTGCACGCCGGCGACCTGGTCAAACACATCGCCGCGCCGCTCGGCGGCTCGGGCGGTGGGCGGCCCACGCTTGCGCAGGCCGGCGGCAAAGACCCGGCTCGCCTGGCCGAGGCCCTGGCCTCCGTCACCGCCTGGATCGAATCGAAATTACAGTAGGGCAGGCTTTCCGGCCCGCCGTCAGAACCGGAGATCGGGTCGCCTCGGGCTGCAACTTCTCCTTCTCCTCCGCCGTATCTTCTCTATAGATGGGCGGGTTTAACTCAATACAGGGCCTTGATTGACGGGCGCCAAGATTGTTCGTCCATCCTTTGAATCCCTTTCTCTGGAGGTGATTTGTATGGATACAATCGTCTGGGTCGTCTTGGGTTTCTTCTCTGGAAGCATTCCTTTTTCTTTGCTCATAGGTAAACTCGTCGCCAGGCGCGACATCCGCACCGTCGGCGACGGCAACCCCGGCGGCGCCAACGCCCTGCGCGCCGGCGGCCTGAAGGCCGGTGTCCCGGCCATCTTTCTGGATATCGCCAAAGGATTCGTTCCCGTCTATTTTGCTCAGCGCCATGGCCTCGCCGGTTGGGATCTCGTGCCGGTTGCCATCGCCCCGATTCTCGGCCACGCCTTCTCTCCCTTCCTGAAATTCCGCGGCGGCAAGGCTCTGGCTGCCACCGGCGGAGTCTGGCTGGCGCTGGTCGGTTTGCCGGCGTTGTTTGCCTATGCCCTCTTGGCCGTCCCCTTCACCCTCTTGCAGGAAGAGGACGCCCTCTCGGCCAATGCCGGCATGGTTTCTCTGCTGGCTTACGCCGTCTTGCGCGGCCCGGCCTGGCTGTTCGTCTTCGCCGCCCTCAACGCCGCTCTGATTGTCTGGACTCACCGCCGCGACCTGTTCCACGTCCCTCAATTGCGCCCCTGGGTCTCTCATCTTTTCTCCGGGAGGAGCGCATGAGCGGCTTCCTCCACCCCCATTATCTGTTCATCCTGATCTTCCTGACCCTCGGCCTGTTCACGGCCATCGGCAACTTCATCGTCGTCCGGCGCTTCGACCACTATCCTCCTGCCGAGACTTTGCCGCGCCTGTCGGTGCTCGTCCCGGCCCGTAACGAAGAAGCCAACATCGAGGCCTGTGTTGCCTCCCTCCTGGCCCAGGATTATCCCGATTACGAAGTCATCGTCCTGGATGACCATTCCACCGACGAGACGCCGAACATCCTGGCCCGCTTGAAGCGCGCTCACCCTCGCCTGCGCCTCCTGACCGGCGCGCCTCTCCCCCCGGGCTGGATGGGCAAACACTGGGCCTGTCATCAACTGGCCCAGGCAGCCAGCGGCGACTTGCTGCTCTTCACCGACGCCGACACTCGCCATGCCCCCGGCGCCCTGCGCGCCGGCACCTCGGCCCTGCTGGCCGAAAGGGCCGACCTCCTGACCGCCTTCCCGCGCGAGGAAATCCTCACCTGGGGCGAAAAACTGATCGTTCCCTTCATCGGCCTGGGTATTTTCTGCTTCCTGCCCATCGGCCTGATCCGCCGCTTCCGTTGGTCGGCAGTCTCGGTGACCATCGGCCAGTTCATGCTCTTCCGTCGCGCCGCCTACGAGGCCATCGGCGGCTACGAGGCGGTCCGCGACCAGTGCGTGGACGACGTCCGCCTCGGCCAGCGCATCATCGAAGCCGGCTACGCCTGGACGCTGCTGGACGGCACCGAGCATGTCGCCTGCCGCATGTATCGCGGCTTCCTCGACGCCGTGGACGGATTCAGCAAGAACCTCTTCTCGGTCTTCGACTACCGCATCTTGCCCTATCTGGTCACCTTTGCCATCGTGGGGCTGGCCTTCATCGAACCGCCCGTGGCGCTGCTCTCGCTCTGGCTGGGCTATCCGCTGACCTCCTTCCCGCCCGAACTGGCCGCCCTCTCGGTCTTCATTTCCCTCACCCTCTGGCTGATCGCTTTCCGGCGCTTTCGCTTTCCGGCCTGGCTGGCGTTCTTCTACCCGCTGATCACCTTCCTTTTCATTCTCGTGGCGTTGCGTTCGTTCGTCCAGGCGCTGCGCGGCACGGCCACCTGGAAAGACCGCGTCCTCGAACGGGTTGCGCCCCGCTGGTTGTGACCCCGGCTGACACATTTGTGCCTCGGCACGTTATAATGGGGGCGTGAAGACTCACGTCATCCATCTGGATGAACACGACGATGTCGTCTCGGCCCGCGACAAGATGACCTGGGGCCGGGCGGCGCGTCTGCTGTTGGTGTATCCCAAGCGTGGCCGCATCTTGTGGCGCACCTTCGACCTGCGCCTGCTGCAACGGCAGGCTGCCTCGCAGGGCGCTTCGCTGGCCCTGGTGACTCGCTCGGCCGAAGTCCGCCGCGCCGCGGCCGGCCTGGGCATCCCCGTCTTTCGGACCGTGAACGAAGCCCAGCGTTATCACTGGCCGGCGCCGGAGTGCGGTCTGCGCTTCAAGCGCGTCGGGCCGCGCCCCGATTTCCGCCTCTGGCGCGCCAGCCTGGAACAGCCGGAAGCCTCCTGGCGCAGCCAGGCGCTCGTGCGTTTGGGCGTCTTTGCCGCGGCTGTCCTGGCGCTCCTGACTTTGCTTCTCCTGCTCGTCCCGGCCGCCGAGATCCGCCTCGAACTCGAGACCCGCTCCCAGACTCTCACCCTGCCGCTGCGCGCCAGCCCGGAAGTCGCCGCCCTCAACCTGGCGGGCGTGGTTCCCTCCCGTCAGGCGGCCACGGTCGTCGGCGGGACGAGGACGATGGCCATTACCAGCCTGAGCGACATCCCCGACCGGTTCGCCGGTGGGGTGGTAGTCTTCCGCAATCTGACCGACGAGCAGATCGGCATTCCGGCCGGCACGGTCGTCCGCACCGCGGCCGAACCGGTCTGGCGTTTCGTCACTACGGCCGATGCCGTCGTGGCAGGGGAGGTGGATGCGACCGTCGAGGTGCCGGTGCGGGCGCTGGTGGCCGGGGCAGCGGGCAACCTGCCCGGCGATTCGCTCGTGGCGATCGAATCGGATTTGGGCGCCCGTCTGGCCGTCACCAACCCGGTCGCCATGAGCGGCGGCACCGACCGCCTGACGGTGGTGCCGTCTGCCGAAGACCGGCTGGCCCTGCGCCAGGCCCTTCTCGACGATCTGCGCGCCCAGGCCCTCGAACAGTTCGAGCAGGAACTGGCGCCCGGAGATTTGCTCTTCATGGATACTTTTACCGTCGGCCGCGTGCTGAGCGAGACCTACCTGCCGGCTGCGGGCCAGCCCGGCAATCGCCTGACCCTCACCTTGCAGGTGGAGTTCCAGGTGCGCTACGCGGCCGGCGAGGACCTGGCCCGCCTGGCGACCGTCAGCATGGACGCCGGCCTGCCGGCGGGATACGAGGCCGTGCCGGATAGTCTGCGCCTGATGCCGGTGGGCGAACCGGTGACCGCGCAGGAGGGCGTCACGCTGTGGCAGATGCGCGCCGAGCGCGAAATTCGTCAGCGCGTCGACCCGGCCGCGGCGGCCTCGCTGGTGCGCGGGCGGACGCGCCGTTCCGCGGCGCGTCACCTGGCAGACGCCTATCCGCTCCTGGCGCCGCCCGAGTTCCGTCTTAAGCCCTCTTTCTGGCCGCTCCTGCCCACCCTGCCGTTTCGTATTTCGGTTGTCTATTGAGATGCGCGTCCTGGCTGTTGACCCCGGCTCCAAACGCATCGGCCTGGCCGTCAGTGACCCGAGCGGCACCATCGCCAACCCGCTGACGATCCTGACTCATGTTGCCCGCGCCGTGGACGCGGCTGCCGTGGCGGCCATCGCCGCCGAACAAGGGGCCGGCCTGATCGTGGTTGGTCAGTCGCTGGACGAGGACGGCCGCCCGAATTTCGAAGGCCGCCGGGCGGCCCGCTTCGCCGAGGCGCTGCGCACCCAGACCTCCCTGCCGGTCGTCTTGTGGGACGAGGCCTTCAGCACGCAGGATGCCCGCGCCGCCCGCCTGGCGATGGGTGTGCCGCGCGCCCGCCGCGCCGGTCACCTGGACGATCTGGCCGCTACCATCCTGCTCCAGTCCTACCTCGATGCCCATTCTCGCCCCGAGTAAACCATGATGCAATTTCGCCGTTCTCTTCTTCCCTGGTTCCTCATCCTCCTGGCCATCTTTGCGGTCCTGGCGACGTTTTTCTTCCTGCCGTCCATGGCGATCGAATCGTTCGGGCAGCCTGCCCCCAATCTGGGCGCAGGCCAGCGCTACAACTACTCGATCAAATTGCTGCTCGAATCAGAAGCGCTGACCCAGCCGTGCAATCCCGGCGCGCCCGAGCAGATTTTTGTCGTCCAGGAGGGGGAAACGGTCAATTCGATTGCGAGTCGTCTCGAAGGGGCCGGCATCGTCTGCGATGCTCAGGTGTTTCGCGATTACCTCGTCTGGTCTGGACTCGACCGCACGATTCAGGCCGGCACCTACCGCCTGAGTCCCGGCCTGACCGGCCTGCAGGTTGCCCGCGCCCTGCAGGATGCCACGCCGACCGAAGTGACCTTCCTCGTCTATGCCGGCTGGCGGATGGAAGAGATCGCCGAAGCGCTGCCCGCCTCCGGGCTGCAGATCACGCCCGAGGCGTTCCTGGTCGAAGCGTATCTGCCGGCCAATCCGCCTTCTTTCTTGCCGGCCGGCGCCAGCGCCGAGGGCTTCCTGGCCCCCGGCGAGTACACCTTGCCGCGCACGACCACCGCCGAACAATTGGTCTCGGTGCTGATCCAGAACTTTGTTTTCGAACTCACTCCCGAATTGCAGGACGGGCTTGCCGCTCACGGGCTGAGCGTTTACCAGGCGGTCATCCTGGCCTCGATCGTCGAGCGCGAAGCGATCTTCGACGAGGAGATGCCGGTCATTGCCTCGGTCTTCTATAATCGCCTGCGGATCGGGATGAACTTGCAGTCCGACCCAACCGTTCAGTATGCCATCGGCTTCACGGGCGAAACCTGGTGGAAGAACCCCCTCAGCCTGGCCGACCTGGAGATCGATTCGCCGTTCAACACTTATCTCTACCCCGGTCTGCCTCCTGCTCCGATCAGCAACCCCAGCCGGGCAGCGCTCGAAGCGGTCGCCTTCCCGGCCCAGACGAATTATTACTACTTCAGCGCCATGTGTGACGGCTCGGGCTATCACAACTTTGCCGAGACCTTCGAGGAACAACTGGCAAATCTCTGCCGCTAGGGGGACTCAGCCGAACCGCGGCCGGCGTCGGTCCAGACGCCGCAGCCCGGCCCGCCGGGCGGCCTCCAGGGCCGAGTGATATTCTTCTGCCGTGATGCCGCGGCGCAGTTCGGGGAAGTGCCAGGCCTGATACTCGGGGCGGTATTGGTCCATCAAGTTCAGATAAGTATTCGCGGAGATTTCTTCTGCCAGGAAGCGGACGATCTCCTGCGTCCCGGCCAGGTCGTTCGGCAGGACCAGGTGGCGGACGAGCAGCCCGCGCCGGGCGATTCCCTCTTCGTCCAATTGCAGATCGCCCACCTGACGGTGCATTTCGCGCACCGCGGCCCGGTTGACGGCCGGGTAGTCCGGCGCGTCCGAATAGGCGCGGGCGTTGCCCTCGTCTGCATATTTCATGTCGGGCATGTAGATGTCGATCACGCCGTCCAGCAGGCGCAGGGCGGTCAGCGAGTCGTAGCCGCCGGTGTTGTAGACCAGCGGCAGGCGCAGGCCGTTTGCCGCAGCCAGGACCAGCGCCTCCAGGATTTGCGCCACCACATGGCTCGGCGAGACCAGGTTGATATTGTGGCAGCCCAGCCCCTGCAGTTCGAGCATCACCCCGGCCAATTCGTGCGCCGAGACAGGCTCGCCGCGGTCGGCCTGGCTGATATCGTAATTCTGACAGAACAGACAGTGCAGGTTGCAGCGGGTGAAGAAAATCGTCCCCGAGCCGCGCCGGCCGCGCAGCGGGTCTTCTTCTCCCAAATGGGGCCCGTAACTGCTCAGGCGGGCATAACGGCCGGTTCTGCAGACGCCGGTTTCGCCTGCCAGGCGGTTGACGCCGCACGCCCGAGCACACAACGTGCAGTGTTCCAGGCATCGGATGGCGGCCTCGGCCCGGCGGGCGAGTTCGCCGGAAGCGGACAGGGCCAGGTAGGCGGGCTGGAAACCGGCCATCGCACAGGAGGAAAAGTTATTTCTGGAGCAGGCGGGGAATAGGGGCGACCGGCTCGTCGAAACGCACAAAATAAGAGCCGATCCAGGCGGCCAGACCGAGAACGCCCAGGATGATTCCGCCCAGCACGAATCCCTCCAGCAGGCTGTGAATGAGGTACCCGGCAAGGTTGTGGCCGAGTTCGATCAGGCCGGGGGAGAGGTACGGCGGCAGGCTGCCGGTCAGGATCAGAATCCAGGTCTGTTCGAAGATGGCGGCCAGGCTGGCGGCGAGGATCGTGGCGGCTAGACCGGCCAGGAAGGTGGGAATCCCCCACCAGCGCGTCCATGTTTTGGGCGTTCGGACGGCCAGCAGGGTGACGAAGAGCAGGCAGAGCAACGGCAGGTCGGGGCTGAGGCGCATCCCCAGCCGGAGGATCCGCAAGCCCGGTTTGGGCGTTCCGGCGGCGGAGTCGCTGCTCAGAATGACCACCTGATCGGGAATCTGATCGGCCGTGAGTTGCAGTTGTTCCTGGAGCATGGGATGCATCCGGGCCAATAACTCATCCGGCGGGCGGCACAGCGACACCTGTCCGCTGTAGCCCTCCACGAGACGCTCGAGAGCCTGGATTTCGGCTTGCGAACAGGGCGGCTGGGCGCCGATTATGGCCAGCAGGGCGTTCATTCCGCCCTCGCCGACAATGCGCTCCCTGACGTTTTGCATGGGCAAATTCACCTGCACCTTTTGGCCGTTGAGGTAGCGGAAGGTCTGGTTGAGGATCTCTTCGACGATGCGCTGCAGTTCTTCGGGCGGCATGATATCGGCGAGAATTTCCTCCCAGTTGGCCACGGTCAGGTTGCGCAGGTAGCGCGGCGCCGGTTCGGTGGTGACGGCCAGCCCGGCCTGACGGAAACAGGCGGCGATTTGTTCGCGCTCGTCTTCGCTGCTCAGGCGTTGCTCGTTGAAAAGGGCATCATAGACCTCCGGCCCCAGCGCCTGGCGGACGCATTCCTGGACGTGGGGCGGGGCGGTCGGCAGGGGATTTTCGCCCGGGCCGACGTTGACGGCCGGGACGGTCAGGTTGGCGCCGTATTGTTGCATGCAAGGCTGAAGGAGTTGCAATTCGGGGCGCGACGGGTAATCTCTGCCGTTGGAGAGCGCCTGGTATCGGTCCTCGCCCAGTGTGCGCCGGGCGCAGGCCCGGAACTCCGCCGAGGCGTTTTCGCACAGGAGAGGATTTTCGTTGCACGGATTGTAGTTGACGCTCAGGACGATTTGTTCGGCAAAGATGCGCGGCATGCGTCCGTAAGCCTGCTCTTCGCGCAGGGCTTCTTTGTAGAGATCGGCGTCCATCAACTGACGGTCGATACCGGTGAGCAGGAGAGCCAGCAGGGTGGTGACGATGAAGGCGAATGAAAAGAGGCCTGCCAGGGCAGAAGATATTCTTCGCATAGTCAATCAATCGTTTCTCCGCGCCGGTCGGTGCTGCCTTTGGCTGGCCAGATCGATATAATCCTGGGTCACGGTTTTGTCGAGCGACCCGCCCAGGCGGGTGATCAGTTCGGCCACCAGTGAGGCTTTGTGCTCGGCATCCCGGCGACTCCAGGTGCGGCTCTTGATTTCCAGGTAATGGCCGAGCGGCGGCCGGTCGAGGGAGTCCAGATTGACGAAGAATTCGGTCTCTTTGTAGCGCACCAGCCAGCGCAGACGATCTTTGTCGACCGGCACTTCGGCGGAGGGCTTGAAGTATTCGCGGTAGAAGCGCAGACTGTTGGCCGCCGGAGCCAGATAGCGGCTGCGAGACAGCAGCACATCGTGGCCGAATTGTCCCTCGCGGGCTGGGCCGATCAAGGTCAGGCGGGCGCGCACGCCGACGAGGTTGCCTTTCTCGTCAATGGTCTCGTCTTCGCGGTAGCGCAGCCAGCCCTGGGAGGGGTCGTCGAAGCCGAAATAGACATCGTGCTGGTGATAGTGCTTGTGGCGGATGATTTCGATTCCCGGTGACTGCAGCGCCTGCTGAACTTGTAGCGGGTCTTTGATCTTGACCTTGACCTGTACCTCGAACGATTCTTCCTCCATCGAACCGCCCAGGGCGATCAGTTTCGACAACACCGACTGCTCGCGCGCCATCAGGAAGACATCGATCCGGTGGGCATATTCCTGGGCGGCGGCCAGCAACTCGGCTTCGTCAAGATGCAGCAGTTTCTTTTCGCGCATGATCCATTTGCCGTTGACCATCACATCGGTCACATCGCTGGCCTTGCCGGCGTAGACGATCTGGGCATAGGGATTGTCGGCTTCGCGGCGGAAGCGCGGGGCGTTGTGCAGGGGGGTCAGATCGAGCAGGATCAGGTCGGCGCGCTTGCCGGGTTCGAGCGAACCGGTCAGGTGGCCGATGTGCATGGCCTGGGCGCCGAGGCGGGTGGCCATGCTAAGGGCGCGAGGCGCCGGCAGGGCGGTCGGATTGTTGCTGACCGCCTTGGCGACGAAGGCCGCCAGTCGCACTTCCTCGAACATGTCCAGGTCGTTGTTCGAGGCCGGGCCGTCGGTGCCGATGCCGACGTTCAGGCCGACGTCGAGCATCTTCTGCACCGGCGCAAAGCCGGACGCCAGTTTCAGATTGGACGAGGGGTTGTGCGCCACCCCCGCCCCGGCGTGCAGCAGGGTGCGCATTTCGCCCTCATCAATATGGACGCAATGGGCGGCCAGCACTTTGGCGTCGAACAGGCCCTGTTTCTTGACGTAGGGGATGACCGGCATGCCGTTCTCGCGGCGCATGGTCTCGACCTCCAGGGCGGTCTCGGCCAGGTGGGTGTGGAGCGGCACGTCGAATTCCGCCGCCAGTTGGGCTGTGCTGCGCAGGATTTCGGGCGTGCAGGTGTAGGGGGCGTGAGGGGCCACGGAGGGGATGATCAATTCGTGGTCTTTCCAGCGCTGGATGAAATCGCGCCCTGCGGCGAGCGAATCTTCGAAGGCTGGCGCGTCGGGGGCGGGGAATTTGAGCACCGTTTGGGCGCACAGGGCGCGCAGGCCCGCCTCGACCGTGGCTTGGGCCACGGCTTCTTCGAAGAAGTACATGTCGGCAAAACAGGTCACGCCCGAGCGGATCATCTCGGCGCAGGCCAGCAGCGTCCCCAGCCGGACGAAGTCGGGAGAGACGAACTCGCGCTCGACCGGCCACATGTAGCCCTGTAGCCAGACATCCAGGCGCAGATCGTCGGCCAGGCCGCGCAGGAGGGTCATCGGGACGTGGGTGTGGGCGTTGATCAGGCCGGGCATGAGCACTTTGCCGCCGCAATCCAGTTCCTGTTCGGCGGTGTACTCGCCGCGCACCTCGCGTTCCGGCCCGACCGCTGCAATCGCCGCCTCCCGAATCGCCACCGCCCCGGGCTCGTACTGGTGCATGTCTTCGTCCATGGTCAAGACAAGAGCGTTATAGAGAATCAGATCTGCGTTCTTGGGCATTTTCACTCCTTTTCACGATTGTACCGCAATTGGCCGAAGAATGCCTTTTTTGGGTCGAATTGCCGCGCGCCTCACGGATGAGACGCCAGAGACCCGGTCTTTTCGAGAAGCCGGGTCTCTTTGTCTGGACTTTGTATGGTCAACGCTGCCAGTTCAAGAAAACGCGCAGGATGTCGAGATTCTGGTTGAAGTCGGTGTGAGTATGGTCGCTCAGTTCGATATCAATGGCGGCGATGCGGTGGGCGGCGGCCCAGTCGGTCAGGTCGCCGGTGATCTCGCAGCCGGTGTCGATCGGCGGCCAGGGGTAGGTGCTGACTTCGGCCACGGCTTCTGCCAACCGCACGGAGGGGCCGTAATCGTAGCCGCCGGCGAAGATGCCCAGGGCGGCGCTGTGATAACTGATGAGGGCTTCGATGTTGTAATACTGGATGAAGGTCATCAGGGCGAGGACTTCGGGTTCGGAGGCGGGATAATCGCCGGCGGTGATGGGCAAGATGTTCCAGCAGCCGTCGCGGTTCCAAGTCTGTTTCCAGCCGTGCGGCCAGTTGCGGTTCAGGTCCACGCCGTTCTCGTTGGCGCGGCCGATGGGGCCGCGGCCGCGGGCGGCGCCATCGGGGTTCAGGCTGGGCAGGATGTAGAGGCTGATGTGACGGGGGATGACCTCTGGGTGGTCGTTGATGTAAACGATCAATTCGTTGGCGAGGGCGATGGTGTTGGCTTCGCTGCCGCCATGAATTCCGGCTACGATCAGACGGCGGGTCGAGCCGGTGCCGAATCGATAGACCTCGATCGGGCGCCCGGCCACCGAATGCCCGATGACAATCGGTCCTGAGGCAAAAGGGACCGGCGTGATCGTCGGCGTGTAGGCAGGGGTGGGGCTCGGCTCGAGGGTGGCGGTGGGGGGAGGGGTCGCGGTCGGCGTGGGGGGGACCGTGGGCGTGAAGGTGGGGATCAGCGTGGCGGTGGCCGGCTGGAGGGGGGTGGGAGGCTCGTCGAGCGGCGAGGCGAGGACGATGAGCGCCGTGGGGCTGGGTGGAAGCGGCGTCGGCGGGGCAATCTGGCTGGCCGAGACGGGGTCGCCGGCCAGCGACACCAACCAGAAGATGGCCAGCAAGGCCAGGCACAGGAAGTTGACCAGCCAGAAACCGGCTACCCCGCGGGCCAGCCAGCGGTTGGCAGGGGACATTCTAGGCGGCCTCCAGGGCGGCGCGGCGCAGCCAGTCGAGGGCCATGTTGGCGGCCCAGCGAGGGGCGTTGCGAGGATGACCGCCGTAGGTCAGACGGCGTTCCTGCTGGCCCGTCTCGGTTTGCAGGCACAGGTGCACCGCGATCGTCTCTGTTTCGATGGTCAGGCTGACGCCCAGACCGGCCAGGGCGCCGAAGCGGGCGCGTGTCGAGGCGGTGGCGGCGGCCAGGTCGGACGGCGGAGCGTCGCTGCGTTCACCGCCCAGATAGGCCGATGATTCCACCCGGCTCAGACGTTCGGTCAGGGCGCCGGCCAGGCCGGCCTCGAAGCAGGCCAGGGTCCAGCCGCGCTGCGCTGCGACCTGTAGGGTGACTGCCTCGAGAGTCTGCTCGTCGGCGCCGAAGATGTCTGCGCCCAGGCGGGCGCGGATGTCTGCCTCGAGGGCCGCGATCTGCCGGTCGGCTTCGGCCTCGCTTTCGGCTTTGGCCGCGATGCGGATGTCGATGACGCCCGAGTGGGCGGCCAGGCCGACGGTCGGGTTGGCGAGCGTTTCCAGGTCGCCGATCTTTTCGTCCACCGCGCTTTCGCCGACGCCGGAACAGTGCAGGGTGCGAATCTTGAGGATTTCGTGTAGGCCAAAGCGCCTTTGCAGGTAGGGGATTACGGCCTGCGTCATGAGCGTTTCCATTTCGCGCGGCACGCCGGGCAGGGCGATGATGGCGTTCTTGTCGGTTTCGAAGATGAAAGCCGGCGCGGTGCCGACCGGATTTTCGATGGCCAGGGCGCCCCGAGGCAGATAGGCCTGCCGCTTCTGATTTTCGCCGGGGACGCGCCCGTAGCGCCGCACGGTGCGTTGGATTTGTTCCCAAAGTTCGGGGCGGTATTCGAGCGGCGCGCCGACGGCTTCGGCCACGGCGCGGCGGGTCGGGTCGTCTACGGTTGGCCCCAGGCCGCCGGTGGTGATGATGATTTCGGCCCGCTCCATCGACTCGCGGATGGCCGCCGCGATCCGGCCGAGGTTGTCGCCGATGGTGGTGGTGCGGAACAGATCCACCCCCAGCCCGCGCAGGGTGCGGGCGAGGAAGCGGGTGTTGGTGTCGGCGGTTTCGCCCAAGAGGAGTTCGGTTCCGATGGTGATGATTTCGGCGGTTGTCATTTTCCCTGGATCGAAAGCGTAACGTTAGACGACGTTATATTCTTTGATCGGGCGGCCTTCAGCGAAGCGGGCCAGGTCGAGAGAGGAGACGTCAAGGCTAATGAAGCGCCCATCGAGGATATATTCGGCCATCAGTTGGCCGGAGATGGGCCCGTGCATGAAGCCGTGACCGGAAAAGCCTCCCACGAGCAGGAAGCCCTCCACGGGGGTTTTGCCGTAGATGGGATGGGCGTCGGGAGTCACTTCGTAGAGGCCGGCCAGGTGCGAGACCAGGCCGGCTTTTTCGAGCAGCGGCATGCGGGCCATGGCGGCTTCCAGGTTGATCATTTCGAAGTCTTCGTCCACGTTCTGGTCGAAGCCGGGTTTTTCGTCCGGATTGGACATGCCGGTCAGCAGTCCCTGGCCCTCGCGATGGAAATAGAGCGATTGGGCGAAGTCGATCACGAAGGGGAAATCCTCGGGAATCTCCGGCAGGGGGGTGGTGGTCAGCCACTGTCGGCGGACGGCGGTGATCGGGATTTCGACTCCTGCCATGGCGCCGATCACGGCAGCCCACGGTCCGGCGGCGTTGACGATGGTGCGGGTGGCGATCGTCCCCCGATTGGTCTCGACCGCCGCGACTCTGCCGCCCTCGACCCGGATGCCGGTCACCTCGACGTTGTTGAGGGCTTTTGCTCCCAGGCGGCGGGCGGCGTTGATGTACCCCATGACCACCCCGTTGGGATCCACCAGCCCGTCCTGGGGGTTCCACGTCCCGGCCAGGGCATCGTCGAATTTCATGAGCGGCAGGCGGCGGCGGACTTCGTCTCCGTCGAGCCATTCGGTCTGGACGCCGAGGCGGTTCTGGAGTTCGACGTTGTGGCGGAAGGTCTCCACATCTTGCGGGCGGGTCAGCACGAACAGGTAGCCGCATTTGCGATAGTCGATTTCCTGGCCGATTTCTTCTTTGAATCGCTCGAGCATGGGCAGACTGGCCAGCGAGAGGCGCACGTTGATTTCGGTCGAGAACTGGTAGCGCACGCCGCCGGCGCAGCGGCCGGTTGCGCCTTGTCCGAAGAAGGCGTCCTTTTCGAGCAGGAGGACGTCTTTTTGGCCGCGGGCGGCCAGATGATAAGCAGTGCTGGCGCCCATGACGCCGCCGCCGATGACGACGATTTCTGCAGTGGAAGGAAGGTCCATACGCGCTCCTATTGTAGTAAGAGTGGTAACGAAAAAGCGCAGAGGCAACCTGATTTTACCTCTGCGCTTTCATTTTGGGGATAGAGGCTATTCCATGCCCAGGTAGGCTTTCTGGACGCGGGGGTTCTTTTTGAGCGCCTCGCCGGTGTCTTCCATGACGATCGTACCGGTCTCCAGAACATAACCGCGATTGGCGACCGAGAGAGCCATGAGGGCGTTCTGCTCGACCAGCAGGATGGTGGTGCCCTCTTTGTTGATCTTGACGATGGTGTCGAAGATGGCTTCTACCAGGACCGGTGCCAGGCCCATAGACGGTTCGTCCATCAGGAGCAGACGCGGGCGGGTCATCAGGGCGCGAGCGGTGGCGAGCATTTGCTGTTCGCCGCCCGAGAGCGTCCCGCCGACTTGGCGGCGGCGTTCTTTGAGACGCGGCAGGAGTTCGAACACCCATTCCAGGTCTTCGGCGATCTTTTGCTTATCCTTGCGGATGTAGGCGCCCATCTCGAGGTTTTCCATGACGGTCATGCGGGCAAAGATGCGTCGCCCTTCCGGCACCATGGCGATGCCCTTTTCGACGATTTGGTGGGGTTTATATTTGGCCAGGTCCTCGCCTCTGAAGACGATGTGACCATCGCGCGGCCGCAATGCCCCGCTGATGGTGCGCAGGGTGGTGGTCTTACCGGCCCCGTTGCCGCCGATTAGGCAGACGATTTCCCCTTCTTCGACCCGGAGCGCGACGCCTTTGAGGGCGTGGATGTTCCCGTAATAGGTGTGGATGTTGTTGACTTCGAGCAATGCCATAGGAACCTCCGTTAGCCTTTCGCGGCCGTTTCGCCCAGGCCGCTGGCGGCGCCGCGTCCCAGGTAGGCCTCGATCACGGTCGGGTTGGTTTGAATCTCTTTTGCCGTTCCCTCGGCGATTTTTCGACCGAAATCCAAGACGGTGATTTTTTCCGAGATGCTCATCACGACCCGCATCTGATGCTCGATGATGAGGATGGTGATGCCCAGTTCATCGCGCAGGCGCTGGATGAAGTGCACCATGTCTTGCGTTTCACTGGGGTTCATGCCGGCAGTTGGCTCGTCGAGCAGGAGCAGTTTCGGGCGGCTGGCCAGGGCGCGGGCGATCTCGAGGCGACGCTGTTCGCCGTAGGGCAGGTTCTTGGCGAGCATGTCGCCGCGCCCCTTCAGACCGACGTATTCGAGCAGCCGGTAGGCCTCTTTGAGGGCTTCGGCCTCTTCGTGCACGGTGCGCGGATCGCGGATGATCGCCCCGATCAACCACGATTTGAGGTGCGGGTGCATGCCGACCAAAATATTCTCAATGGCCGTCATGTTCTTGAACAGGCGAATATTCTGGTAGGTGCGCGAGATTCCCAGGTGCGTCACCCGGTCGGGCGACATGCCGGTGATGTTGCGTCCGTTGAACAGAATTTCGCCCTCTTCGGGGGTGTAGAAGCCGGTGACGCAGTTGAAGAAGGTCGTCTTGCCGGCGCCATTCGGCCCGATAATGCTCTGGATGGCGCCCTTTTTGAGTTCCAGGTCAACCTTTCCGAGCGCTTCCAAACCGCCGAACCGTTTGGTGACTTTTTTGGATACCAGGATGTTGTCCATGTGCGTCATTCTCCTATGCGCTCTCTGGTACTGCTTCGGATTCTTCGGGTGGCGGCGTTTCTTCCTCATGGAATTCGAGACGGTGGCGGGCTTCCGGCCAGAGACCTTCCGGCTTGGTCAGCATCATGGCGACCAGCGCCGCGCCGTAGAAGAGATAGCGGTATTCGGCGAATTCGCGCATCAATTCGGGCAGACCCATCAGCGCCAGCGCACCGACGAAGACGCCCGGGATGCTGCCCATGCCGCCGACGATGATCAGCGAGAGGATGTTGATCGAGACCAGGAACTGGAAACTGGATGGGTAGATCGAACCGATCTTGGCCGCAAAGAGCGTCCCGCCGATGCCGGAGAAGAGGGCGCCCATGGCGAAGGCGGTCAGTTTGGTGGCGACATGGTTGATGCCCATCGCAACGGCCACATCCTCGTCCTCGCGCAGCGCCATCCAGGTGCGGCCCAGACGCGAGTCGCGCAGCCGGACGGCGACAAAGGCCACCAGGACGATCCCCGCCAGGATCAGATAGTAGAGTTGCTGTTGCGATTGCAGCGTGATCGAGAACTCGCCGATGCCGACGACCGGTCGCTGGATTCTCTGGATTCCTTGCGTGCCCCCCAGCCACGGCTTGAGCCAGTCGGAGAGCACCAAAATGCGAATGATCTCGCCAAAGCCGAGGGTGACGATCGCCAGATAGTCGCCGCGCATCTTGAGGATGGGCAGGCCGAGAAGAACGCCGGCCAGGAAGGCCATGATCAGCGCAATCGGGAAGGCCTGCCAGAAGGTCAGGTTGAAGAAGCCCAGTTCGGGGGAGGTCAACACACCGATGGTGTAGGCGCCGATGGCATAGAAGGCCACGTAACCGAGATCGAGCAAGCCGGCGAAACCGACCACAATGTTCAAGCCCAGACCCATCAAGATGAATAGGCCGACATTGTCTAGGATTTCGCTAAACCACATCCCCAGGATGTTCGGCAAGAAGATGAGAAGCAAGCCAAATCCGCCCAGCGTGCCCCAGCGGACGAGTTTCTGCTTTTTGGGGTCGGTTATCTGTTTGGTTTTGGGGCGGCCATAGCGCCAGTAAGCCAATCCGCCGGTCAGCAGGAAGAGGAAGATGGCGCCGATCGGCGAGAGGCTGTTGGCGACGAACATCCACTTGAAAAGGATGGCCACGAAGCCCCAGGTGTTCAGCACCGTGCCGATCAATCGGCCCATCAAACCGACCAGGATGACGTAGAGCAGCCCCTGGCTGATTGCTGCTTTGATGCGGCCGGGCAGCAGTGTAAACCCTGCCACCAACGCGCCGACCAGACCGGAGACGAGCAGGCGCAGGAGAAGGCCGGGAACCAGCGCCTGTTTGTAAGCATAGATCGCATAGAGGTCATTCGAGGCGTTCAGGAACATGGCACGCAGATTGATCACCTGTCCCAGTCCGGCCAGGGCGAGAATGACCAGGCCCGACGTCAGACCGCTGATGATGGCGGTCAGAATCAACAGGCCGGGATGTCTCGCCCGCGCCTTTTGGATGGCGACCAGACTCAGAGCCGCGATCGGCCCGACGATCAGCAGTTCTCCGAAACTGATGACCTTGTTGACAATATAGGTATTACTGAAAGCCGTGACAATCCCGATCAGTGAAAGCAGAACCGTGATTGCGCCGCCCAGCAGTCCCGAACGAAGGGCTTGTTTCCAATCTGTGTACTGGTTTTGCATGGCGCTCCTCCTTAGACCTTCGTTTGGCTGAGGCGTTCACCCAGGATACCCGATGGGCGGAAGATCAGAATGAACACCAGGATGATGAAGGCAATCGCGTCCTTGAGTTGCGAGGCAACCGGGATGCCCAGTCCATCCAGGAACAAGTTGGGGCCGACCGATTCGAGCAGGCCCAGCACCATGGCGCCGAGGAAGGCGCCCGGGACGTTGCCAATGCCGCCCAGGACGGCGGCGGTAAAGGCCTTCAATCCTGGAATGAAGCCCATGTAAAAGTGAACCACAGGGAATTGCAGGATGTAGAGGATGCCGCCTGCGCCGGCGGCCGCGCCGCCCAGGGCGAAAGTGAAGACGATGATGGCATCCACGTCAATGCCCATCAGAGCGGCGGCTTCCTTGTCTTCCGAAACCGCGCGCATCGCCTTGCCGAGTTTGCTCCACATCACGATGGCGTAGAGCAGGAACATCATCACCACCGCGGCGATGATGACCACGGCCTGGGTCTTGAAGAGCGGGATGGCGCCAATTCGCCAGTAGCCGTTCAGCGCCTCGATCGTCGGGTAGGCTTCGAACCCCGAGCCGTAGAAACCGCGGAAGGTGTATTGCAGGAAGAATGAGGCGCCGATGGCAGTGATGAGCGGTACCAAGCGCGGGGCGTTGCGTAACGGACGGTAGGCCACGCGTTCGACCAAGATTGCCACGCTCATCGAGACGGCCATCGAAAGAAGGGTGATCGCCAGCATGCCCAACAAAGGCTGACGGCTCAGGAAACCATTACTCTGAAGTGCGTTTGCCAGGAAAACGGCCGTAAAAGGCCCGCTCATAAAAACTTCGCTGTGGGCGAAGTTGATCATGCGCAAGATACCGTAGACCAGCGTATATCCCATGGCGATGAGGGCATACACGCCACCCAGCGCCAGCCCTTTGATAACCAGGTCGAACCAACTCGCGGCCGAATATTTACCCGATTGCAGGGTGCTGATCGTTCCCCAGATGACGACGACGGCAATGGACAACCCAATGATCCAGACCATAATGTCGGTCATGGTTATTTTCTGACGCCAGGTTCGAAACATCGAATACTCCTAGGGACGGGTTTCTGAACAGAGGGGCGAGGCCACCCTCGCCCCTCTGCGTGCTAAAACGTATTTTTACGGTTGCCAGATCACTTCGGGCGGGTACTGTCCGGCGTGATACTGATAAACTGCAATGTAGGGATCGGCGCAGTCGCCGGTCGGGGTGCAGGTCAGATTGCCGGTCAGACCGTCGAAGTTGGTGGTGGCAGCCATGGCATCGCGCAAGGCCTGGCGCGGGATGATCAAGGTGCCGTCACTCTGGACGATGGCGACCGACTCGATGGCGGCCTTGACCAGCATGTAGGCGTCGTAGGCGTGGGCATGGAAGATGCTGATCGGGGCGGTGCCGAACATCTCTTGATACTTGGCCACGAAGGCGTCATAGTCGGGGCCCTGAACCAGCGGGCTCGAAACCATGAAGCCCTCCACCTCTGCGCCGCCGCCCTGCATCACATCCGGCGAGAACAGACCGTCGGCGCCCATCAGGTAGACCTCTTCCAGTCCGGGGGTGATGCGGGCCTGGCGGATGATGAAGCCGCCGGCGGGCATGAAGATCGGGAAGTAGATGATCTCCGGATTTCCCGCCGCAATGCTGGTCAGCACCGAGCTCATGTCGGTCTGGTTCGGGTCCACGGCTTGCTGCGTGGTGACCGTTCCGCCCAGTTCGGCGAAGGTGTTGGCAAAGACTTCCTGCAGTTTCTCGGCGTACAGGCTGCCGTCATGGATGGTGGCCGCCCGGCGGACGCCCAGCACGTTGTAGGCGAACTCGGCCGCCACCCGACCCTGGACCTGGTCGTTGTGGGCGGTGCGGAAGTAACCCGGATAGTTGTTCGGGTTGCCCGCCTCGGTCAGGTCGGGGGCGGTGTTGGACGGCGAAACCACCACGAAACCGGCTTCCGAGAAGAGCGGCATGGCCACGCGGGCTTCGCTCGAGCAGGAGGTACCGATCACGGCGACAATGGTCGAGTCGGCTGCCAATTTGGTGCCGGCGGCCTGGCCGCCTTCGGCGTTACAACCGGTGTCCTCGCCGTCGAACTGGACCGGGTGGCCGAGGATCTCGCCGCCCGTATCGCTGATGGCGATCTCGATGCCGTTGCGGGAGTCGATGCCCAGGGTTTCATTCGGGCCGGCCACCACCAGAGCGTAGGCGATATGCACCGGCTCGTTGGGGCCAATGACCACGCAGCCGATCGGGTCATCGCACTCGACGCCCTTCTGACCGCAGGCGGTCAGCAAGAGCGCAGCGACAATGAAGAGCGACAGGACTACAAACAAGCGTTTAGTCATACTTCTTCCTCCTCCATGAAGGAATCAAAAGATTGAATCCCGTTAGGACAACGGGTGGTCCGCTGCTGGCCGACAAAGCCTTTTCAGTTGTCTAGCATCACCTCCTTGCTTTTGTTGTCATCGGATTTACAGGCAAAACAAAGAGGAGAAAAACACGGGAGCACCATTTGTAAATTTTGACCCTGGGTGCAGATGGTGAGTTAATTTTGCAGTTTTTTCGAACCGAAGTCAAGGATGATATTTGTTGAGTTTTGTATGATTTTCGTAACGTTTTTCTAGGGACGCGTTTTGGCCCCGTAGAGCAGCGATTCGCGGATCCGCAAGTCGGTGTTGCGGATTTTCATGGCCAGATCGGCTGCCAGGTTGTACATCAACCGGTAGCCTAGTTG
Source organism: uncultured Anaerolineales bacterium (assembly GCA_937960595.1). Classification (GTDB taxonomy): domain Bacteria; phylum Chloroflexota; class Anaerolineae; order Anaerolineales; family Villigracilaceae; genus JAFGSI01. The sequence continues at coordinate 17,415 of CALGPL010000013.1, read as the reverse complement.
CGGATACGTCTCGCACAGCATGAGCAGTTTGTCGCGCGGGATGACCAGCAGTTTGGTGCTCTTCTGCACCGCCCGGACGCTGGCCGAGCGCAGCCCCTCATCCACGAGCGCCACCTCGCCAAAGGATTGGCCGCGCCGCAGGGTGGCGATGGTCACCGGTTCGGGCGAGGCCTGCGGGCCGCCCACCAGGGCCGGATTGACCAGGATGTCCACCTCGCCGTGCATGATGATGTACAGTTCTTTGGAACTGCTGCCCTCTTCGACGATGATTTCCCCGGCCGCGTACGTGCGTTCCTGACAGATGTTGGCCACCATCTCCAATTGTGTTGGAGTGAGTTGATAGAAGATGTCAGCCTGTTTGACGAAATTGACCATCTCGTTCATCGGCATCCTCTCGATTCACAGGATGGAATTAGTTTAGCATAAACGCTGCCAAGAAGCAATCGGCAACGGCCTCGAACTTGGGCCGTCCTGCGGTTATTCGTGCGGGAAAACCTTTTGCAGCCAGTCCAAGGGATTGACTTGCACGCCGTTGACCCACACCTCCCAGTGTAGATGGGCGCCGGTCACCCGCCCCGTCCCGCCCACCAGACCGATGACCTGGCCCTGCTCGACGCGTTGGCCCACCTCGACCCGAATCTCGGACTGGTGCCAGAAGCCGCTGTAGACCCCCCAGCCGTGATCGATGATGGTGGCGTTGCCGCGCACGGTCAGCGGGCCGGCAAAGACGACGATCCCGGTGGCAGGCGCGGTGATCGGCAGCCCGGCGCCGCCGCCGTAATCAACGCCGCTGTGGAAGCCTTCGACGACGAGATCGGTCCCTTGCCCGACGTAAGTGCGCCGATTGCCAAAGCCGGAGGTAAAGTAGGTCTCGCCGCCATACAGGTAGGCCGGTGTCAGAAAGACGCCCTCCCACAGACGTTCCGGGGTGGACGGGGCGGTGATGGCCAGGATTTGCTGCCACTCTGTCTCGGTCACGTTGGGGTCGATGGTGTCGGCGTCCACATACAGGGTCGGGTCTTGCGGGTAATACCCGCTGGCGATCAGGACCATCTGTTCGAAGGCCTGCGTCTGGCCGTCGGCGTCGGTCGTTTCCAGCCGCAGGGGGTAGAGGCCGGGTTCGAGGAGGGCATGCACGCCCTGGAGGGCGATGTAGGAGCCGTCCTCGGCGGGGAAGAAGTGCAGCGGGCGATCCACCAGTATTCCTCCCAGCGTCACCGGCCGAGCGGCGTGGACGCGGATCTGAGCCGTGCTGCCCTGGATGAGCGGCAGAGGATCGACTTGAGCCGATTCGAGCGGGTAGGGTAGGGCGGTCGGGAAGCCGCTCGATTCGCCCGAGGGCAGGTAGAAAACGTCGCCGGGCAGGCCGGCCCAGGGTCCGGCGAGATGGTTGATGTCGGCAATCGTCCAGGGGTCGGTGTCGGCGCGGACGGCCAGTTCGAGCAGCGTCTCTCCCGTCTCCAGGTTGGCGCGCGTCGACCAGGCGGGACGGTCGTCTTCCTGGAGCAGGATCAATTTCGCGCCGGCGTAGAGTTCTGTCGGGCTGACGATGTGATTGAGACGGCGCAGCAGAGTTTCGTCCATCCGATACTGACGCACGAGGCTGCGAAACGTCTCGCCATAGGGGACGGGGTCGCACGAGATCGTCCCGCTGAAGGCTTCGTAGCCGGGGATGACCAGTTGGTCGCCGATGAAAATATCGCTGCCGCTCAGGTTGTTGGCGGCGATGAGCGCCTCGGTGGTGATGTTGAAGCAGACGGAAATTGACCAGAGGGTATCGCCCTGGCGGACGGTGTAGATCGGCCCGCGATTCGCCTGCGCGGCGGCAGAGGGGGCGAGGAGGGCCAGCAGGCTGAGAAGGCCGAGAATCGTACCGATAAAGCGTTTAGACATCTATGAACTCCAGTTGTTCCCCAATCTGGAAGTCGTCAATCCGTTCGGGGCAGGTTTCGAGGATGTAGCGGGCGGGACGGCGGGGGAGGTAGGCAGGCCGCCAGGCGCGGGCCAGGACTTTGTCGACCACCACCCGCTCAGAGTCGAGCCAGAAGACGGCCAGGTCGGTGAAGACAAAGAGCATGTGGATGGCCGTATCCACACGGCTCTCGCGCCGCTCGACCAGTAGCAGCCCTTCTTCGGGGGCCAGGCGACGGCGGAACATCAGGCCGCGCAGGCGACAGAAGAAACTGGCGCACCAGCGCGCCCGGAGGGGCGGCTGGAGGCGGCGGGCCGTGTTTTGAACGAGGATCGATTGTGACATTTGTGATTTAAATCTCAAACGGGGCTGTTCTGCTCGCCCCGTTTGGGTGAAGGTCAATCGGCTGGATGATCCAGGATGTTTTCGATACTGGCGATCAATTCTTGGGGGTTGAACGGCTTGGCGATGTAATCGTCCACTTTGGCGATGTGCAGCCCCAGAACGCGGTCAATGCTCTGGGCTTTGGCGGTGACGACGATGACCGGGATGTGGCGCGTGTTTTCATCGGCCTTCATCTGCTGGTAAACTTCCCAGCCGTCCATATCGGGCATCATCAGATCGAGAAGCACGAGATCGGGCTTCTCTGTGCGGATCATTTCGATGCCTTCCCGCCCGCCGTTCGCGCCCAACACTTCATAGCCGCGCCGGCCCAGGATCAGACGAATCAGATCGATCATTTCTGCTTCGTCTTCGATACAGAGTATGCGTTTGCCAGTCCTTTTCTCTTTCATGGCTGCCCGCCTCAACAGTGGTTAAGTTTACCACAAAAGTATCTTCTTGTTTGTTAAATTGGGCCGTCTTCCTATTTGGGGTGGCTGCGAAAACCGGCTGCAAATTCTGCGAACCGGCCGCCTGACGGTTTTCGCAGCCATGCACTCGCGCCCGGCGAATTTATTAGAAATCCATATAAAATATTCTCTGCATCTGTTCTTCGGATTCATAGGTTGGTATAATCGGGGTGCAAGATTTTGAGGAGGTTCCTGTGGGTTCACGCAATCAGTCTTATTTCATCTACTTTCTGTTGTTTGCGGCGATCGTGGCGATGGTTTACTTTAACGTCCGCCAGAAACCGGAGACGCAGAAGCCCTTGACCATCAACGAACTGGCGGCCGAGATCGAAGCGGGGAATGTCAGCCGGCTGATCGTTGAAGATAACAGCAACGTTCGGGTGATTTACGAGACCGCTTCGGGCGAGATCGAACGCACGGCCCAGAAGGAGGCCGAGACGACTCTGGTCAATCAGTTGCTGGCCCTGGGCGTCTCTCCCGAAAAACTCTCCCCCGATAATGTCGCCATCGAGGTCCGGCCGCCCAGTCCGTGGGTTGGGTTGATCACTTTGGCCGGTTATATCCTGCCGGTCTTGCTCTTTGTCGGTCTGTTGTGGTTTTTCTTCCGGCAGGCGCAGGGCAGCAACAATGCCGCCATGTCCTTTGGCAAGAGCCGGGCGCGGATGTTCAGCGGTGACCATCCCACCGTGACGTTCGAGGACGTAGCCGGGGTGGATGAGGCCAAAGAGGAACTGCGCGAGGTGGTGGAATTCCTGCGCGAGCCGCAGAAGTTCATCCAGTTAGGCGCGCGCATCCCCAAGGGCGTGCTGCTGGTCGGCCCGCCCGGGACGGGCAAGACTCTGATGGCCAAAGCCGTCTCCGGCGAGGCGGGCGTGCCTTTCTTTTCCATCTCCGGATCGGAATTCGTCGAGATGTTCGTCGGCGTCGGTGCCAGCCGGGTGCGCGACCTGTTCGAGCAGGCCAAGCGTCATTCGCCCTGCATCGTCTTCATGGACGAAATCGACGCGGTCGGCCGCCAGCGCGGCGCCGGCCTGGGCGGTTCGCACGACGAGCGCGAACAGACCCTCAACCAGATGCTGGTCGAGATGGACGGCTTCGACACCGACACGAACGTCATCATCATGGCTGCCACCAACCGCCCCGATATTCTCGACCCGGCGCTGCTGCGCCCGGGCCGCTTCGATCGGCGGGTGGTGCTCGACCAGCCCGACATGAAGGGCCGCGAAGCCATTCTCAAGGTGCATGTCAAGGGCAAGCCGCTGGAACCGGGCATTGACCTGGGCGTGCTGGCGCGGGCTACCCCCGGCTTCGTGGGCGCCGACCTGGAGAACATGGTCAACGAGGCGGCCATCCTGGCTGCCCGCCGCAACAAGCGCGCCATCGGTCAGGCCGAGTTCGAGGAGGCCATCGAACGCGTCATCGCCGGGCCGGAGCGCAAGAGCCGCCTCATTTCGGCCGAAGAGAAACGCATCGTGGCCTATCACGAGGCCGGTCATGCGGTGGTCATCAATGCTTTGCCGGAGGGCGATCCCGTCCAGAAGGTCTCCATCATTGCCCGCGGCCAGATGGGCGGCTTCACCCTGGCCCTGCCCGAAGACGAGCGGATGCTCGTCTCGCGCCGCAAGTTGATGGCCCAGATGATCGGCCTGCTGGGCGGGCGCGTGGCCGAGGAACTGGTCTTCGACGACGTCACCTCGGGGGCGGCAAACGACCTCGAGCGCGTCACCCGCCTGGCGCGGATGATGGCTACCCGCCTCGGAATGACCGAAGAACTGGGTCCGCTGGTCTATGGCCAGAAGGAAGAGTTGATCTTCCTCGGCCGCGAAATCGCCGAGCAGCGCGATTACTCCGACGCGGTGGCCGAGAAAATCGACGAGGTCGTGCGCCGCATCGTGGACGAAGCCATGGGCCAGGCGCGGGCGCTCTTGAAGCAATATCGCAAAGAGTTGGACGCCGTCGCCCAGCGCTTGTTGGAAGTCGAGACCATCGACCGCGAGGAATTCGAGCGTCTCTTCCCGCCGCCGGTCCCCAAACGGAGCGGCACCCCCCAGCCTGTGTAATCAGTCGAAGACGCCTCTCAGGGCGTCTTCTTTTTCTCTTCCTCCAGCAGGATTCGTTTCAGCACTTTGCCGACCGTCGAACGCGGCAAATGGTCGCGAAACTCGACCTGAGTCGGGATTTTGAAAGGCGCCAGCCGTTGGCGGCACCAGGCGCGGACCTCGGACTCGTCCAGCCTTTCGCCGGCCTTGACCACCACCCAGGCCTTGACCGTCTCGCCGCGATATTCGTCGGGGATGCCGGCGACGGCCACCTCCGCCACTGCCGGGTGAGCGGCGATCACCTCCTCGACCTCGCGCGGCCAGACCTCCATGCCGCCCGGCTTGATGAGGTCTTTTTTGCGGTCAACGATGTAGAAGTAGCCATCGGCGTCCATGCGGGCGATGTCGCCGGTGTAGAGCCAGCCGCCGCGCAGCGCCCCGGCGGTCTCTTCGGGCTTGTTGTGATAGCCGACCATCACCTGCGGGCTGCGGATGACCAGTTCGCCCGCCTCGCCGACCGGCACCTCGCGGGTGCCGTCGTCCAGGCTGACGATGCGAGCCTCGACATCGGGCAGGGGCAGGCCGATCGAGCCGATGCGGTTCTCGCCTTGCAGCGGGTTGCAGTGGGTGGCGGTCGGCGCTTCGGAGAGGCCGTAGCCCTCGCAGATGCGTCCGCCGGTCAGGCGCTCGAATTTTTCCTTCGTCTGCCGCAGGAGCGGGGCGGAGCCGGAGATGCAGGCCTTGACGGAAGTCAAGTCCACTTTTCCGGCGACTACGTCTGGATGGTTGTTGATGGCGTTGTAGAGGGTCGGGACGGCCGGGAAGTAGGTTACGCGGTGGGTCTGAATGGCCGAGAGAAGATTGGCAATGTCGCGCGGGTCGGGCAGCAGCACCATGCTGGCCCGCAGCGCCATGCCCAGCAGCATCCCGCAGACCATGCCGTAGATGTGATAGACCGGCAGGGCCAAGAGGAAGGTTTCTTTTTCCTCCTCCAGCGTGGACATCCAGGCTTTGAATTGCAAGGCGTTGGCGACCAGGTTGCGGTGCCGGGCAACGGCGGCCTTGGCAACGCCGGTCGTGCCGCCGGTGTATTGGAAGAGGGCAACGTCATCGGGGCCGACGGGGGGCAGCGGCCTCTGGGTGAGATCGGCCGTCAGCGCCGCGAAGGGAATGTCTCCCGTTTGGAGGGCGGCTTCGCCCGTCACGACGACGCGGCGGATGCCCGTGGCCGGTCGGGCGGCCTGCAGCCGCTCGTAGAGCGAACCGGCGGCGATGACGATTCCCGGCCCGGCGTCGTTGACCTGGTGGACGATTTCGGGCGGCGTGTAGAGCGGATTGATGGCAACGACGATCCCGCCTGCTTTGAGGATGCCAAAGTAAGCCAGAACGAATTCGGGGCAGTTCGGTAGGAAGAGGCCCACCCGCTCGCCCGGCTGCACGCCCAGGCCGAGCAGGGCGGCGGCGATGCGATCGGTCTGTTCGGCCACCTGACGGTAGGTCAATCGTTCGTTGCGGAAGAGGAGGCAGGCGCGCTCCGGGCAGCGGCGGGCGGCCTGGTCGAGAAAGTGAAAGACGGGGACGGCAGGGTAGTCGAGGTGGGCGGGAACGCCCGGGTCGTAGTGAGCAAGCCAGGGGTGGGCGGTCATGCCGGATTCTCTTGCCCGAGGTGTTTGATGAAGACTCTGCGCCGCTTGTGCTGGCGTTTTTCGTAGTATTTCCATTGCCCCTGGACATTGGCGTTCATTTCCAATTCGGGGTTGGATTCGACTTTGGTGATGCCCAACTTAATGAAGTGACGGTGCATCCTGTCCATCAGGATGGCGTTCACTCCTTTGCCTTGATATTCGCGTTTCACTCCCACCAGGTACAGGTCGGCGCGATCGTTCTTTTTGAGTGCCCGCAGCAGATGAACGAAGCCGAAGGGGAAGAGTCGGCCGCGGGCTTTTTGTAACGCCCGCGAGAGGGAGGGCATGACGATGCCAAAGCCGACTATTTTGCCCTGCTGATCAAGCACCACCGGCACGAATTCGGGGGTCACGAAGCCGAAATATTGATTGACATAACTTTGCACCTGTTTTTCGGTCAGGGGGACAAAACCGTACAGGTCTTGGTAGGCTTCCTGGAGAAGGTCGAATAACTGATAGGCGTAGGGCAGCAAGTCTTTCTTGCGGCGCACTTCCAGTAAATGCAGTTTGTTGCGGCGCAGGGCCAGGTCGGCGATGCGGGCGATGGTCTCGTTCGGCTCTTGCGGGACGGTGAGTTCGTACTCCACCCAGTCGACATCCTTGGCGTAGCCCAGCCGTTCCATGTGCTGGGGGTAGTAAGGATAGTTGTAATGGGTGGCCAGCGTGGCCAGTTCGTCGAAGCCCTCGATGAGCATGCCTTCGCGGTCCATGTCGGTGAAGCCCAGCGGGCCGTGGACGGCCTCCATGCCGAGGGCGCGTCCCCAGTCCTCGACCGCGCCCAGCAGCGCGGCGGAAACCTCGGCATCGTCAATGAAATCGAACCAGCCGAAGCGCAGGTATTTCTGCCCCCATTTTTCGACGTGGCGGCGGTTGAAGATGGCGGCCACCCGCCCGACGATTTTGCCTTCGCGGCGGGCGAGCCAGTACCGGGCTTCGCAGTACTCGAAGGCCGGGTTTTTGTCGCGGCGCAGGGTGTTGAGTTCGTCGAAGACCAGCGCCGGAACCCAGTAAGGATTGCCGCGGTAGAGGCGGTGTGGAAATTGGATAAAGGTTTTCAGGTCTTTCAGGGAGATCACTTCTTGGAGTTGGACGGCCATGAACTATTCCTTGTAGGAGAATTTACCCGGATGGGTAGGGGGAACAAAAGCGGCGGATAAGGGTTTCGATCTCTTCCAGCGGGGTTGTGCCGGCATCGAACCAGTGGATGGCCGGGTCGTCTGGCTTGAACCAGTTGGCCTGGCGGCGGACGAAGGTGCGGGTGGCGCGGCGCATTTCGGCCTTGGCTTGCTCGAGGCTCATCTGCCCGGCCAGCACCTGCAGGCACTCGCGGTAGCCGATGGCCGAGAAGGCGGGCAAATCGGGCGGCAGGCCGCTTTGGAGCAGGGCGCGCACCTCGTCGAGCAGGCCGGCGGCGAACATCGCCTCGATGCGGGCGTCGATGCGGGCGTACAGTTCGGGGCGGGGGCGGGTCAGGCCGATGGTCAGCAGGTGGTAGCGGGGGTGGCCGCGCTGCGACTGGTCGGAGAAGCGCTGGCCGGTGGTCAGAATCACCTCGAGGGCGCGGACGGTGCGACGCAGGTTGCGCGGGTCGATGCGGTCGGCGGCGGGAGGGTCGAGGCGGGCGAGTTTTGCGTGTAGCCAATCATGGCCTTGCTCGGCGGCCAGGCGCTCCAGGACGCCGCGCAGGGCCGGGTTCGGCGCGGCCGCCGGCGGCGCCCAGCCGTGCGTCACGGCCCGCACGTATTGCCCGGTGCCCCCCACCAGGAACGGCAGGCGGCCGCGATGGTGGATGGCGGTGATCGCCCCGTCGGCGGCTTTCTGGAAAACAGCCAGGCTCCAGGACTGCTCGGGCGTGGTCACGTCAATGAGGTGATGGGGGACGCGGGCGCGCTCCTCCAGCGTCGGCTTGGCGGTGCCGATGTCCATGCCGCGGTAGAACAGGCGCGAATCGGCCGAGACGATTTCGCCGTTCAGACGCTCGGCCAGGCGGATGGCGGTTTCGGTCTTACCGACCGCCGTCGGGCCGACGAGGACAATCAGGGGAGGGCGTTCAGGCAAGGACATTTTCGAAGTGGGTGATGACCGGATTTTGATCGGGGTCGCCTTCAATGGCGATCAGATCGAACTGCCAGTTTTCGGGACTTTCGGGATGTTCCTGCAGGTACTGTTCGGCGGCCGCCAACAGATGAGCCTGCTTGCGCGGCGTGACCGTCTCCTCCGGGTGGGCAAAAGCGCCCGAGCGGCGCGTCCGCACCTCGACGAAGATCAACAGGCCGTCGCGGGTGGCCAGGAGGTCGATTTCGCCGCGCCCGCAGCGCAGGTTGCGGGCCAGGATGGTGTAGCCGTTGGCCTGGAGGTAGGCGGCGGCGGCTTCTTCCCCGCGGCGGCCAAGCCGTTGGCGGCGGTCGCTCATCGCCGAATCCTTTCGATGACGCTGCGCAGGCGGACGCCCAGCGTGTGCTGGCGCGGGCCGGCCTCGAAAACCAGGCGCTCGTAGTGAGAAAGCATGATCTGAGTGGTGCGTTCGATGGCGTATTGCTCGGCGGCGGCGCGCCCGGCCTGCCCCATTTTCTTGCGCAAATCGGCGTCCAGGCACAGGCGGGTCAATTTGGCGGCGAAGGCGGCCTGGTCCTCGCGGGCCAGCAGTCCGGTGACGTTGTTCTCGACCGTATCGCCCACGCCGACCGATTCGATGCCCAGGACGGGCAGGCCGGCGCCCATCGCTTCGATGACCGAGAGGGGATGCACTTCGGTCACCGAGGCGGTCACGAACAGGTCGCACATCGCCAGGTATTTGGGGATGTGTTCATACGGCACCATGCCCAGAAAGCCGATCCGCCCGCTCAAGCCGAGATCGTTGGCCAGACGCTTGAGGTTGGCCTCTTCGGGTCCGCTGCCGAGGAGGAGCAGGGTGGCGTTCTCGACCGCTTCGGCCACGCCGGCAAATGCCCGCAGAAGGAAAGGCAGGTTCTTTTCGGGCCCCAACCGCCCGGCATATACCAGCAGCAAGTCGTCTGGCGTGAAACCAAACTCGGCGCGGCAATCCGTTCCACACTGTTCGATGAAACGATTGATCTCGACGCCGTTGGGGACGATTTCGATCGGGCCGTCGACGCCCAGGCCGCGCAGGATGTTGGCCATTCCCTTGGAGGGGGAGATGACCAGGTCCACCGCGTTGCAAAAGGCCGGCATGTAGGTTTGCAGGAAGGTGGTGCTGATCTCCTCCGGCAGGATGGGGAGATAAACTTGGGCGTACAAGTCGTAGCGGGTGTGGTTGGTGAAGACGATGGGGATGCGCAGAGGGCGGCAATAGCGCAGGGCCAGCCGTCCGCTCAGGAAGGGGTGATGGACGTGGACGATGTCCATGGTTTGGAGCAGGCGGCGGGCAGCGCGGCTGTAGGTGAAATTCAAGTAATAGCCGGTGTCGATCAACGGCAGGCCGGGCGAGCGGATGACGTTGGCTTCGTTGTCTTCGTACTCCAGATCGCCAAAGGTGAAGACAAACACCTCGTGGCCGGCCTGTTCCAGGTAGCGTTTGTTGAGGGCAATGTAGTTCGTGATTCCGCTGACATGGGGCTTATAGACGTCTGCCATCATTCCGATGCGCATGAGTCACCTCGCTGCTTACATGTTAAGTCAAGGGAGATGGTCTGTCAAGGTGGGGTATAATTGCGTCGTTTCGAAGCAAACCGCATCTGCCTTAGAGGATTTCATGCAAGTCATGGCAAGCACTTCCCTCACCTTACCCGAAGACTATTGGAGCAATCTGCAGTTCGACAAGAAGGACTTGGAATTCATCAGTACCTATCTGTTCGAACACGAGACTCCGCTCACCGAAAAAGAGATCCTGCCGGTGCTGATCGAGGAGCGCCTGCGCGTCGAACGCGAAACCCTGCGCAAACAGCGCCAGGGCGGCGGAAAGTTGTACCTGCCGAAGGAGCGCTACCGCCTCGGCGAGGCGCTGGTCTTCCCGGCCCTGGATTGGAAGAGCGGCCGCGTGACCGGCGTGCGGCCGGGCGTCAACCCCGCTTTGGGCGAGTTCGAAGTCATCGAGGTCGAGTTTGGAGACGGCAACCGCAAGCAGTTCGCGGCAGGTTTGGAATCTCATGGGCTGAATGCGCCGCAGGAGACGGGCGAAGAACAGGCGTTCGATGCCGAAACCGTCCTGCGTCAGCACGAGGCGGGTCTGACCCGCAAACTGGTCGCCGCTCTGGAGGCCGACCAAAGTCTGGTGCGGATTGCCGGGCGCTGGTTCCCGCGCGCCTTGCTGGTGGACGTCAATCTCGGTCACTTGAATTTGGCGGAGGCCATTCTCGATGAGGCCAAAGGACAGCCGCTGCCCACCTCGGCGCTGCTCGATCAGATTGACTTGCCGGCCGATGTCAACCCAAAACTGCTCGAATTCTCGTTGAATTATGCCTTGCAGGAGGATACCCGTTTCGACGAGGTCGGTCCGGCGGGCGAGGTGTTGTGGTGCCTGCGTCGCCTCGAGCCGCCGGACGTGCAGCAAATCCCGCCTTCGCTGCGCTACACGGCCCTGGAGTACGACGCCTCTGTGTTGACCGAGGAAATGCGGGCGCTGGAGGCTGTCCTCGACGACGAATTGAGCGATTTGGAACCGCCCGCCCTCCTGCCGGAGGAAGTGACCGTCAGTCTGCCCTATCCGCACTGGCGGGCAGGGACGCTGCCCATTTCGGCCCGCATGCGCGGCCTCTTCCCGACCGCCTACGTCACCCCGCGCGTGCGCTTTACGATTGTGGACGGAGTGACCGGTCAGGAAATGCCGGGCTGGGTGGTTCGTCAGCATGGCTACGTGGCCGGGCTGGGCGACTTGTACCGCAAGCACGGCTTGATCCCCGGCAGTTTGATCACCGTCCGGCGCAGCAAAAAACCGGGCCAGGTCATCCTCGAAGCCCGCGTCCACCGCCCGACCCGCGACTGGGTGCGCACGGTCTTGGTCGGCAGCGATGGCGGCATCGTCTTTGCCACCTTGAAGCAGAATCTGACCTGTGAATTCAACGAACGCATGGTCATTGCCGTCCCGGATGTGGAAGGCGTGGATGCAGCCTGCGGCCGGCTGGCTGCCGAGAAGCCGCCTTTTGAAAATCTGGTGTTGGGCATGCTGCGCGAACTGAGCAAACTCAATGTGCAAGGGCATGTCCATGCTCAGGAACTCTATTCGGCCCTGAACATCGTTCGGCGCTGCCCGCCCGCGCCGTTGCTGGCTTTTCTGGCGAGCCGGCCGACCATCAAACACGTCGGCGATCTACATTTCCGTTTGATCGACTCGGAGGAGGCCAGCGATGACTGAGGTCAAGAAATTCAGCCTGGTCAAGCCGACCGCCCAGACCCCGTTTCACATCGATTTCGATTGGTGGCGGCAGAACGACCGCAACTGGCATATCGAGTTGCGCAGCATGTTGTGCGAAGAACACCAGCAAGCCTTTGCCGATGTGCCCGAAGACCAGTTGATCGACTGGGTCGATCCGCAGACGGCCGAGGTGCGCCAGGTGGATGGCTTGCAAAACACGCTGATCACTCACTGCGCCCGGCAGGAAGGCTTTGTCAGCGCGCAGACGGCTCTGGTGGATGCTGTCTTTCGCATCCTCCTTTCGAACGGCAACACGCCGCTCTCGGCCGCCGAACTGGGTCAGCGGCTGGGGCGGCCGGCCGAGATTATTTTGCGCACCCTGGCCGGGCCGCGCGTCTACAAAGGAATCCGTCCCTTCCTGGGTTGAATTGGCCGGCTCACTCATGCCCCTGTAGCTCAACGGATAGAGCACCTGCCTTCTAAGCAGTAGGTTGTGGGTTCGAATCCCGCCAGGGGCGCTGCTCGTTCTCCCGAGGCCTGAGAAGAGAACGGAAGACAGGAGGAAATCGTGATGAGCGAACGTTTCGGAATCATCAAATTCAAGGGTCAGGATGCAACCGTCGTCGGGCCGGACCTCCAGCCGGGCGACCCCGCGCCCGAATTCCACGTCCAACGCCTCGACTGGTCGCCGTTTGCCGGGTTGGCAGATACCCAGGGCAAGGTGCGCATCATCGCAGCCGTCCCCTCTCTGGATACGGAAGTCTGCGACCGGGAGACGCGCCGCTTCAACGAAGAGGCCGCCGCTCTCGGCGCCGATATTGTCATCCTGGTCATCAGCACCGACCTGCCGTTTGCCCAGAAGCGCTGGTGCGGCGCGACCGGCGTGGATCAGGTGACCGTCCTCTCGGATCACATGGCCGCCGATTTCGGGGCAAAGTATGGCTGCCTCATCAAGGAAGCGCGCATCCTGCGCCGGGCTGTATTTGTCGTCGACCGGCAGGGCAAGATCACCTACGCGGCTTACATGCCCGCCTTGGGCGACGAGCCGGATTATGCCGCCGTCCTGTCTGCTGCCCGGGCGGCGCTGAACGCCTGAGGAGGGTGCCATGCCTGCACTCGTCTGGAAAACCGCCCCGCCTCCCGCCAGGCCGCGCCCCTCGATGCAGGCGATCGGCTGGCAGGTGCGCTTGCATTCCTATTCCTGGAGTCCACCGACCGATGTGTACGAGACGGAGGACGCCTACGTGGTGCGCGTCGAAGTGGCCGGCATGTCGCGGTCCGATTTCTCCATCAACATCGACAAGGATCATCTCGTCATCAGCGGCATACGGAGCGAGACCCTCGAGCGGCGCGCCTACCACCAAATGGAAATTCGCTTTGGCGAATTCAGCACGGCAGTGGAAGTGCCCCCCGACGCCGACATTGCCAAAACGGAAGCCGAATATAGCGACGGCTTCCTGACCGTGACCTTGCCGAAGATCAAAACCGTTCGAATCAAACCCTCATGACGGCCTCGCGCTGGCATTCGTCTTCTCTCGAATTATTGGAATGGATGGGCATCCAGGACGATCTGCCGGAAGAAGCAGACTGGTTGCTGCCCTCCATCTTCACGCGCGTCCAGAAAAAGGACGAGAGCAGCCCTCCGCCGGAACCCTCTTCCGGCGAAGAGGCGGACGCGCCGAAATTTCCCGAAATCTTGCCGATCTTGCCGCTGCGCGGCGTGGTGGTCTATCCGCAGACGGCCGTGCCTCTGACGATCGGTCAGCCGCGCTCGATCCGGCTGGTGGATGATATCGCCCTGACTGCCGAAAAACTGGTCGGATTGGTGGCGGCCCGCAACCCGGAACTGGAAATGCCCGGCCCCGGCGATTTGTACACCGTCGGGACCCTGGCGACCGTCCACAAACTGTTCCGCGCCCCCGACAACACCATCCGACTGCTGGTGCAGGGGCTGGTGCGCTTCCGCGTCGTCGAGTACCTCGAGCAGGAGCCGTATCTGCGGGCGCGCATTCAAATCATCCCTGAGACGGTCGAGACCGGGCTGGAGGTCGAGGCGCTCGCCCGCAGCGCCCGCGACCAGTTCGAGCAAATCTCCGAACTCAGCCCGGGCATCCCGCGCGAATTGGTCCTTTCCATCACCTCCCTCGAGGATCCGCTCCAGACGGTCTACACGATTGCCAATTTCCAGCGCATCGACCTGGAAGATGCCCAGGCCATTCTGGAGATGGATTCGACCAAGGCCAAACTGGAAAAATTGGTCGATCTGCTCGTCCGCGAGGCGGATGTGCTCCAATTGGGTCAGAAGATCCAGAATGAGGCGCGCTCGGAAATCGAACGGGTGCAGCGCGAGTATTACCTGCGCGAGCAGATGAAGGCCATCCAGAAGGAACTCGGCGAACGCGACGAACAGGCCGTCGAGGTGGAAGAGTTTCGCCAGAAGATCGAGGCCGCCGGAATGCCGGAGGAAGCCGCCAAGCAGGCCCGCCGTGAACTGGACCGCCTCTCCCGCCTTCCCACCGCTTCGGCAGAGTACGGCGTCATCCGCACCTATCTCGACTGGCTGGTTTCGCTGCCCTGGTCGCAGACGACGACCGACAACCTGGATATCGCCCACGCCCGCCAGGTGCTTGGCCAGGATCACTATGGCCTCGAAGATATCAAGGAGCGCATTCTCGAATTCCTGGCGGTGCGCAAGTTGCGCCTGGAGCGCAAGGACGAGGAGCGCGCCGAGAGCGGCGATTTCATCCGGCGCGAGCGCGAGGGCGTGATCCTGTGCTTTGTCGGCCCGCCGGGGGTCGGCAAGACCTCGCTGGGCCAGTCGATTGCCCGCGCCATGGGGCGCAAGTTCGTGCGCATCTCGCTGGGCGGCGTGCGCGACGAAGCCGAGATTCGCGGTCATCGCCGCACCTACATCGGCGCCATGCCCGGGCGCATTTTGCAGGCCTTGCGGCGGGTCGAGACCCGCAATCCGGTCTTCATGCTCGACGAGGTAGATAAATTGACCATGGATTTCCATGGCGACCCGGCCTCGGCTCTGCTCGAAGTGCTCGATCCAGAGCAGAACTTCGAATTTCGCGATAATTATCTGGAGGTCTCGTTCGATCTTTCTCAGGTCTTCTTCATTACTACGGCCAACCAGATCGAGACCATCCCGCCGCCGCTGCTCGACCGTATGGAGGTGATCCACCTTTCGGGCTACACGGAGAGCGAGAAGATTGCCATCGCCAGAGGGTATCTGGTGCCCCGGCAGGTGCGGGAGAATGGCCTGCGCCCTGAAGAGGTGGCTTTTACCAGGGACGCCCTCAAGACCATCATCCGCGAGTACACCCGCGAGGCCGGCGTGCGCAACCTCGAACGCAAAATCGGGGCCGTGTGCCGCAAACTCGGCACGCGCATCGCCGAGGGCCAAAAACAGCCCTCCCGAATCACGCCCAAGGTGGTGCGGGAATTGCTTGGCCGGCCGCTCTTCCTGGTGACCGAAGAGATCGACAATCGCACGGCGGTGCCGGGCGTTGTTCCCGGCCTGGCCTGGACGCCCTTCGGCGGCGACATCCTCTTCGTCGAGGCGACCCGCATGCCCGGCTCCAAAGGCTTCCAGGTAACCGGTTCGGTCGGCAACGTGATGCAGGAGTCGGCCCGCGCCGCGCTCTCCTACGTCCGTTCTCATGCCGAGGCACTTGGCCTGCCCAAGGATTTTTTCGAGAAGGCCGATATTCACCTGCACATTCCCGCCGGGGCTCAACCCAAGGACGGCCCCTCGGCCGGCGTGACCATCGCGACCGCCCTCGTTTCGCTCGTTTCCGGCCGGCCGGTCAAGAAGGGCGTCAGCATGACCGGCGAGGTGACTCTGCGCGGCCAGGTGCTGCCCGTCGGCGGGATCAAAGAGAAGATGCTGGCGGCCCACCGCGCCGGCCTCAAAACCATCATCCTGCCCAAGCGGAACGCCCTCGACCTCGAGGACGTGCCGGCCGAAGTCAAGAAGAACCTGAACTTTGTGTTCGTCGAGTCGGTCGAGGAGGTCATCAAAGCCGCTCTCGAGCGCCCGCCACGCCCTGCAAAAACCACCCGAAAGGGGACCAGAACCAATGGTCAAAGTGCTGCTCGCCGAAGATGATCCCACCATGCTGGCCTTGCTGAAAACTCTCCTGACCATCGAGGGCTTCGAAGCCGTCAATATCCTGGACAAGCCCGGCGATTTGATCGAGAACATCCGCCGCGAAAACCCACAGGCGATTTTTCTGGATGTCAACCTGGGGAATCGCGACGGCATCGAGATCGTCCGGCAGATCCGCGCGATTCCAGACTTGCAATCGGTGCGGGTGATCATGACCTCCGGCATGCCGCGCGCCGAGGAGTGTCTCGCTGCCGGCGCGGACGATTTCCTGCTCAAACCCTACATGCCCGACGATTTGATCGCCCGCCTTCGCCGCTGAGCCGCCTTTCTCCATGGACGCTGTCTCGATTCGAGAGTTCTCTTTTCCGCAGGATTATCCGGCGGTCTATGCCTTGTGGTCGGCGGCCGGCCCAGGGATTCAACTGCGCCGTTCCGATGAGCCGGAAGAGATTGCCAAAAAACTGACCCGCGACCCCGATTTGTTCCTGGTGGCCGAGAAAAACGGCCACATTGTGGGGGCGGTGCTGGGCGGCTTCGATGGTCGCCGCGGCCTGGTCTATCATCTGGCAGTCGATCCGGCCTGCCGCCAGGAGGGAATCGGCAGCCGCCTGATGGACGAACTGGAAGCCCGTCTGCGCGCCAAGGGCTGCATCCGCTGTTACCTGCTGGTGACGATTGACAACCGAGCGGCCATGCAATTCTACGAACGGCGCGGCTGGAAGCGCATGGAGACGGTCTATACATACGGCAAAGATCTTTGAACGCGCCTAGCCAGGAGCCGCTCCGACCCTAGCCATGCAGGGGCGAGCGGTAGTATAATCCCGCCCGTTTGCAAACCATATTTATGTAAGGAAGTTTCCTATGCCCATGATCGATGTCAATGACCTTCGCAAAGGCGTCACCTTCGAACTCGACGGGAGTCTGTTCAAGGTGATCGAGTACAGCCACCACAAACCCGGCCGCGGCAATGCCACCATTCGCGTCAAGGCCCGCAACCTGCGCACCGGCGCGACGCTGGAAAAAACCTTCATCTCCGGCAGCCAGGTGGAGGAAGCCCGCCTCGATTTTCACAACGTTCAGTATCTATATACCGATGGCGAGTATTATCACTTCATGGATAACGAAACCTTCGAGCAGCCGGCGGTCAAGGCCGAGATCCTGGGCGATTCGGCCGGCTTTCTCAAGGAGGGCATGGAGTGCAAACTCACCTTCTATAATGGCGAGCCGCTCGACGTCGAACTGCCGCTGACGGTGGACCTGAAAGTCGTCCGCGCCGATGTGGCCGTGCGCGGCGACACCGCCACGGGGGTGACCAAGAAGGTGCAGGTCGAAACCGGCATCGAGGTCCAATGCCCGAACTTCGTCAAAGAGGGCGACATCATTCGAGTCGACACCCGCACCGGCGCTTACGTCACCCGCGTCTGATCGGCAAGAGAGTCCCGCGGCCTCGGCCGCGGGATTTCCATAGACCATGAAAACGCCTGCCGGAATCGAGTGCGCCTA
>CALGPL010000012.1 GCA_937960595.1 uncultured Anaerolineales bacterium | reverse complement strand
CAGCGTTCTTGATTGCCTGAACACTTGGATTGGTAGAAGACGGTCTCCACTTTCCTTTGCTTTGATATTCCCAGCGTTCGCCGATGTTGCGATGCCAACCAGCGAAATTTTTGACTTCAAGCACCCATATTCCGGGGGGACCTATCATAACAACATCTAAGTCGCCTCGGTGGCCTGGTAGACGCAAGTTGTGGAAAATACACCAGTCTCCATCGAGAACTTGTAGAATAGTTCGCAGAACTTTTTCTTCTCCTTCTTGGCCGCGGTGATAGGCAGCGATTAGTTTATCGAGACGTTTTTCGATTAGTCCCAAGAGATATAACGGAGCCGTTATTATCGCAATGATAATAACGAGTGCTAGAGCAAATATTAAAATACTGTTTGGTGAATTCAAGAGATCGCTAAGCGATTGATGAGGTTGTCTATTTGTTCCCCCAGGTATGATTGACATGATGGCTATGGTAGTTAAACAGCCTAAAAGAAGCCCTGAAATTAAGCCGTCAAGTAAATTCAATTGCATTTGACGGCGTTCGGCAAAACTCCTGCCCCCCGAAATAATTTTCACCGGCCCTTTAGGTTTAGGCGGCTCAAGAACTTCTTGTTCTAATCGGGCTAGCACCAGGGCTGTGGCGGCATGTTTTACTCTTTGATCTCTCGCATTTTCTATGGCATAGGCCAGGTCTTTGAGAACGATTTTATTTGAATCAAGAAGTGTTCCAATGAGCTGACCTTTATAGGGCGCAAATGGCCATGGAATAGCCCGTGCCTGTTCCAGAGTTATTTTCAATTCAAAAATTCGAGTAGTAGACGGGACCGATTCGATAGCCCCCTCCTGATGCGTGTTCTGTATCTCTTGAAGCAAAATTTGGGCGGCCTCTTTAAGTTGTGGATTATAAGCCCATTTAGAGGCCCATTCCAGTTGCTCTCGTCCAAGAAAACCTTCGTCTAGCAATTCTCCCAATGGGCGCGGATTGCTTCTCAGCCAACGAACGCGTTTAGCCTCTTCAATTTTCATTAGCAAATTTTCCCTTGAGAACTTGGGCGTTGAAAAAAGGCTTTATCCAGAAGATGGCATAATTATACTCATGCTTGACGAAGTTGAGATTTGCAAATAGCAAACGAGAAAAGAGTGACAATGCTCTTTGCCCGGGTTCAAAATAAGCGTTTCTGGTGGGCGGGCGGCGATGGCAACAATTCTCCTCCCGCAACGCGGTGCGCCCGGCGGGTCGGCTCCGGCAGGCGGAAGCCGCGACAACAGTCCAGCACAAACGAGACGGCGTGAGGGAGGTCTATCAAGTGACCCGGCGAAATGTAAAGGGGATTGGTTTTCTCTTTTGTACGTAACACCGTCCCGATGACTTGGCCGCGCTCATCGAGCAGGTCGGCGCGGTCGCCGCGGCGCGGACCCGGTTCCCGGCGCCGGCCATAGAGGCGCGATTTGGCCACGCCGATGGTCGGACGCTCCAGCCAGAGTCCCATTTGCGAGGCGATGCCCAGGCCGCGCGGGTGAGCGATGCCCTGTCCATCGAACATCACCAGGTCGGGCAAATGGCGGAGTTTTTCCCAGGCGGCCAGCACGGCCGGCCCTTCGCGAAAGGCCAGCAGTCCGGGGATGTAGGGGAAAGTTAGCGGAACTTCGGCGACGGCAGCCTCAACCGGCTCCAGATGGGGATAGGTCAGGAGGACAATGGCGCAGATGCTCGTTTCGGCGCGCACGCCGACATCCACCCCGGCCACCAGCGAGACGGGTCTCTCGTCCCAGGTCAGAATCAGTTGGCGACGCAGTTCGCCCTGGAGGCGGGCAGCCTCCTCGGGGGACAAGTCCCAGGGATGCAGGGAGTTCACCATGGTGGTAAGTATAACAGGGGAAGGATTCTAAAATCTCCTGACTTTAGCGGAAAAGAACTCCCCGCGATGCCAGAGCAACAGGACAAGGATGGGGGGCGAGAAGAAAAAGGACATTTCAATCAAGGACTTTGAAGCGGGTGGGATTGGAAAAATTGCCACATCAGGCGGGTGGCGTTGATTTCGGTCGTCGTTGGGCCGGTGATCCATTCGGGCAGGGGTTCGCCGCCCGGCCAGGTGTGTCCGCCGCCCTGAACGGTGTAGAAGACTACGTCGGCGGCGCAATCGGGGTAACGCCGTTCGGTGATGTGGGCGCTGATGGCGGCCTCGACCGGGGGGAGGTCGCAACCGTTGCGCAGGGCGAGCGACTCGACCCAGGCCGGGATGTTCGGGAATGGGACGTCAAACGACTCAGACGGCCCGCCCTGATAGGGGACGATGGGGTCGGTGTCGCCATGGAAAATGATGGCGGGAACGGGACGGCCGGTTTGGCACGCCTCCCAGGGGTACAGGTAAGCGCCGCCGACCCCGCCAAAGGCGGCGATGCGTTCGGAGAGTTGGCAGGCCAGAGCAAAAGACATTCCTGCGCCGTTAGATAGGCCGTTGACGTAGATTCGGGCCGGGTCAATGTTGTAGTCGGCTTCGATTTTGTCTATCAGGGCGCTCAGGAAGGCGATATCCGGGTTGCTGACGCTGGCGTCACCGGCGCGCCAGCGCTTGGGAAAGCCGAGGCCGGAAGGATGAACAAGGATGAATCCGTACTCATCGGCGAGTTGGGTCCATCCGGTCAGTTGGCTTTGGTGGGCCGGCCATTGGGCAAAGCCGTGAATGCTGATGACCAGCGGGGTTGGCTTGGCAGGGTCATAAGACGGGGGGACATAGAGCAGGTAGCGGCGGGTTTCGTTGCCTATTGTCAGCCGGCCGTTGGTTCGGTCGGCGAGGCGGTAGGCAAGCAAAGCCAGGGCCAGGAGAAGCGCCGCGAGGAGCAGGGCGGCCAACAGGGTGCGGAGGACGGTTCGAAGGATGGCAGGCATACTGTGATTATACGTCAATGCTTGCGGGTCAACGTTGCCATGCAAAGAGCGCGAGGAGGGCGATCGATCCCTGCTCGCGCTCTTGGTGTTTGATGGAGGCTAAAATCAGTAGACTTTATCTGCAATCACCTTTACCGCCAAGACGCCATGGCGCCGAGCCCACTTGGAATTCGCCAAGAGCCTTTCTTGGCGAATTTCAGGAAGATTCTTGGCGTTCTTTGCGTCTCGGCGGTTATTACGAATAAAGTTTAGTTTTCTGCCAGCCTCGCTGCCGGCTGCGGCGCCGGAACAAAGCGGCGATAGGCTGCCAGGGCAATGCCGCCTGCGATGAGCGCTGCGCCGATGGTCGTCAGCGCCGTATGCCAGGCGTCGGCCCAGTTGACGCCGCCGATGGTGTGGGTGGGCGCCATCAGGAATTGGATGGTCAGGGTCAGCAGGCCGGTGGCTGCCAGCGAGATGGCGGCGGCGTGTTTGCCGGTCTCTTTTTCGCCGGCGGGCTTTTCATAGTTCACCCCTTGCCAGATGGGAGGCAGACGGAAGAGCAGGAAGACGATCAGGGTGAGGACGTTGGTGTAGAGGACGGCGTCCACCGGCATGGAGGCGCCGCGCAGGGCGCGCGAGGCGAAGAGATGGATCAGGTTGATCGCCGTGCCGATGAGCAGGGCAAGGAGGGCCTGCCGATAAGCATTCCGGCGGCCGCGCACCAGCAGGACGACGGCGCGCACGCCCAGGATGCCGGCGGCAATGCCGACCAGAACGAACAAAATCCACAACCACTGGAATGGGGCAAGAGAGTCGAATTTGCCCTCCCAGCCGGTGGGGTTGAGGGCGACACAAGTTGTCCCGGCGCCGCCCATCAGCGTGAAGGCGGCGGTCAGGCTCATTAGGACGATGCCCAAAATACGAAGGGTTTTGGCCCACCAGGTGTTTCTCATGGATTGTTTCTCCTTTCTTGTTGGATGATGGACGGTAGACGGTGGACGGTGGACGGTGGACGATGGACGATGGACGGTGGACGGTGGACGATGGACGGTGGACGATGGACGATGGACGATGGACGGTGGACGATGGACGATGGACGGTGGACGGTCTACGGTCTACGGTCCACGGTCTATTAACCCAGCGCGAAACCGGCGACAAACGCGGCGGTCATCAGCAGGAGCAGGGCGGGCAGGATGCGCAGGATGGTCTCGCGCGGGACGATCGGGCGGCCGGCCTTGAGGAACGACAGGAGCAGCCCGCCCAGGCCGATCAGCGCGCCGCCCAAGCCGACCAGCGCAAAACCGGGACGCGCCGCTCCCTGCGCGGCGAGGACGCTCGGCAGGAGGAAGATGACCATGCCGGCCACGCCGTGGACGACGGCCAGCAGGATGGTCGGCAGGCGGCCTTTCAGCGGCAGAGAGCGGGTGATCACAATCGTCAGGAATCCGGCCGCGACGAAGAGCAGGTAGGGGGTCCGCCAGGCGGCGAGGTGTTCCCAGACCAGCCCCAGCGAGAGGCTGAGCGGAATCACGGTCGAGACGACGACCACGACCGGGCTTTCCAGGATTTCAAGGCCCAGGATGATGAGCAGCAAGCAGGCGACCAGCAGGACGCCGAACCCGACCGTGTAGGCCAGAACGGGGATGCGTTCCAGCCCTTCGATGCCGATGGCGACCTGCCAGGCAGCCAGCAGGGCGGCGAGGAGGAGGAAGAGGCGGGAGAGGGGGGAGGGTTTCATGGGAGGGCGGAGGGTGGACGGTGGACGGTCTACGGTCTATGGTCCACGGTCTATCGTCTACGGTCAAAGAGCCAGCAACACCATCGAAGCCAGCATATACAGCGAGGCGTACTTGAACAGGCTATAGTTGACCCGCTCCGAGGGGCGGAAGACGGTGGCAAACGAGAGAACCAGCAGCCCGGCCGAGAGGACGGCCATCAGGCGCAGGAAGCCGGCCTGGACGCCGATCATCACGCCCGCCACGCCCATGCTGGCAGCGGCAACGATGGCCGAGAGGGCGATGACGGCCCGCGTCGTCTCGAAGCCGTAGGTGGAGGGGAAGGTCGGGATGCGCGCCGCCTGGTAATCGGCAAAGTAGCGCATCGAAAAGGTCAGGATGTGGGTCGGAATCCAGAACAGGACGGCCATGCTGAGCAGGACGCCGACCAGGTCGATCTGACTGATGGCCATGACCCGCCCGGCCAGGATGGGCATGCCGCCCGAAATCCCGCCCCAGACGATGCTCCAGCAGGTGCGGCGCTTGAGCCAGAGGGTGTACACGACCACGTCGAAGAACAGGCCGGCAAAGACGACCAGCCCATAGAGCGGACTCATCGCCACGCCCCAGCCCACGCCCAGGGCGGAGAGAATCAACCCCAGGCGCAGGGCCTCGTTGGGGGAGACGCGCCCATCGGCGAGCGGACGATGGTGCGTGCGGTTCATCACCGCGTCAATATCGCGGTCGTACCACATGTTGAGCACGGTCGAGCCGCTGATGGCCAGGAAGAGACTGCCCGCCACGCCCAGCAGAATCCAACCGGAGGGCGCGGTGTGGGCGCTGAGATAGCCTGCCAGCCCGGTTGCCAGCAGCAAGCCGGTCTGGAGGGTCTTGATGAGGGGCAGGTAGAGGCGGAGTTTGGTCATTGGACGGTGGACGATGGACGATGGACGATGGACGGTGGACGATGGACGGTGGACGGTCTACGGTCTATGGTCTATCGTCCACAAAGTAAGGCGCTTGCTCTTCGCGAATCTGATTGTTGCCGAGCGCATGGCGGAAGGCATGTAGTTTTTTGGCTAACTCTTGCGCCATTTGGTCGCCTTTGGTCATCAGTTCTTGAGAGACAGGGTAACGGCGAGCAATCAAACGCTGACAGGCTACAGTCTCCATCAGGGAGCGAATCGCCATGCCCAAGAAACGATTCTGTTCGGCATCGCTTTGACCGGTCGAACCCTCGGCTATGTTCAGCGTAATCGAAGTGGCAGCCCGCGTGAGTTGTGAAGCAAGATTGTATTGCTCTTTTGAGGGCAATTCCTCAGCGATGTGATACATCAGGTCTACGTAATCAAGAGCCAGTTGCCAGACTTCGAGACGTTCAAACTTGAAGGGCATGGGAGACTCCTTTTGGACGGTGGACGGTGGATGATGGACGGTGGACGGTGGACGATGGACGATGGACGGTGGACAGTGGACGGTCTACCGTCTACGGTCAACGGTCTATTTTAGCACAGCGGAACCCCACCGCCGGGCCGTAGTACATCGGCGGGGCGGAGTTGCGCACCCAGACGCGCAGGTCCATGTCATAGGTGTTGCGCGAGCCGCCGTGCATCAGCCGGTCGCTGAAGCCTTCCTGGAAGTGCACATCGCCCACCCACTGCCAGACGTTGCCGGCCATGTCGTAGAGGCCGTAGGGGGAGGCGGCGTTGACAGTCTGAAAACCATCGTACACCTTGCCGTTGTAGAAGCCGACCGGCGTGGTCAGCGAGCCGTAGGAGGTCATGTCCTCGAAGGGATCGCGGCTGGCGTAGAAGTTGGCGTGCTGACGGGTGATTTCATCGCCCCAGGGATAGGCGCGGGCGTCCTCGGACCCGCGGGCGGCTTTCTCCCATTCGAGTTCGGTCGGCAACCGCCAGCCGTAGTAGCCGCAGTAGGCCCAGGCGCCGAACCAGGAGACGTTGGTCATCGGGTGATTCTCCCAGCCGGGCTTGACGGCAAAGGTCTGCCCATCGAAGGTGAAGCGCGAGGACGGGTCGGCGAGCGGGACGAGCAGGTAGTTGCCGGGGCCGATTTCCAGTTCGTGCTTCTTGCCGTGGAACGGATCGCCGGGGTAGAAGGCAACGGCATAATCGCCCTCGATGCGCACGCTCCCATCGGCCAGGGCGGCGTTGAGGAAGTCCACGTATTGGGCGACGGTGACCGGCGTGACCATGATCTCGTAGTCGTAGGGAATCTCTTCGAGTTCGGCCTCCTGCCCGTGGTAGAAGGGGCCGGCCGGGACGCGCGCCCAGGCCGAGGGGTCCACGCCCGTCTCGTAGACGGGGAGGGCCGGGTCGAGGTCTACGCGGGCGCAGGCGGCCAGGAGGACGAGGAGCAGGCTGAGGGTCTGCACTGAGCGAAGTCGAAGTGTCAGAACGCGGCGCTTCATTTCGACACCTCCTCGGCGAGTTCGTGGGTGGCTTCTTCCGTCCAGCGGCCTTTCGGCTTGAACAGGTCGGTCAGCCGCCAGACCATGACGATGGCGAGCAGGACGAGCAATAGGCCGAGGCCGAAGTCAATCATGTACATCAGCGCGTTGACCAGCGGCTGCTGCTCGGCTTCGCCGATGAACAGACGCTTCATCTCGAAGACGGTCACCGCGCCGAGGGCCAGGTCGGAGAGGAAGATGATCGCCCAGCCGTAAATCTGGCGGATTTTGCCCTTCAGGCCGATGATGTCGCCGTAGTACATCAGGATGATGGTGGCGATGATGGCCGAGAGGGCGTGCCAGTGGCCGGTCAGTTCGATGCGCTCTTCGCGAGCCGGCCACAGGCGGAAGATTTCGTCCAATCGGACGGCCATGAAGATGCCGATGCCGCTGGTGGTGAAGTTCATAAAGAGCATCTGCCAGGTGGGGCCGAATTTGAGCGGGTCGCGGACGAGCGCGGCGAGTTTTTGCAGGAAGGTCGGCTTGGTCAGGTGCGCTGTGCCGGTGCGGATGAGTTCGCCCCACGACCAGATGAGCAGCAGCAGGGCGGCCAGCATGGAAGGCGTCGCGCCGACGTAGATGATCATGTGAGCGATCGGTTCGAGCGGCGTGACCACGCCCCACACGCCCAGGTTGAGGACGATGCAGCCGAGGATCATCAGCGGCATGGCGATCTTGTGCAGCCGGCCGCGGAAGTTCAACCAGCGTCCGACGATGAGGGTGATCATGATGGCAATCAGCGCCAGCATGATATGCAGGTGGCCGATGACCGAGTATTCCATCGTGGTCTTTTCGGGCAAGCGGATGATGTTCTCGGCCAGGAAGACCTCGAAGCCGTTGCCGAAGTAGGAGCCGGGGACGGCCCCGAAAATGGACGAGATGACCGTCGTCAGCGCGGTGGTGAAGAAGGCGGCCCGCTCCAGGTCCACGCCGCCTTTGGTGCGGGCGTAGACCGGATCAGGCTGGAAATAGGCTTTATCCCAGGGCCAGAGGGCGATGGTCAGCAGGACGCCGGCGAAGAAGATGAGCGCCAGGCCGGTGATGTAGAGGCCGTGGAAGACCCACTCATGTCCCCAGTAGGCGAAGAGAAGGCCAAAAATCATCGCCAGCAGGTAGCCGACCGTGATCAGGACGCGCACCGCTTTCTTGTAGAACTCGCGCATCCCCAGCAGGCCGGTGATCATGTAGACCTCGATGGCGACGACGGCCATGGCGATTGAGTGATACAGGATGATGATGCGTCCCTCGCGCTCGGCGGGCTGCAAGTCCATGCGCAAGGCGCGCACGATGATTTCTCGGACGCCCATCTCGGCCATCGGGCCGGAGAGCATACCGAAGAGCGCCGTCACCAGGGCGATCATCGCAATCGCGACCAAGATCAGGCCCTTGGTGGTGCCGAAGAGGTACTGGAAGCGGGATTTGAGGAAGGGCATACAGTCTCCTTTGCGGATGGTGGACGGTGGACCGTGGACCGTAGACCGTAGACCGTAGACCGTGGACCGTGGACCGTAGACCGTCCATCGTCCACCGTCCACGGTCTATCGTCTATCTTCGAATATCCTTCACAAACCCAAACGTAAACGCCAGGGTCATGAGCAGCAGGAGCGGGGTCAGGATGGTCATGACGAACTGCGGGCTGAAGAAGAGCAGTTGCGAGCCGAGCGAGATGAACGCCAGCGCGATGCCGCCCAGGCCGATGAGCAGCCCGCCGATCCCGACCCACCAGAAGCCTTTCGCCGCGCCTTTGGCGAGGAACGGCCCGATGAAGATGACCAGCCCGGCCACGCCGTGGAAGAGCGGCACGGCAATCTTGCGCAGCGGGACTATCCCGCCGAAACTGGCCACCGCAATCGCCAGGAAGCCGACCAGGGCGAACCACTTGAAGGCCTTTTTCCATTGCGGGAAATACTGCTCCATGATGCCCATCGAGATGCCCAGCGGGATGAGCGAGGCCACCGTCAGCACGGCCGGCTTGCCCAGGATGCCCAGCCCGAGGAAGATGAGCAGCAGGCCCGAGACCAGCAGGACGAGGAAGCCCATCATGTAGTAGAGGTCGTAGAGAGCCTTGCCTTTGCTCCAGCGGGTGTAGAAGCGCCAGAGCAGGTAGATGGCGACCAGGCCGGTCAAGAGAAGGAACAGGTTGTCGAGGGTGAACAGGTTCATGGCATTCTCCTTTTCTGGAGGGAAAGACCTCCATAGATTTCAACCCGCACGCCCTGTGCAGGTTCTCTATGTGAATTATTGCACATGAACCGGCTCGATTCTGTGATAAATGTCACAGTCTCGTTTCTTTCCGGACCTTCAACCTGTTTCCTGTTTCTCGAGCAGGTTGCGCCCGGCGGGCAAGAGCAGGTAGATCAGCAGCCCCGCGCTGATGAGCGGCGCCGGCAGGAACATCGAGAAGCGCCCCAGCCGGAGCACGTCGCTGATGCCGAGCGGAAAGCCGCCCAGCATGGACATCAGCGCCGCGAAAATGCCCAGCGGCAGCGCCCACGCTTTGCGCTTCAGCGCCGCGAAGATGAATACTGCCCAGGCCGCCGCGCCCCACCAGTTGACCATCTGTGTCACCGCGTAGACGCCGTGCAGGAACGGGTCGGGGACGGTCTGGTAGCGCGAGATGCTGGCGACGCCGTCCATGAAGGTCAGCACGTAGGCAAGGCCGGCCACGAAGGCCAGGGCGACCGATCTCCACGCCACGCCGCCGGCCATCAACATGCCGAACCAGAGAACGGCGGCCAGGCCAAAGGTCGGGGCGGTGGGGGAGGGCAGTCCCACGCTGGCGGGCGGGATGATGGGAAAGAAGGCGGTCAACATGTAGAGGGTCGCCGCGACGGTTCCCCAGAACCAGGCCCAGGGCTGGCGGCGGGCGAATCCGTAGGCCGAGACGCCCATCAGCGCCGCGCCGACCAGGGTCAGCCAACCAAGGATGGCGAAGACGATTTGGACGGTGATGCCTTCATCGGGCCTTCCTTCGGCTACTTTTCCGTCAATGGTAGATTGATAGATGCTGGCGATCTGGTAGGCCAGCAGCAAGCCGATCAGGACGCCTGCAAAGGCCAGGAGGATACCGAGTGTCCGCTTGTTTTTCATGGCCGTCTCCTCAGACAAGTTCGTCGGTCAGCGCCTGCCGGAACTTGGGGAACAGCAGCACGAAAATCAGGCCGATCATAGCCGGCAGTCCATAGGAGTAATCCCACGAGGTCGAGTGAGCGATGACCAGGCGGATGATTTGCATCGGCACGTCAATTGCCACGAGCGAGACGACCGATAGAAGCGCCAGCCGCCAGCCCCAGACTTTGCGCCCCGCCAGCAAGTATATGGAGACAAAGAGCAGGATGACGCAAATCCACTGGATAGGCTGCGACCAGGCCAGCACCCACCAGCCGAGGCCGTCGTAGAGCGGCTTGTCGGGGCGGGTCAACAGGGTGCGCAGGTTGCCGGTCCCGACGATGAAGGCGTGCGTGGTCAGCATCCCGGCGAAGGTCAGTGCCAGGAATTGGCCCCATTTCAGCCACTTATCCACCTTGCGCAGCAAGATGAGTGACCAGAAGAAGACCAGCCCGACGAACGACACGACCATCGGCAGCGGGAATCCCTCAACAAAGGAGATGTAGGGCATGAACATAAACATCCCGCCCGCCGAGGGGAAAGCCGAGGCCAGCAGGGCGGCCGGAAAAGTCCACGCTTTTCCTTCGGCAATCGGCTTGGCCAGCAGGAGCAGGGCGATGCCGCCGAGGAAGATCAGCCCCCGATAGAGGGGGAAGGCGTACGAGAACAGCAGGATACCGCTGGCATAGGCAGGCTTTTCCTGTGAGACGACCAGCAGGGCCGAGATAACTCGTTCCAGCGAAGTCTGAATGATGAACGGAGCGACGGCCGCCATGAACAGGCCGACGATGACCGCCAGAGCGGCCAACAACAGACGAATGTTGCGAGGCGTGTTTTCCATGTCATCCTCCTTTAAAATTTGTCAATTGCTTTGGTGTAGGTCGGACTGCCAGTCCGACCTACATTGTACGTTATGTGATATGTATCACAAGTGGAGTCAGAAGTCTTTGACTTAAGTCAAATTTTCCTAAAACGAATATAATCGAGGTATGACGACCGATCTGCCCGAACTTCTGGCGTTACATCCGGTCTTTGCTTCTCTGAGCGAAGCAGACCGTGCGCGGCTGGACGATTGGGCAATCCCCAAAACCTATCGGCCGGGTGAGGCCGTGACGCTGGCAGGCGACCGCTGGCCGTATCTGTTCCTGGTCGCCGAGGGCAGCATCCTGGCCCTGAAGGAGTCGAGCGAGGGCCGCAGTCTGATCGTTGCGGAAATGGGGACGGAGGAAGTGTTTTGGGGACTGGCTTTTTTCGAGGCCGAGATGCCCAACCCGGTGACGTTGCAGTGCCGGGAGGCGGCGAAGTTATATCTCTGGAGGCGCGAAGATGTTCAGCCGCTGTTGCTGGCAAACGGCCGTCTGACCTGGGAACTGGCGCGCACCATGGTTCGGCGCATGCTGCGCGCCAGCGAAGTGATCGAAGGTCTGGCCTTCCAGCCGATTGCCGGGCGCCTGGCGCGGTTTCTGCTCGAGCAGGTTTCTCCTGACGGGCAGTCGGTGCCGCGCTCGCTGACCCTGGACGAACTGGCGGCCCGCCTCGGCACCAGCCGCGAGGTCGTTTGCCGGGCGTTGTATCGTTTTGCCGACAAAAATCTCATCAGCGTCACCCGCACCGAATTCATCCTGACCGATCGGAATGGGCTTGCCCGCCTGGTCGAGGGAGATTGAGCGAATCAAAAAAGACTGACATGACGCCAGTCTTTTCTCAGCGGCCCCGACGGGATTCGAACCCGCGATCTCGGCCTTGACAGGGCCGCATGTTAACCGCTACACCACGGGACCGTTAGCGGGCGCAAATATACCATACGGTGCATCAAGCGTCAAGGCGCGCCGCTCCCGTAGAGCGCCGGGTCGGTCGGCGTTTGACCGGAGGGGTCGAAGACGTAGACCCAGTCGCCGACTTCGGCCCAGTCGTAAAGCCAGTGCGAATCCCCCAGCGACAGGTTGACGCAGCCATGCGAGCGCGGGTAACCGAAGAACGAGTGCCAGTAAGCGCCGTGCAAGGCGCGCTTTTGGTCGAAATACATCGTCCAGGGCACATCTTCGAGGTAATAGTAATCGGAACGATCGGCCTCGAAGGCGCCCTGCATGGTCTCCACTTCTTTCTTTTCGTAAATCTGGAACGTGCCGGGCTGAGTCCAAAACGGCTCGATGCCGCTCGAGACCAGGGTGGCGAAGATCAACTCGGCGTCTTCGTACACGCTCAGCGTTTGTTGATAGAGGTCGATCGAGATCCAGCGGTTGGTAGTCACGCCCGGGGGCGGCAGCGTGTCCGGTGTGACGACGGCCACCAGGCGGTCTTCCAGCCACTCTCCGGGCGAGATACGCACCCAGTCCACACCCTCGGCCTGCCGGACCTCGAAGACCTGAACGATATCGAAGCGGCCATAGGCCGTTCCCGTGAGCGGGGCGCTGAACCCCGGCTCGGTCCGGCTGACGACATCCTGCAGCACCCAGCCGAAGGCGTTGGGCGGCGTCGAACTGAAGAGGAGTCCTTGAAAGGGGTAGGGAAGGCCCACCCGCGAGCCGTCGCCGCGGATCCAGCCGCCGGCGCGGCGCATATAGTAGATGCCGCCCTCGGCCTCGGCGCGTTCGGTGTAAGAGACGTACATGATGTCGCCCGGACCGATGTACAGGCCGGCGCTGCTGCCGTTGATGGCGGCCGGCAGGGAGGGAAAGACGGGCGTTCCCGTTTCCTCGACCCGGAAATACATATACGGCACATTTCCCAGCGCGGGATCGGGCGGATAGGCCGGCAGAGGTAAGATGGGGTAGGGAACGCCCTCGCGGGCGGCCTGGGCGAGGAACTGCGACGGGCCAAGCGGCAGGCAGTCGTCGGGGGCGAGCGGGTACACGTCCGGCGGGCAAACGACGGCGCCGGCGTCCGGTTCGGGGCCGGAGGCCCGAACGGGGGCAGCCAAACCGACCGCTAGGCCGAAAAGGCAGAAGAGGAGTCGAATTTTCATTGAGAGGGAGATTATAGCATGGCGGCTTACTAATTTGTAAACCACCGCGCCAAAAAGATCGCCCAAGCAACTTGACACATTGTCTGCCCTGTGCTAAATTAGCAGGGAAGCATCAAAACGTTTTTGGATCAAGGAGGCAGGTTTGACCAAGAACCGCACCCAATTGATGGTTGACCGGCTGCGCGAGATGCAGGCCTCGTCGCCGGATATCGAAGCCTCAGCCATTGTGAGTGTGGACGGCCTGAGCATCGCCTCGGCCTTGCCTCAAGGGGTTGAGGAAGATCGCGTTTCGGCCATGTCGGCGGCCATGCTTTCGCTGGGCGAACGCATCGCGACTGAACTGGGCCGCGGCACGCTCGAACAGGTTTATATTAAAGGCGAGAAGGGCTACGTCGTCCTCATGTCGGTGGGCGAGGATGCCGTTCTCACGGCGCTGGCACGTGAACAGGCTAAACTGGGCCTCATTCTCCTGGACATGCGCCGCGCCGCGGAAGACCTGACCAAACTCATCTAAGGCGGCACACGATGGAGCCTATTCCGAAGAGTGGTTACTACTACGCCAACAAATTCGCCCTCATCACCCTCAAGGCCTATGAAGAGGTGATGGGGAAGAACGGTCTGAACGCCATTCTCAACCTGGCCGGGCTGAGCCATTTGATCGATAATTATCCTCCCGATAACCTCGAGCGGGAATTCGATTTTGCCGACTTTACGGCCATCCATGTGGCCCTGGAGGAAATGTACGGCCCGCGCGGCGGCCGCGGCTTGGCCCTGCGCGCCGGACGGGCAACCTTCAACGACGCCCTGAAGAACTTCGGCGCCCTGGCGGGCGTCGGCGATCTGGCCTTCAAGGTGCTCCCCCTGGTGGCCAAGTTGCGGATCGGCCTGCCGGCCAGCGCCAAGATATTTTCGCAGGTCACCGACCAGTATTCTACGGTTGACGAGACCGAGAACGAATTCATCTGGACCATCCACCGTTGCCCGATTTGCTGGGGCCGGCATGGGCTGGATAAGCCGGTTTGCTACATTTCTACCGGCCTCCTGCAAGCCATGCTGACCTGGGTCTCTGGCGGCCTGGAGTTCCGAGTCAACGAATCCAAGTGCCATGCGATGGGCGACCCCGTCTGCGAATTTGTGATCCAGAAAGAACCGTTGACCTGAGTGTGAGAGGTGGGATATGGCCGAGGCCAAGACCAAGCTCCTCATTGTCGAAGACGACCTCGACGTGGCCGATATGTTGAACGCTTATTTTCGCGTTCAGGGCTATGAAGTCTTTACGGTCAACTGGGGCGAAGATGGGGTGCGGGCCTGTCAGGCCTCGCGTCCAGACCTGATCATCCTCGACATCCGCCTGCCGGACATCGACGGCTACGAAGTCGCCCGCCGCCTGCGCGCCGACCGCCGCGCTGCCGACATCCCGATCATTTTCCTGACCGAAAAGCGCGACCGCGCCGACCGCCTGCAAGGGCTGGAACTGGGGGCAGACGATTACATCACCAAGCCCTTCGACGTTCAGGAACTGCGCCTGCGCGTCCGCAATGCCCTGCGGCGGGCCAAGCAGGACACCCTGACCAACCCGGTCACCGGCCTGCCCGACGGCAAACTGGTGGATGAGCGGCTGCGTGAATGCCTGCAAAGCGGCAATTGGGCCATGTTGCTCGTCTCGCTCGAAAACCTGGATTCGTTCCGCGAGTCCTATGGCTTTGTGGCCTCGGACGATGTCCTGCGGGCGGTCAGCCTGATGGTTCACAATGCCATGCGCGAGATCGGCACCTCGGGCGATTTTCTGGGTCACGTGGGGCCGACCGATTTTGTCCTGATTACCACCCCCGAACGGGTGACCACCCTGCAAGAGCGCGTCCGCTCGCGCCTCGAACAATCGCTGGACTATTTCTATCCTATCAAAGATCGCGAACAGCCTGTCCCGCGCGGTCAGCGCCTGGCGATCCGCATGGGCGAGTTGCCGCGCGGCGTCTATTCTACGCTAGATGATTTGAAGATGGCTTTGCTGCGCACGCGCAAATAGGAGAACGTTTGCAGATTACGATCATCATTCCCACTTATAATGAAGCGGAGAACCTGCCGAAATTGGTCTCCGCTTTATTTATGCTGCCGCTCGAAATCAGCGTTCTGATCGTGGATGACAACAGCCCCGACGGCACCGGCCGGGTGGCCGAAGAATTGGCCGCCGCCTATCCGGGGCGGCTGACTGTGCTGCACCGGCCCGGCAAACAGGGCTTGCGTTCGGCTTATCTGGAAGGCTTCCGGATGGCGCTGCAGGGCGGCGCGGAAGCCATCGCCCAGATGGACGCCGATTTTTCGCACGATCCCCAAACGCTGGTTGCCATGGCCGAACGACTGTCCGCTTGTGACGTGGTGCTTGGCTCCCGCTATGTACCGGGGGGCAGCCTGGACGAACGCTGGTCGCCCTGGCGAAGGGCGCTCTCGGCCTTCGGCAATTTCTACGCCCGCACCATCCTCGGATTGCCCTTGCGAGATGTGACCACCGGCTTCCGTCTTTGGCGGCGCGAGACGTTGCTTGCCATGCCGCTCGAACGCATTCGGGCCAACGGTTATATTTTCCTCGTCGAGATGGCTTATCTGGCGCACTGCCTGGACTTTCGATTCGGAGAAGTGCCCATCCATTTTGCCGAGCGCCGGGCCGGGAAGTCGAAGATGTCGCTGCGCATTCAGGTCGAGGCGGCGCTGCGCGTCTGGCAGGTTTGGTGGGGCTATCGGGATTTGCGCCGACTGGGTCGCGCCGGCCGAGCCTGACCTTTCTCAGAGACGTTCGATAAGTTTTCCCCACTCTTCTAGGCTGAGCGTTTCTGCGCGCCGGCGTGGATCGATATCGGCTGCCACAAGCAGGCGTTCGGCCGCGGCAGGTTCGATCCCCAGCCCGCCGGCCAGGGCGTTGCGCAGGGTTTTACGTTTCTGCGAGAAGCCGGCCTTGATCAGGCGGAAGAAGGTCCCCATTTGGGAGGCGGGGAAGCGCGGTTGAGGGGCGACCTCGATGCGCACCACGGCCGAATCGACCTTGGGCGGCGGATAGAAGGCGCCAGCCGGGAGGTGGGCCACCAGGCGCGGCGTCCCGTACACCTGTACGCTCAGGGCCAGGAGACTCATCTGACCCGGCCCGGCGCAGATTCGTTCGGCCACCTCGCGCTGGACGGTCAGTACCAGGCGGCGGGGGCGCGGTTCGCCTTCCAATAGATGCCGCAACAGGGCCGAGGTGATGTAGTAGGGAATGTTGGCCACCACGAGGTAGCCGGCTGCCTCGATCAGGTCGGCAGGCCGCAGGTCGAGAATGTCGCCGCGGATGAGGCGTACATTGGGATAGGGGGCCAGAACGGCGCGCAGGACCGGGAAGAGCGTTTCGTCGAGTTCGACAGCCGTGACGGCGCGGGCGGCCAGCGCCAGATAACGGGTCAGACTGCCCAGCCCCGGCCCGATTTCCAGGACCGAGTCGGCGCGCTCGATTTCGGCGGCAGTGACGATTTTTTGCAGGGCGTGATTGTCGTGCAAAAAGTTCTGGCCGAGGCCTTTGCGGGGACGCAGTCCGTATTGCCGCAGCAGAGCGGGCACATCGAGGGGGGGCAGCCCGAGAGTGGTCATGGGAGAATGTAGGGAATATTTTCCGGCACGGGGGTCAGGAAGTAAATGGTGATCCAGCCGCTCCAGGGGACGTAGTTATCGTCGGTGTAGCCCAGGTCGACCCAGTAGTGGTTGCCGGGCGGCCAGCCTGCCCCGACGTCTTCGATGGTGGCGCGGCCGTAGCCGGGGACGTAGATCGGCCAGCCCTGCATGAGATAGTACCATGAACGCACCACGCCGACGACGCCAATCTGCACCGGCTTGCGGCTGGAGGTGTAGTAGTAACAGGGATAGACGGTATAGCCGCCGCAGGGAGCGTATGAGGTGACGTAGACCTGCAGCGAACGCCAGTATTCGATGGTGATCCCGTCCACGACCGCGGTGCGGACGACAACTTGCGTCCCGTAGCCGGTGACCTGGTCGCGGGGCGGACGGACGACCGTCTCGGCCTCGACGATGCGCGCCGTCTCGACCCCATCTTCGTAGCGGATGCGCGTCCGGCTGACGGCCAGCCCCGGCTCGCCGACCTGGATGATTTCCTGTTGATCGAGTTCGAGTTGGGGCGTCAGTTCGGTGCGGGTTTCGTAGGGCAGGCTGATCTGGGTCAGGACGACCTCCTCGCGGACGCGCACCACGCGGAGGTTGCCGTCCTCCGGCAGAGGGTCATCTTCGGGAGGAATGGCGTAGTCCAGGCCGACGAGGGGGATTCCGGCTTCGGCCAGCGCCTCGCCGACGGTAGCGGCCGCCGAGCGGAGGCGTCTCTCGACCCCGTCGGCGCGGATGGTCAGTTCGCGCCCCGGTTGGTAGACCACGCTCAGATCGCCGGTCAGCGGCGTTTCGGCGGGCGGGTCGAGGCGGTCGGCGGCATAGAGTTCCAGGCCGGCTTCGCGCAGGGCCTGGCCGACGCTGACGGCGGCGGTTTGGAGGCTGCGCGTCCCCTGCGGCGTGACCAGCGTCAGGTTGACGGCGCGGCGGATGACGAGGGTGTAGGAGCGGGCAGCGGGCAGCGGCTCCTGGGGCTGGATTTCGGCGCCCAAATAGAGCAGGCGGTCGGCCTCTCCGAGCGTGATGCCGGCCTCTGCCAGCCAGGCGGCCGGCGTGCGCCCGGAGGCGCTCAGGGTGACGATCTGCTCGCCGTCGAGGAGGGCGACAGACGCCGTCTCTGATTGGCAGGCGGCCAGCAGGAGCAGGATCGGCAGGAGCCATCGGCCGAGTTTCATGTTCGGGATTGTAACACACTGACCGGAGCGCTGACATATTTTTATCGTTGTTCCTTGTCCTGCGGGGGGTGGTTTTATTTTTCCCGTTTGCCAAAAGTCGTGGGCAATTATCAGCGCAAACTACTTGACAAGCGCCTCGAAATTTTGTATACTGGTTAAGTAACACGTGTTAGTTTCGAGGCGGATCCATGACCAAACGTCGCAGTACCAGTTTTGATGTTGCCAGGTTGGCCGGTGTTTCCCGAACGACCGTCTCGTTTGTGTTGAATCATG
Source organism: uncultured Anaerolineales bacterium (assembly GCA_937960595.1). Taxonomy (GTDB): domain Bacteria; phylum Chloroflexota; class Anaerolineae; order Anaerolineales; family Villigracilaceae; genus JAFGSI01. The sequence goes on along the minus strand of CALGPL010000012.1, from coordinate 12,719 downwards.
TGCCGGGGGTCAATATTAGTGAGCCGACTCGTCAGCGCGTTTTGGAAGCGGCGCGTCAACTCAACTATCATCCCAATGCCATGGGGCGCAAACTTGTGAGCGGGCGGTCTAGCACGCTGGGCTTGGTGCTGCGGCAGAGTCCTGAACAGGTCTTTGCCGATGCGGCTCTGTTGCGCGTCATGCTTGGCATTGAACATGCTGTTGCTTTGCAGGGATTTCACGTGCTGCTCAAGCCGGTTCCTCCCGATGACAATAGCGGCTACCTGAGTTTGATCCAAGAGAATCACGTGGACGGGATTATCCTCTCTGGTCCACGCCAGGATGACCAGGAGATCGTTGCCCTCCACCGGCAGGGGGTCCCGATTATGTTGATGGGTCAGTTGCCCGGCAGCGACATTCCCTTTGTTGATATTGACACGGTTGCCAGTTCGGCCATGGCGGTTCGTCATCTCCTTGAACAAGGGTATCAAGAGATCGCCCTGATTACGAACGCCTCTCTGTCTTATACCTCGGCTCAGCAACGGTATGCGGGTTTTCGGCAGGCGCTCGAAGAGGCAGGGATTGAATTTCGTGAGTCTTGGCTGCGAGAGGGAGATTACACGCCGGCCAGCGGTTTCGAAGCAATGGCCGATTTGTTGCAGCAGCCGCAGCGTCCGCGTGCTGTCTTCGTTGCCAGCGATGTGGTGGCGCTGGGCGCCATTCAGGCAGTCAAACAGGCCGGGTTGCGGATTCCAGAGGATATTGCCATCGTAGGATTTGATGATATTCCCTTTGCCGAATATTGTGACCCGCCTTTGACGACGGTTCATTTGCCGGCCTACGGGCTGGGCTGGGCGGCCGGCGAGCGGCTGGTCCATCTGGTTCTAGATGAGGGTGTTGGTGAAACAGGTCTTCTGCTGGATGCCGAGTTGGTGGTGAGAAAGTCGAGCGTTTGTCAGTGAGGTTGTTTTTTCGAAGCCTATTAACACGTGTTAATTAACAAGGAGGTGAATCCCTGAAGAGACATTTTCATTCGCTCTGTGCAAATTCATTTGAGACTCACCCATTCTAAGGAGGAAGAAATGTCCAAGAAAGTTGTTCTGACGATGTTGGCCGTGATCGGTCTGATGCTGGCCTCCTGTGGCCCGGCAGCCACACCGGAACCCACTCAAGCCCCGGCCACCGAAGCGGCGACCGCGGCCGCCACTACCGAGGCGCCGGCCGTACCGGAGATCTGCATGGGCGCTCAGCCCGGTGACACGGTGACGGTCATGTACCAATGGTCTGGCACCGAAGAGGAGAAAATCAATGCCATTCTGGCCCCGCTGGTGGAAACGTGCGGCATTCGGATCGTGGCCGAAACGACCCGCGATGACGCCGTCCTCGATGCCCGGGTTCAGAGCCAGCCGCCCGACATTTTGTTCTGGCCGAACATCTCGCCGCTGCGCCTGTACACCAACCGCTTGCAGAATCTCGAGGCTGTCGGCGCGGATGCAGGTAACTATGCGCCTTACTGGATCGAAATGGGCACGGTAGATGGCCGCTGGCTGGCCATTCCGGTCAAGGCAGACATCAAGTCAATCATCTGGTACAGCCCGGCCCAATTCGAATTATATGGCTATCAGGTACCGACCACCTTTGAGGAATTGGACGCGCTGGTTGAGCGGATGGTCGCCGACGGCAATGTTCCCTGGTCGATGGGCATGGAAAGCGGTCCGGCGACCGGTTGGACCGGTTCCGATTTCATCCAAGACATCCTGCTCGTTCAACAGGGGCCGGACTATGTGATGGGCCTGATCGACGGTTCGATCCCCTACAACGACGCCGGTGTGGTGCAGGCGTATGAGACATACGTCCGCTGGGCGTCCGATCCGCTCTACACGGTGGGCGGCACGACCGGCACGCTCAATACCAGTTTCCTGGATGCTATCTACATCACCTTTGCCGAGCCGCCCCAGGCGATGATGGTCAAGCAGTCCGGTTTTGCTGGCGGCGAGATCGTCTCGCGCTACCCCGGCCTGGTCTATGGGCAGGATTTCGATTTCTTCCCGTTCCCCGGCGCGCAGGGCATGCAGGGTGGCGCGGATTTCATGATGGTCTTCAATGATACGCCGGCCGTCCGGGCGGTGGTTGCTTATCTGACCGGCCCGGAGGGCGCCGCGGCCTGGGCTCAGGTGGGCTTCGATCTGTCGCCCAATCTGCTGGCGACCGGTCAGTACGCTGACCCGCAACTGGCCAAGAAGGCCGAGGCGCTGGCGAACGCCTCTGGCTTTACCCCCGACATGGGCGATACCATCGGCGCACCGTTTGGCGAGGCCGAGTGGACAGCCATCATCGCAGCCGTTCAGGGCGAGGACATTCCCACCGTCCTTCAGGCTGCCGCTGCGGCTCAGGCTGAGGCGCTCGGCCGCTAGTTTTCTGTCGTCAGGCTGGGGGGACGGTTGCAGCGTCTCCCCAGCCTTTCTGAAAATGAGAGGCAGGTGGTGCAATGAGATTCTCTATCATGAAGCAGGGACGCCTGACCCCCTGGTTGTACTTGTTGCCGGCCCTGGTCATCATGTTTATTTTTATTGTGTATCCGACAGGCAACACCATCTACCTGAGTTTCCTCGACAAGACGAGCAGCCAGCCGGCCTCTGTCAATTGCGTGGAGGGACAGCCGTGCTGGGGGATTTTCGAGAATTACCATTATGCGCTGACCAATCCTGAGATGGTCACTGCTTTACGCAACAACGCTCGTTGGTTGATTCTCATGGTACCGGGGACGGTTATCTGCGGCATTCTTTTTGCCGTCTTGGCGGACCGGGTGCGTTATGAGAGCCTGGCCAAGTCCATCATTTTCATGCCAATGGCGATTTCTTTCATCGGAGCAGGCATCATCTGGCGTTTTGTCTATTACATCGAAAGCGGCAGCGGCGAACAGATTGGCTTGCTGAATGCCGTTTTGGTCAGCCTGGGGCGTCCACCGGTAGCGTTCTTGAGCAATCCGGCCATCAACAATTATGCTTTGATGATTGTAGGGGTATGGTTGTGGGCTGGTTTTTGTATGACTATCATCTCAGCCGCCATCAAGGGCTTGCCCAGTGAGGTCCTGGAGGCTGCCCGTGTCGATGGGGCCGGTGAGCGGCAACTTTTCTTCCAGATCATGTTGCCGATGATCATGCCCACCATCGTCGTTGTGACGACCACGATGGTCATCAATGTCCTGAAAATCTTCGATATTGTCTTCGTCATGACCGGCGGCAATTTTGGAACCGAGGTGATCGCGAATCGCATGTTCACGCTGATTGTGACCGATACGGGGCGCTCGATGGCCATCGCGGTGGTGCTCATCCTTTTGACCATCCCGATTATGATTTTCAATGTGTACCGGTTTCGCAAGCAGGAGGAGCTGGCATGAGACCCCTGTCGGGTTTGAATCGTTTTTTCCGCCAGTTGCCCACCCATCTGGCTCTGGTCACAATGTGCGTTCTGTGGATGGTACCGACCCTCGGACTGTTCATCACCTCCTTGCGGCCGCGCGAAGCCGTCCGTACCAGCGGCTGGTGGACAATCTTCCGCCCCCAGATTCAGGAAGGGCGGGCGGAATACACAACCTATTGCGCTTCTTGTCACGGCGCAGACGGAGATGCCATTGCGGCGGCCGATTTGAGCGACCCCGCGCTGGTCTCTGCTTACCCGCGCTCCAACCGCTTGTTGACTATGCTCAGGCAGGAGATCGATGGCGGTCCGCATCTGATTGATCCGCCCTTGCCCGAAGATACCAACGAAGCCCTGGCGGTTCTCTCGCCGATCGTCACGTACACGCAAACCCTGGCGGGAATCAATCCTGAAGCCAAGTTGTTCACGCTGCGCAATTATGCCGACGCGCTGGTCGGTTACAAGGGCAGCCAGGACTATCTGACGGATTGCGAGCAGGGTGTGTCGAGCACGCTGGCCAAATTTAGGTGTGATCCCGGCGACCTGCTCAACCCGGAGGGGATGGGGCGCGCCTTTCTGAATACCCTAATGGTGGCCATTCCCTCCACCATCCTGCCGATCGTCTTTGCCGCTTTGGCAGCCTATGCCTTTGCGTGGATGGATTTCAAGGGTCGTCAGTGGATCTTTGCCATTCTGGTCGGCCTGCAAATTGTCCCTTTGCAGATGACTCTTGTCCCGATCGCGCGTTTGTATGTCCAGATTGGGCTGGCGAGCACCTTCCTGGGAATTTGGCTTTTCCATACCGGTTTTGGGTTACCGTATGCCATTTATCTGATGCGTAATTTCATCGGCGGCCTGCCGCGTGAAATCCTCGAATCGGCTTATCTGGACGGCGCCAATCATTGGACTGTCTTTTCCAGACTGGTGATGCCGCTGACCCTGCCGGCGATTGCTTCTCTGGGCATTTTTCAGTTCCTGTGGGTGTGGAATGACTTTTTGGTTGCCAAAGTATTCCTAAGCGCTCGTCCTGTCCTGACCGTTCAGGTTACGAACCTGATCGATCCGCGTGGCGCCAATTGGCACATTCTGACCGGTGCAGCATTCCTCTCTTTCATCATTCCCATGATCGTCTTCTTTGCTTTCCAGCGTTATTTCGTGCGCGGCTTGTTGGCCGGCTCGGTGAAAGGATAGAAGGCGAGCGAACAAAGATGCTCTATGAATTCACAGCCCTGGTACAAAAATGCTGTCTTCTACGAGATTTACGTACGAGCCTTCTTCGACAGCAACGGGGACGGTCGCGGCGATTTGCGGGGCCTGAACCAAAAACTGGATTATTTGCAAGAACTCGGCATCGATTGCATTTGGATCATGCCGATCTATCCTTCGCCGCTCAAGGATGATGGTTACGACATTTCAGACTATTATGCTGTCCATCCCGATTATGGGACGCTGGAGGATTTCAAGGCCTTGCTCGAGGCTGCTCACGCCCGCGGCCTGCGTATCATCACTGACCTGGTGGTGAATCACACCTCTGACCAGCATCCGTGGTTTCAAGCGGCTCGCCGCGACCGTCATTCTCCCTATCGGGATTACTATGTCTGGAGCGACGATCCTACCCGCTATGCCGGGGCGCGGATCATCTTCCTGGATGTCGAAGACTCGAACTGGACGTACGACCCCGTCGCCGGTCAATATTACTGGCATCGTTTCTATGCTTCTCAGCCTGATTTGAATTACGACAATCCGGCCGTGCGGCTGGAAATGCTGAAAGTGATGAAATTCTGGCTGGACCTCGGGGTGGATGGCTTTCGTGTAGATGCAGTTCCTTATCTCTTCGAGCGGGAGGGGACGAATTGCGAAAATCTACCCGAAACCCATGCTTATCTCAAGCAAATGCGCCGCTTCGTGGATGAACATTATCCTGGTCGCATTTTACTGTGTGAAGCGAACCAGTGGCCGCAAGATGTGCGCGCGTACTTTGGGAAGGGCGATGAATTCCACATGGCTTTCCATTTCCCGCTTATGCCGCGCCTTTTTATGGCCCTCCGCCGCGGCGACTCGGAACCGATCCGCTGGGTGCTGACTCAAACTCCCGAAATTCCGGATTCGTGTCAGTGGTGCACCTTTCTGCGCAATCACGATGAACTGACTCTCGAAATGGTCTCCGAAGAAGAACGCCAATGGATGTGGCAGGAGTATGCTCCCGACCCGCGCATGCGTCTCAACTTGGGCATTCGTCGCCGGCTGGCGCCTCTGCTCGACAACGATCGGCGCAAGATCGAACTGGCCTATTCTTTGCTCTTTACATTGCCCGGCTCTCCGATCCTCTATTATGGCGATGAGATTGGCATGGGGGATGATCTTTCTCTGCCCGACCGGAACGGCTTGCGAACGCCAATGCAGTGGCAAGAGGGAGCGACGGGCGGTTTCTCGACCGCCCGAGACCTTTACAGTCCCCTCGTAGATCCGCGAATCAATGTGGCGGCTCAGCGCGGCGACCCCGCCTCGCTCTGGCGGACGGTTCAAAAAATGATTGGGGTGCGCAAATCTCATCTCGCACTGGGAAGCGGAGAGTTGGCCTGGATCGAGCAGGAGAATCGCTTCATCGCCGCCTATCGCCGCGTCTTTGGGCGGAGCCAGATCTGGGTGCTCAACAACCTGAGTGGTGAACGACAAGCAATCCGCCTGCCGGGCCGCACTTTCCCTCTCGTAGATGTGTTGAGCGGAAGCGTTTTCTACCCTCAAGAGGGCGAGGTGGAAATTACTCTCTCCCCCTATGAATATCGCTGGCTCAATGCAGGAGAGTCTCCAGATCGTCATTCGCCGTCTTTTCGGCGGTGAATCGGTGGCGGGTTTTGTTTGTGGCGGGCCTCCTGCCCGGCGCCGTTCAGGGGAGGGGAGCGGTCAGCGGGAAGTAGAAGGGGATGTGCAAGACCAGGGCGGCCAGGTTGAAGCCGCCCGGCAGGTAACCGGCAAGGGCAACGATGAACAACCCAAGGCCGTTGACCAGGAAGGCGGCGATGAAGCCGCTCAGGGCGTGCCGTTTTTTGGCGGCAACCAGAACGATGGCAATCAACATGTCCAGGCCGCCGGGGGCAAAGAGGCACAGGGCGCTGTTTTGCGCCAGAGCAGATTGGCCGAGGGCCGCCGCAAAGGTCCAGGCCAGGCTGAAGAGGGCAAACCAGCCGGCGAAGCCGGTCAGGAATTCGAGCAGTCTGGCGCGGCGGGGCCTGGGCGGGGCGCCGGCAGGGTGACGGTCGAGGTAAGACATGTTTTTTCTCTACGAATCAATACCAACAGAGAGAGCCTCTTTTGCTCAATCGGCAAGCAATTTTTTGAGGGCCTCGAGCAGTTTTTGCACATTTTCCGGCCGACTGGAGTAGCCCATCAGTCCGATGCGCCAGACCTTGTCTTTGAGGGCGCCGAAGCCGGAGGCAATTTCGATGTCGTATTCGTTCAGCAGGCGGGCGCGGACGGCGTGCGGGTCAACGCCCGCAGGCACACAGGCGGTGGTCAGCGGCGGCAGGCGATAGGCCGGCGGAATGAAGGGCGGGGCGCCGAGTTGCTCCAGGCCGGCCCACAGCCTTTCGGCGTTGGCCCGAGAGCGCGCAAAGGCCGATTCCAGGCCTTCTTCGAGCAAAATCGTCAGGGCTTCGACCAGGGCGTAATGCAGGCCGGACGAAGCGGTGTGATGGTAGGCGTGGGCGCCGCTCCAGTAATCGGCGTACAGGTTCAGATCGAGGTAAAAGGAGGGGACGGGCGTCCGACGGCGGGCAACGGCTGCGCGAGCACGCGGCCCGAAGGTGATCGGCGCCAGACCGGCCGGTGCCGAGAGATTTTTCTGACTGGCCGAGTAGGCCGCGTCGACCTGCCATTCATCAACCTTGACGGGAATCCCGCCCAGCGAGGTGACCGTGTCGAGCAGGAGCAGCGCCCCATAGCGATGGGCGGCCTCGGCGATTTCGGCGACGTGCAACTGTTCGGCCCCGGTGCTGGTCTCGGCGTGAACCAGGGCGAGTAATTTGTAGGGTTTGCGCCGCAAGGCGGCCTCGATTTCGTCCACCTCGAAGATTTCGCCGAGGGGACGCTCGATGCGGTCCACCTGTGCGCCGAGGCGGGCAGCAATCTCGGCCAGGCGGGCCCCGAAGTAACCATGAACAGCGACCAGGACGGCGTCGCCGGCTTCGATCAGGTTGGCCAGGGCAGCCTCCATGCCCGAGGTGCCGGTGCCCGAGAGAGCGAAAGTCCATTCGTTTTCGGTCTGGAAGACGCGGCGGAGCAGGTTCTGCTCGCGGGCGTAGAGATCGAGCAGACAGGGATCGAGATGGCCGATGGTGGGACCGCTCAAGGCTTGCAAGACGCGCGGGTGGGTCATGCTGGGACCGGGTCCGAGTAGGATGCGTGCAGGCGGAAAGTTCATGATATCCTCCGGCGGGATTATAGCCGATTTGGGCCGGCTTTTTTAAACCAACAAGGGCGCGAGCCTCTCGCGCCCTTGTTCTTGGGCAGCCGATCTTTAGAATTCTTCCTCTTCGTCTTCCCAGAGGTCGTCCTCGTCTTCGTCCAAGTCTTCTTCTTCCCATTCTTCTTCTTCGTCTTCCCAGTCCTCTTCGTTGACGGCGGCCTCTTCGTTGGGAGAATAAGTCATGCAGCCGGTGTCGGGGTCGATTTCAACGGCTGCGGCGCTACAATAACTTTCGTCAAGGAAAACACAGTCCGAGTAGTGGCAGCGAATGCGGGGCATGCATTCCTCCTAGGAGATGAATTGTTTGACGAGCCGGATGATGGCGATTACGAAATTGATGGTGATCAGAATGGCAGAGGCGACGCAGAAAGGGCAAAAGTCGCCGATGATGGCAAATTCGACCCAGGTCAGATAGGCCGAGAAGATGACCCCGCTCAGGGTCATGCCGAAGATCAGCAGGAGGGCGTTCTTGGCGAAGGCGCGGCTGCGGCGCTCGAGAAGATGGATGCCCAGGATGGCCAGATAGCCCAGCAGGCCGATCAGCGAAACGGGGATGAAGCCGATGCGGGAGTAGGGGCTGGCATTGACGCTGGCGCAGCCGCCACTCCCCAGACACATGCTGGCCTCGCCGCTCAGTTTGAGAGCCAGAAGATAAATGGAGTCGAGCGCGCCTAGAATGGCCACGATGACTGAAGCCCAGTAAAGGGAAAGGTCGGTTGAACGGGGCGAGCGGGTATGTTCGGGACGAGACTTCATGTTTTTGTCTCCGCGTTGCAGGCAGCGATTTTACCCCAGAGAATGCAATCAGTAAAGCATTTTTCGAATTCGGGGAGGGCGCCGCCTGAAAAGCGGCGACATTATACCACACGAATTAGCCGGCTTTGACGCGCACCGCCTCGAGGACGTTGGGCAGGTTCTCGATGCGAGTCAAAATGCGGCTCAATTGGGCGATATCTTTGACCTCGATGACCAGCCGCAATTCCGCCAGGTGTTTGCTGGTGCGGGCGCTGGCATCTCGAATGTAGATATTTTCGTTGTTGAGCAGGTTGGTCACATCGCTCATCAATCCCTGGCGGTCGTAGGCCGAGATGCGGATCGGGACGGGGTAGGTGCGCACCTTTTCTCCCCAACTGACTTTGACCAGCCGTTCGCGGTCGCGAATGCGCAGGATGTTGGGGCAATCCTGGCGGTGGATGGTGGCGCCGCGCCCGCGGGTGATGTAGCCGATGATTTCGTCGCCGGGGGTGGGGTTGCAGCAGCGGGCCATGGTGCTCAGGGCGTCTTTCAGGCCCAGGACGGTGACGGCGTCGGACGGGGAAGGTTCGCTGGTGGCCGGGACGACGATCAGCATGTCATCGGTTTGTTTGGATTCGAGCAGATGGTTGACCACCCGCCCGATGGAAATGTCGCCGCAGCCCAGGGCCACGAAGAATTCATCCACCGAGCGGTCATAGCGGCGCGCCAATTCCTCGAGGGTTTTCTGATCCACTTCGGGCAGGCCGAGGCGGACGATTTCGCGCTCGAGGATGTTCTTGCCCTGGCTCAGATTTTGTTCTCGGTCCTGGCGCTTGAACCAGGCCCGGATCTTGGCGCGGGCGCGCTGGGTGCGGACCAGCCCCAGGCTGGGGTTGAGCCAGTCGCGGCTGGGCCCGCCCTTGTTGGCGGTCAGGATTTCGACCTGTTCTCCGGTCTTGAGTTCGTAATCCAGCGACACCAGTTTGCCGTTGACTTTGGCGCCGCGGCAGCGGTCGCCGATGGAGGTGTGGACGTGGTAGGCGAAGTCGATCGGCGTCGAACCGGCCGGCAGATCGATGATGTCGCCGCGCGGGGTGAAGACGTAGACGCGGTCCTTGAAAACGTCGGTCTTCAGGCTGTCCACGAATTCCTGGGCGTCTTCCACATCCTGACGCCATTCCATGATCTTGCGCAGGTAGTTGATGCGCTCGTCGTATTTGTCGCGCTGGCCGCCCTCTTTGTAGCGCCAGTGGGCCGCGATTCCGAACTCGGCGTTGGCGTCCATTTCGGGGGTGCGGATCTGGACTTCGACCGGCTTGCCGTCGTCGTAGATGACCGCAGTGTGCAACGATTGGTAGAAATTGTCTTTGGGGGCGGCGATGTAGTCGTCGAATTCGTTGGGGACCGGACGCCAGTGGGTGTGGATCACGCCCAGGGCGGCGTAGCAGGACGGGATGTCGGGGACGATCAGCCGGACGGCGCGGATGTCGCGCACCAGTTCGAAGGGCTTGCCCTTTTCGGTCATCTTGCGGTAGATCGAGTAGATATGCTTGGGCCGCCCCCTGATCTCGGCCTGAATGCCGGCCTCTTTGAGCAGACGTTGCAAATGGGCGATGATTTTGGCAATCTGCTCCTCGCGCGCTTCGCGGCGTTCGTTGAGTTGCTCGGCGATCTCTTTGTATTTTTCGGGGTTGGTATAGCGGAAGGCCAGGTCTTCCAGTTCCCATTTGATTTGCCACATGCCCAACCGGTTGGCGAGGGGAGCAAAGATGTCCAAGGTCTCTTGGGCGATGCGGCGGCGTTTGGCTTCCGGGAAGAAACTGAGGGTGCGCATGTTGTGCAGGCGGTCGGCCAGTTTGATCAGCACGACGCGCACATCGTCATCCATGGCCAGGAAGGTCTTGCGCAGGGTTTCGTTGGCCAGTTCTTTGCGGCGCTCGCGTGCAGCCGATTCTTTGGGTTCTGCCGGCGGGGACGCGCCGTTGAGGGCTTCTTCATGATGCTCGCCGCGCGAGACGCGCGGCAATTGGGTCAATTTGGTCACGCCCTGGACGAGACGGGCGACCTCCTCGCCGAATTCTTTGCGCAGGTCTTCCACGGTGACAGCCGTGTCCTCGACGGTGTCGTGCAGCAGGCCGGCGGCGATGGCCTCGCTCGGCAGGTGCATTTCTGCCAGCATCGCGGCTACCGCCAGGCAGTGGTTGATGTAAGGATCGCCCGAAGCGCGTTTCTGGCCCTCGTGGGCCTCCTCGGCCAGGCGATGAGCGCGCACAATCAGGTCCCGGTCGGCGGGGGTGTAGATGTCGGGGAGTTGCTCCAGCAATTCCTGAATGCTGCGAGGCGAGGAGGTTTTCATGGCCTTTCGATTCTACGCCGGATGATAAAATTGTCAAATCGGCTGCGAGGAAATTTCATCTACATGGAAAAATGGTTACAATTTTGCCAGATTTCAGTATAGCATACTTGTGATACGGAGAAAACGAGACATGCCTCCTGTCAATAATGTAACCCGTCTTCTGGATGCCCGCAAAATTCCCTATCGAGCCTTCGAACTGCCCGCCGAGAAATTGGGCGCCCGCCGGACGGCGGAACTGTTGGGCGTGGACCCCTTTCTGGTCTACAAGACGATTGTCGTTCTGCGGCCCAAGCCGGGCAAACCGGTGCTGGCGGTCGTTCCCGGCCCGCACCGCGTCGATTTGAAACTGCTGGCTGCTGCCCTGGGAGAGAAAAAGATGAGCCTCCCGACCGAACGGGAGGCCGAGCAATTGACCGGTTTGCAGGCGGGAGGCATTTCGCCGCTGGCCTTGATTCAGCGCGGGTTTCAGGTGGTCATTGACGGCATGGCGCAGACCTTGCCCGAGATTCACGTCAGCGGCGGCGAGCGCGGCTTGAACATCCGCCTGCCGGTGCGCGCCCTGGCCGAGTTGACGCGTGCCCGTTTTGCGGCCATCAGCGTCCCAGATGAGGCCGAAAATCTCGACTAATTGATTTGCCCGTTTGGGATATTTTCGCCTATAATTAGGCCATATACCGAATTCGGAGGGCTGTGGGAGATGACTACGAGCGAAGAAACCAAGACCAACGATTTCATTATCACGTGCCGCGACGTGCACAAGTGGTACGGCGATTTTCACGCCCTGAAGGGGATCGACATGGATGTACGCAAGGGGGAAGTCATTGTGATCTTCGGGCCCTCTGGGTCGGGTAAATCCACCTTTATTCGTTGTTTGAACCGACTGGAGGACCATCAGAAGGGTCAGATCATCGTGGACGGCATTGAGTTGAATAACAACATGCGCAACGTCGAAGCCATCCGGATGGAGACCGGCATGGTCTTCCAGCAGTTCAACCTCTTCCCCCATCTGACCGTCATGCAGAACATCACCCTGGCCCCCGTCCAGGTCCGCAAGTGGCCGCGCGAAAAAGCCGAAGAAGTGGCCAAACAATTGCTGGCGCGGGTGGGCATTCCCGAACAGGCCAATAAGTATCCCGGCCAACTCTCCGGCGGTCAGCAGCAACGCGTCGCCATCGCCCGCGCCCTGGCCATGCAGCCCAAAATCATGCTCTTCGATGAGCCGACCTCGGCCCTCGATCCCGAAATGATCAAGGAAGTGTTGGATGTCATGATCGAGTTGGCCAAGAGCGGCATGACCATGCTGGTGGTGACCCACGAGATGGGCTTCGCCAAAGCGGTTGCAGACCGCATGTATTTCTTCGATCAAGGTCTGATTGTCGAGACGGGCACGCCGCAGGAGATTTTCTCCAACCCGCGCGAGGATCGGACGAAATTGTTCCTTTCGCAAATCCTCGAAAAGTGAGTTCTACCATCTAGCGGAAACCTCCCCGGCCCGAGCCGGGGAGGTTTTTTTTATGGGCTTGCGCGGCAAAAACGATACCGGCCACCAAGATGCCGTAGGGCAGTATTCAATGTTTGCGGGTAACTGCCTACCCGGATTGATGCACTACGCTGAGCGTCGCCTTGGGCGGGGAAAACCGTCCACGAATAGCACGAATATCGTCACGAATGCTCGAATACAACGAGCGCGCAGGTCATGAAAGCGCTTTGGCAGGTGGGGCCATTCGTGCATTTGTGGTTGCATTCGTGAATTCGTGGCCAGCA
>CALGPL010000011.1 GCA_937960595.1 uncultured Anaerolineales bacterium | reverse complement strand
GGTAACTTAATTTCGGCCACAGATGAACACAGATAAACGCAGATTGGTTTGATAAACGTCACAGAATCTTTGATTTCGGCGAAGTATGTTGACTAATAGAGAAACGTTCATCTTTTCATCCGCGTTCATCCGCGTTGATCTGTGGTTTTATGAGAATTACCGAATGGTTTCTTGAAAGTTTAAATCACTTCATAGAAAAAGGAGAAATTTGTGATGACCACTCTACGTTATCGTATGCTCGGTAAAAGCGGCCTGCAGGTCTCTGAAATCGGTTTTGGCCTGTGGGCCGCCGGCGGAGATGCCTGGGGCGCGACCGATGACCAACAAGTGTTGGCTGCTATCGAATATGCTCTTGATCAAGGCATCAATTTTTACGATACCGCCGATGTATACGGCGCCGGTCACAGCGAGGAATTGCTCGGCCAGGCCATGCGCGGACGCCGCGAAAAATTCATCGTGGCCACCAAGATCGGCTGGCAGAACTTCGATGGCGAGCGCGGCCGGTCGGCCTATACCAGCGTCGAAAAATTGATCGCCGGCGTAGAGAGCAATCTCCGCCGACTGGCCACCGATTATATTGACGTCATCCAGAGTCATATTGATTTCCGCGACCCCACCATGGAAATTTTCCTGGAAGGCTTTCAGCGTCTGCAACAGGCCGGTAAAGTCCGGGCCTACGGAGTCAGCACCAGCGACTTCGAGTACCTGAAAGCCTTCAATGCCGACGGTCGCTGCGCCGGCCTGCAAATTGATTACAGCATTCTCAACCGCACCGCCGAACAGGAAATTCTGCCTTATTGCCAGCAGAACAACATCGGTGTGATCGTACGCGGCGCTCTGGCGATGGGCATCCTGACAGGCAAATTCACCCCCGAAACCCGCTTCGCCAAAGGGGATTTCCGCCAACGCTGGCACGATCACCCCGACGAATATCAAGTCTTCCTGAAAGACTTGGAAACGGTCGAGCGCCTGCGCCAATTGGAACGGCCAGAAAGAAACCTGGCGCAGTTGGCCTTGCAATTCGTCCTTCAACACCCGGCAGTGACAACGGTCATCCCCGGTATCAAGGATATTTCTCAGGCGCAGAAGAACATCCGGGCCGGCCAGTTACCGCCTCTCAGCGCCGATGAAATGCGCTTCATTGACAACTTAGTCCTGCCAGGCAAGGGGCGCAAGATCTGGCCTGCCTGACCACTCCCTTCCTTTCCAATCCGCTACAACGAGAGGGCCCCCATGACCATAGCCGGATGGCAATTCATTGACGAAAACGGCACTTTCGAACTGCCCGATCCTGAAGGCAGCAGTTATCTTTACCTGCCTCTGGCGAACGAGGCCGGTATGATATCTGCAATCACTCCGAACGCCCATGGGGATGCAAAGACCGATCAAAACAGTTACCTGCTCCAACCGGTCTCGGTCGAAGACCTGCACACCACCCGCCTGGCGCGCAATTTCTGGGTGCGCATTCACGGCGGGCGGCCCTGGTCGGCCACCGGCAACAGCGCAGACCAAATCGCCCGCCGCCTGTCTGGCGAACAAGACGCCGTGACCCTAACCGCCGGCTTGCTCTGGCAGACCGTCCGGCGTCTCGACCCGCGCAGCGGTTTAGAGGCCGAAGTCACCAGTTTTGTGCCGGTCAGCACACAGCACCCGGTCGAACTGATGCGCGTCAGATTGAAAAACACCGGCAGTCAGCCCCTCGCTCTGACGCCCACCGCCGCCATTCCTCTCTTCGGCCGTTCGGCAGACAATTTGCGCGACCACCGCCACGTCACCTCGCTGCTACATCGCACCGCTTGCCACCGCTACGGTGTCTTGGTCCGCCCGACACTTTCCTTCGATGAACGCGGTCACTTGCCCAATCGGCTCACCTATGCCGTCCTCGGAGTGGAGGGAGACGGCCGCCCGCCCGTCGGCTTCTTCCCCCTGCTCCAGGATTTCGTCGGCGAGGGCGGCACTCTGGATTGGCCGGCAGCCGTCGTGGCCGAGGCGGCGATGTTCCAAGCCGGGGACCCGGTTCCCCCAGGTTACGAGTCGATCGGCGGCCTGCGCTTTGCCGACCTCCATCTTGATCCCGGCGAATCGAGCGACTATATCCTGCTCTTGAGCATCCTGCACGATGGCTGTCTCCCTGAGACGCTGATCGACCTGTACGGTTCGACCCAACAATTCGATACCTGGCTGGAAAAGACGCAGGCTTTCTGGGCAAAACAGACCGAAACATTGCGCTTTACCTCCGGCAACGCCCGCTACGATGGCTGGCTCCGGTGGGTAACCGTTCAACCTATATTAAGACGCATGATGGGCAACTCCTTCCTGCCCTATCACGACTATGGGCGCGGCGGACGAGGCTGGCGCGACCTGTGGCAAGACGCTCTGGCTCTGCTCCTGACCGAAGCCAACGACATCGAGAGAATGCTGCTGGAAAATTTCGCCGGCGTCCGGATGGACGGAAGCAATGCCACAATCATCGGTGACCGCCCGGGCGAGTTCAAGGCCGACCGAAACGGGATCCCGCGCGTCTGGATGGATCACGGGGCCTGGCCGCTGCTGACCGTCAAATTGCACCTGGACCAGAGCGGCAACCTGGACTTTCTGCTGCGCCCACAGACCTACTTCAGCGATCATCTGACTCATCGCTGCCAAAAACTCAATCCCCATTGGTCGCCCGAAATGGGAACCCGCCTGCGGACGGTCGACGGGGAAGTAGCACAAGGTTCCATCCTTGAGCACTTGCTTGTCCAACATCTGACCGCTTTTCACAACGTTGGCCAGCACAATCTCATCCTGCTCGAAGGCGCTGATTGGAACGATGCCCTGGACATGGCCCCTCGTCGAGGCGAGAGCGTTGCTTTTAGCGCCCTGTATGCCGCCAATCTGCGCACATTGGGTGAACTCTGTCTGCGCCTGGCAGAAAAAGGAGTCCGCGAGACTTTGCTGGCCGACGAATTGACCCTTCTGCTCGACCTTCAAGCCCAACCGACCCCCTCGGTAGAGGCCAAGACGGCACGCCTGCAAGAGTATTTTGACCGCGTTGCCGGCGCAATCAGCGGCCAGAAACGGCCGGTCAATCTGGTTGAATTGGGCCACGATTTGATCGGCAAAGCCAATTGGCTGGCAGAGCATATCCGCCAACAGGAATGGGTAACCGATAAAGCCGGGTTCGGCTGGTTCAATGGTTATTACGACGAGGACGGTCGGCGGGTCGAAGGAGAGCATCCCGACGGGGTTCGTATGACCCTGACCGGGCAGGTATTTACGTTGATGGGCGGGATCGCCAGCGACGAACAGGCAGCGCAAATCGTTCGGGCAGCAGATCATTATCTCTACGATGAGAATGTCGGCGGCTATCGTTTGAATACAGATTTCGGCAACCATCCGCCTCGCCTGGGGCGCATGTTTGGCTTTGCCTTTGGCCACAAAGAGAACGGCGCAATGTTCAGCCATATGGCAGTGATGTACGCCTGCGCTCTCTACCGGCGCGGAATGAGCGCTGCCGGCTGGCGCATTCTGGATGGCATCTACCGTCAAAGTCAGGATTTTGCCCGCAGCCGAATCTATCCGGGCGTCCCAGAATACTTTGACCCGCGCGGCCGAGGCCGATACCCTTACCTGACCGGTTCGGCAGCCTGGTACCTCTTCACGTTGTTGACCGAAGCGTTTGGGGTGCGCGGCGACCTGGGCGATCTCATCCTGGCTCCCAAACTGACCGGCGCTCAGTTTGCAGCAGCGGAGCGTCTTGCCGTACGGACCGTCTTTGCCGGCAAAGCGCTCGACGTAGAATATATCAACCCTCAGAGGCTCGATTACGGCGCCTACCGAATCGCCTCGCTGACCGTAAACGGAAAGTCCGTCTCCGTCCCGGCCGGCGCGGCGCAGGCGAGAATCTGCGGCGAGGAAATCAAAGCCTGGCCAGCACATGTCCGACTGACAATTGAACTTGGCGAAAAAGGAGAGCAGGGATGGACGATGAACTGATCGAGATCCTCGAATATACCGGCATCGGCTACAAGCCGATGGTGGATTACGGCAGTTGGCGCGTAGCAATCCTGCGATACATTGACGAATTAAGACCCGATGCTGTTCGTTTTCTGGAACGTCATTGTGAAACCGACGAGGTCTTCGTGCTGCTCTCTGGCCAGGCGATCCTATTCATCGGCGGGAACGCGGCGCGAATCGCTACCCTTGAGCCCCTGATCATGCAGCCTGGCAAGTTATATAATGTAAAGAGGAACACGTGGCATAACGTTATCTTGAGCGGCGATGCCACCATCCTGCTGGTGGAAAATCAGAATACCTGTCGGGAGAACAGCGAATACGTTGACCTGAACGAGACGCAACGATCCTTTCTGCTCGAAACCGCCCGGCGGGAACAACCCGACTGGTGGAAATAGACCGGCGACAAATGCCGATCAGTAAATTTCTCAACTACCTGCCCGGCAGATGCCCGCGCCAGAGTCGCTACTCTCAAAATGAAAAGCCCTCTCACAGAGAGGGCCAGGCTCCTCGCCGAGGACTTGAACCTCGAACCTAGCGGTTAACAGCCGCCCGCTCTGCCGATTGAGCTAGCGAGGAAAGCAGGCGGGATTATATAGGCAAGCCGGATTGCTGTCAATACTTGATGGCGCTCAAACGGCTGAGTTTTTCGAGGCGGTGGGTGGCGATGATTTCGCGCACCGTCCCGGTCAGGCCACGCACGACCAGGCTGTCGGTGCGGGCGCCATTGCCAAAATATTTGACGCCGTCCAGGAACTCGCCGTTGGTGATGCCGGTTGCGGCAAAAAAGACATCGTCCGAGGCGACCAGGTCGTCCATGGTCAGGACTTTCTGGAAATTGTAACCCATCTCGCGGCCGCGGCGCAGTTCGTCCTCGTTGCGGGCGTAGAGTTTGCCCTGGATTTCGCCGCCCATTGCCCGCAAAGCGCAGGCCGCCAGCACCCCCTCCGGCGTCCCGCCGATGCCATAGAGCATGTCGATACCCGAATCGGGCCAGCAGGTCATCAGGGCGCCGGCCACATCGCCGTCCGCCAGCAGGCGGATGCGCGCCCCGAGGCGGCGCACCTCGGCGATCAGTTCGGCATGCCGCGGCCGGTCGAGGATGACGAGGGTCAAATCCTCCACCTCCTTCCCCTTGGCTTTGGCCACAGCGCGCAGATTGACTTCCACGGGCGCTTCGATATCCACCTGGCCGCGCGCCTCCGGCCCGACCGCGATCTTGTGCATGTAGAGAAATGGACCGGGGTTGAACATCGTGCCGCGCGGGGCCAGCGCGACCGTCGCAATCGCATTCGAAGTGCCGTTGGCCACCGGACGCGTCCCGTCGATGGGATCGACGGCGATGTCCATCTCCATCCCCTGGCCGGTCCCCACCCGCTCGCCGTTGAACAGCATGGGGGCCTGATCCTTTTCGCCCTCCCCAATGACAATGACGGCGTTCATCTGAATGGAATTCAAAACGATTCGCATGGCTTCGACCGCGGCGCGATCGGCGGCGATCTTGTCGCCGCGGCCCATCAGGCGACCGGCCGCCAGCGCGGCCGCCTCCGTCACGCGCACCAGTTCGAGAGCCAGGTTGCGTGTTGGTTCGGAATTCACATCAGCCTCCTTACGAGTCTATAACAGGAACCATACGATCAGAAAATAGCCGATCACCCCGCCCCACAGCCAGGTATCAAAGCGGTCGAAGAAACCGCCGTGCCCGGGAATCAAGTTGCTGGAATCCTTGACGCCCGCCTGACGCTTGATCATGCTCTCGCCCAGATCGCCGAGGGTGGTCAGCACGGCCAGCATCAGGCCAACAGCAGCCCCCTTCCACCAGAGAATGTCCAAGCCGCCCAGCCAATGACACAGCATGGCCAGCCCCGCCCCGCCGAGGGTCCCAAAAAGTACGCCGCCCCAGTACCCCTCCCAGGTCTTCTTGGGGCTGAGACGCGGACTGAGCGGCTGCTTGCCGAAGGCCTTGCCGATGAAGTATGCCGCCGAATCGGCAATCCAGACGGAGGGCAGGATCAGCCAAAACCACCACATGCCATTCGGCAGATTGCGCAAGTCGATCAAATAAGCGCCCAGCCACCCCAGATACAGGAAACCGCCCAGCGTCACGGCGAAGTCGGTGGCCGCCTGATCGCGGCCTTCTTCATAGGCGACCAGATGCCACCCCATGCCGGCCAGGATCAGAATGGCCAGCACCGCCCCGGCATCGGCCGGAAAATAGGCGCGGCTGACCAACAGCGCCGCCGTCCCGCCGACGACGAACAGGGACGAGGCCTGGAAACCGGCAGTCTTGAACAACTGGACATATTCCCAGGCCGCCAGGCACAGGAAAAGCGTGATCACAAGGAAATACGGCATGCCCCCCAAGATAACAGCCGGGATGCCGATTGCGGCTAGAATGAGCGCAGCGATGACGCGGGTTCCCAGCATGGATCAATCCTTGGTGGAGTCGGACAGGCCGCCATAACGGCGGTCGCGGCGGGCATAGGCTTCGAGCGCCTTGCGGTATTCCTCTTTGTCGAAATCGGGCCAATAGATGGGAGTAATGTACCACTCCGAGTAGGCCGCCTGCCAGATGAGAAAATTCGAGACGCGCAGTTCACCCGAAGTGCGGATGATCAGATCGGGGTCGGGGACGCCGGCCGTGAACAAATAGCGGCTGACCAGTTCGTCGGTCACCTCTTCGGGCCTGACGCCGTCGCGGATCATCTTTTGGATCGCGCAGACGATTTCATCCCGCCCGCCGTAGTTGAAAGCCACACTCAGCACCAGCCGTTCGTTGTTGCGAGTCAAATCGATCGCCGCCAAGACCTTCTCCTGAATCGCCGGGTCGAGGCGCTCGAGACGCCCGATGTGGCGTAACTGGACCCCCTCGCGGTGCAACTCGTCCAGTTCCCGGTCGATGACATCCTCCAGGATGCGCATCAACCCTTCGACTTCCTCGCGCGGCCGGCCCCAGTTTTCGGTCGAAAAAGCATAGATGGTCAAATACTTGACGCCGAACTCCACGCTGGCCGTGATGATGCGGCGCAGATTTTCGGTGCCGGCGCGGTGACCCGCCAAACGCGGCAGGCCGCGCTGCAAGGCCCAACGACCGTTGCCGTCCATGATGATGGCAACATGGCGCGGGATTTTTTGGGGAGGAATGGAACGTCTCGGAGTCATAAGGCAGACAGGAGATCCGCAACCGACGGGCGGCGAAAAACCGACCGGCGCCCTTCGTTCGGCGCGCACGCGGCGGCTAAATCTCCATGATCTCCTGTTCTTTGTGCATTCCGACCTTGTTCACTTCCTCGATGAATTTATCGGTCACTTTCTGCAATTCTTCTTCGCCGCGCTCGAGGTCGTCCTTGGAGATCATTTTCTCGCGCTCGAAATCGCGCAAGTCGTTGTGCAGGTCGCGCCGCACGTTGCGGATGGCGACCCGCGCATCTTCCAGGCGAGCATGGACGACGCGCACCAGTTCACGGCGGCGCTCCTCGGTCAGAGCAGGCAGGTTGAGGCGGATCTGTTTGCCATCGTTGTTGGGCGTCAGGCCGAGGTCCGAGGCCAAGATCGCCTTTTCGATGCTGCGCAAGGCGGCCGGGTCAAACGGCTTGATCAGCAATTGGCGCGGCTCCGGCACCGAAATGGAAGCCAATTGGATCAACGGGGTGGTGGTGCCATAATAATCGACCGGCAACTTCTCGACCAGCGCCGGGCTGGCGCGTCCGGTGCGAATGGCAGCCAGGTCATCCTGCAAATTCTGGATGGTGGCGTGCATGCGAGTCTGGGCTTCTTTCAAAATATCGTTTATCACGTCAACCTCCGGGAAATGAGCCAGGTTGCCCTAAGGATACCCTAAAACCGGAAAAATTGCCACTTAAACGGCCGGGACGCCGGTCTCGTCACCGGCGGACCCGTTCCGTGAAAGGTTTACGTTTCAACCGCTGACCAGCGTGCCGACCTTTTCGCCGCGCAGCGCCCGTTCGAGCGCTTTCGGATCCCACAAATTGATCACCAGGATGGGCAAATTGTTCTCCATGCAGAGCGAGACGGCCGTGCTGTCCATCACCTCCAGGCGGCGGTTGAGGACGTCGATGTAACTCAGGGTGTCGAATTTGCGGGCGGCCGGGTCTTTGTGCGGATCCGCCTCATAGACGCCGTCCACCTTGGTCGCCTTGATGAGCACGTCGGCGTCCACTTCGACCGCCCGCAGAGCCGCGGCAGTATCGGTCGAGAAGAACGGGTTGCCGGTCCCGGCGCCGAAGATGACGACACGCTTTTTCTCCAGATGGCGGATCGCCCGGCGACGGATGTACGGTTCGGCGACGGCGCGCATCTCGATCGCCGACTGGACGCGGGTGTAGACGCCCGCCCGTTCCAGGGCATCCATCAGCGCCATAGCGTTCATCATCGTCGCCAGCATGCCCATGTAGTCGGCGGTAGCGCGGTCCATGCCGCGCTCGAGGCCCTGCTTGCCGCGCCAGAGATTGCCCGCCCCGATCACGATCGCCACCTCGACCCCCAGGGTATAGACGCGCTTGACCCGTTCGGCAATCGCCTCGGCCTGGAGCGGATCGATGCCGAAGCCGCCCTCTCCGGCCAGCGACTCGCCGCTCAATTTCAGGAGGATGCGTTTGTATTTCAGTTCGCTCATCCCAACTCCTTTGAGAAAAGAGGCCAACCCTGCGGTTGGCCTCTCTGACGGCTACTGACTGACTTCGCCCAATTCCCAGCGGACGAAGCGCCGGATGACGATATTCTCACCGATCGCGGCAATCTGATCGAGCAGGAGTTTCTCGATCGGCGTCTTTTCGTCGCGGATGTAGGTCTGGCGCAACAGGCAAACTTCATCCTTGTACTTTTCGACGCGGCCCTCGGCGATGCGGTCGAGCATGTTCTCGGGCTTGCCCTCTTCGCGGGCGCGCGCCTTGGCAATCTCGGTCTCGTGGGCAAGTTCCTCGGCCGGGATCTCCTCCGGCCGGATGTAGCGCGGCGCAGCAGCGGCAATCTGCAAAGCAATCTCGTGGGCAAACTTGCGGAACGACTCGGAGCGGGCGACAAAATCCGTCTCGCAGTTGACCTCAACCATCACCCCCACCCGGCCGTTGCCGTGCGAATACAATTCCACCACGCCGTTAGAGGCAACCCGGTCGGCGCGTTTGGCTGCGGTGGCCAGGCCCTTCTCGCGCAGGTAATCCACTGCCTTCTGAAAGTCGCCGTTGGCCTCGGTCAGCGCCTTGCGGCAATCCAGCACACCGGCGTTGGTGGCGGCGCGCAGTTCCTTGATCATTTCGGTTGTAATTTCCATAATTTACATGCACCTCGAATGGATTATTCGTCCTCTTCTTCAATATCCTCGATATCAATCTCGTCGTCTTTGGGGAGCGGGGCTAGTTTCGCCAGCGTCGCTTCGCCCAGCAGTTCCTCGTCCTGGAGTTCGATCTCTTCCTCGACCGGCTGCTTGCCGCGTCCGACCATCATCGCCTTGCCGGCAGCCTCTTCGGCAGGCACCTCCAGTTCTTCGTCCTTGCGAATTGCTTTGCCCTCAAGCACGGCGTCGGCCATCTTGCCGACCAGTAGTTTGATCGCCCGAATGGCGTCATCATTGGAGGGGATGACATAATCCACATGCGAGGGGTCGCAGTTGGTATCCACCAGCGCCACCACCGGGATGTCGAGCAGGTTGGCCTCATGCACCGCCGCCGCCTCGCGCATCACGTCCACCACAAAGAGCAAATTGGGCAGACGGGTCATCGAACGCACCCCTCCCAGACGGATATTGAGGCGGTTGACCTCCCGCTGGATGAGCAGGCCTTCCTTCTTGGTCAATTTCTCGACCTCGCCGCTGGACAGCAACCTCTCCAGGCGATCCAGTTCCTGGATGCGCTGATACATCGTCGGCCAGTTGGTCAACATGCCGCCCAGCCAGCGCTCGGTGACGTAGGGCATGCCGCAACGGATCGCCTCGTCACGGACAGTCTCCTGCGCCTGACGTTTGGTGCCGACGAAAAGCACCACGCCGCCGCCCGCAACCGTGTCGCGGATGACATTATAGGCATTGTTGATCGCCTTGACCGTCTGCTGCAGGTCAATGATGTGGATGCCGTTGCGTTCGGTGAAAATATAGGGTTTCATGCCCGGATTCCATTTGTTGGTCCGGTGCCCAAAGTGGACGCCGCTCTCGAGCAGCGCCTTCATAGAAACAACTGCCATCTTTTTCTCCTTCTGCCCCGTCCTCCAGCGCCGCAAGGACGGCGCGGGACGGGATGGGTTTAGCGGGATCGCTTTCCCGCTCAGGGACGCTCGATGCCCGTCCCAGGCAAGATGATGCTTCCTGCGGAAGCGGCGCAAGTATACCACAATTTTCGCGCCGGTCAGGCCGCTCCTCCGACCTGTGGCCTCGGCGGCATGGTTCTGTAGGACAACTCTTCGTTTGTGCTACATTTTTCTGCGAGCCCTTTCTGCGCCCAAGATTGCGCCTTGAAGCACATTGGGCTATACTTGTCCCACCTCTTCCAAGGAAGCGTCCATGAACTTCTTTCAGAAACTTGCTCGAGCCTTTGCCCCTGCCCCCAAAGGTAGATTCTACAATTTCTCCGTCCGCTGCAAACGCTGCGGGGAGGTCATTCACGGCCAGGTGGACATCTACAACGATCCCAGCCTGGAATACGACGCCAACGATCAGCCCTTTTACCTTTGCCGCAAGGTGTTGATCGGCAGCGGGCGCTGCTTCCAGCCGATCGAGGTCGTCTTCAAGTTCGATGAGCCGCGCCGGGTGATTGACCGCCAGATTAGCGGCGGCGAGTTCGTCGAATGAGCGGCGACTTGTCCCCGACGCGCGCCGTCCCGGCCTGAACCGGGACGGCTGACTGAGCCAAACACCCACAGAGAAAGGTCGCAACTCAAGCGGCGGCGGTCGCTCCGCCGTACAATTGCTGTCGGATCTGGACCACCTGGCGGCGCAGGCGGTCGTCGCGTTCGAGCAGGTCGGCCACCTTTTCGCAGGCATACATTACAGTAGTGTGGTCGCGCCCGCCCAGGACTTGCCCAATCTGCGGCAGAGAGATGTTGCTCTCGCGCAACAGGTACATGGCAATCTGGCGCGGCAGGGCCACATCCCGCGAACGCTCGGCGGAGAGCAGCCGCTCGACCGAGAGGTTGAAAGCGCGTGCGACCACGTCCACAACGGCATCGGGCTTGACATCGCCGCGCTGCGGCAGCAGATCGGCCAGCGCCACCTCGGCCAGTTGGGGGGTGAGAGCCAGGCCACTCAGGTCGGCGAAAGCGATGATGCGATTGAGGGCGCCCTCCAATTCACGGATGTTGGACTGGACGCGGCGGGCAATCAGATCCATGATTTCGGGCGGGATGGCGCGGCCGAATTTCTCGGCCTTGGCCCGCAAGATGGCCAGGCGCGTCTCCAGATCGGGGAGTTGAATATCGGCCGTCAGGCCCCACTCGAACCGCGAACGCAGGCGTTCCTCGAGTGTGACCAGGGATTTGGGGGGTCGGTCGGACGAGATGATAATCTGCTTGTTCTGCCCATGCAGGCAGTTGAATGTGTGGAAGAATTCTTCCTGGGTGGCTTCCTTGCCGGCAATGAATTGAATATCGTCAATAAGCAGCACGTCAACGGCGCGGTACTTTTCGCGGAATGCCGGCGTGGTATGCGTGCGAATAGCATTGATCAGATCGTTGGTGAACTCTTCGGACGAAACGTAGCGGACATGCAGGCCGCGCGCATGGCAGGCATTGCCGATGGCATGCAAGAGATGGGTCTTGCCCAGCCCGACTCCGCCGTAGAGAAAGAGCGGATTGTAAGCGTTGGCCGGGTTCTCGGCGACCGCCAGGGAGGCGGCATGCGCCAGACGGTTATTGGGGCCAACAACGAAATTCTCGAAGGTGTAGCGCGGATTGAGGAAATCGGAAGAAGAGTGAACGGAAGGCAAAAGACTATCGGAGGAATCGAGGGCCTCCACCTCAGACTCGCCAGCCGCCCCCGTTTCGGTCTCCTCGCGTCCATTCGGGGCAACGACGAATCGGACCTCGACTTCGCGGTTGACGATCCCCACCAGCAAGCGGGTCACGGTGCTGGATAGACGGCTGTCTAACCAATCGCGGGCATAAGCATTGCGCACGCCTACGGTGAAAACACCGTCCTCATAAGAAAGCACTCTTGTATCACGCACCCAGGTATCATAGGATGCACGCGGCATTTCCATCTGCAACTGGCCAAGCACAGACTGCCAGGCATGTTCGGCGTTCATCTCTTCCTCCAAAACCGCTATGATTCCTGCAACGAGACACAGGGATGCAAACCCACTGCAAATGCAGTGGGCCCACCGATCAAAGAAATAGATTGAGTACCGACTTACTTTGGGAGGGGGTAGTGCCTACTACCCATTCACGTTGTCCCTATTTTAGCAGAAAGACCCCCCAATTTCCAATACGACAAACCTACGCTATCCTAAAATATTTTTGATTTTTAAGACGCCGATTACCTTAAGAAAAGGCGGTAAGATTTTCGGGACGCGAAAAAAGCCTGCCATTCCTCCACCCCCCATCCATGCCGGCGACGAGTCAACATAGTCCCATCTATGGGAGGGGATTGCCTTTGCTCGGTTATCAACCAATATCTGGGGGGTAAAACTTAAAAATTGTTTGCTCATCAACACAGGCATTCAGCCGAGCGTGAAACTCACGAACCGGCGTTTCGGCTGGCGCTTTTGGGGAGAATCAAGCGCTGCGCGGGCCGGGTGCGCGCGGTACCCAAGCAAGAATGGTCGTCCCCTCTCCGAGGCCCGAAGTGATCTCCAGATCGCCCCCCACACTATGAACCCGCGACAGCATATTGGACAAGCCGTGGCCAACCGTCTTGCGCGCCTTGGCCACATCGAAGCCTTTGCCGTCATCGCGAATCTCGAGCAGCACCCGGTCAGAGGTCAGCCACAGATCCACCGAGACGCGGCGGGGACGCGCATGTTTGGCGGCATTGGCCAGCGCCTCCTGACAGATATGAAAGAGGGCGTCCATGTGACTCAATGGTAAATCCCGTAACTGGTTGGGACGCGGACCGGTCAAGACCGCCTGGGCCTGCGTGTTCTGCCGGAACTCGGCCAGCAAACGCTGCAACCCCTCGATCAGGTTCTCGCCGCCCAACTGGCGCGGCCGCAAATCCAGAATATAAGCGCGGATGTCGGCAATCGTGCGGTTGAGGTCTTCGATCACTTTACGGATGCGCGCCTCGGCCTCGTCTGCGTTTTCGCGCAGCGCCAGACGGGCATTTTCGAGCGCCAGCCCGGCCCCATAGATCGACTGGATCACGCCGTCATGCAAATCCATGCCGATGCGCTGACGCTCCTCCAGCACCGCCAGGCGGCGGGCGTTGATGTGCAGACGGGCATTCTCGATGGCCGTCCCGGCCGCCGCGGCAACCGAGAGCAGCAACTGGATCTCGTTTTCCTCGAGCGGCTTGTCGCTGCGGGTGGCAATCGTCAGCACACCGGCCAGTTCGCCGCGCCCGATCAGAGGAATGCAGGCAATCTGGCGGAAACCGGCCTCTGCCACGGCCTGACGGGCAAAACGTTCACTGCGCTCCAGATCGGTGACGATTACCGGCTGGCGCGTCGCCGCCGCCTCGCCGACCCCGCCCTCCCCCATCTTGAAACGGTTGCGGGTCCAGAAAGCCTCGGCCGCCTCGCCGCGGTGCAGAACCAGGCGCAGCGTCTGGCCGTCTTCTTCGAGCAGAAAGATCTCGCCCGCCTCTACTTTGAAGTGAATGAGCAACTGGGAGAGCGTCATGTCGAGGATCTCGTCCAGTTCGAGCGAGTCGGCCAGGGCGCGGCCGATATGATTGAGCAGGGCCAATTCGTTCGTCCGGCGGGTCAGGCTGCGATCACGCTGCTGCAGTTCGGCATACAGGCGTGCATTTTGAATCGCAATGCCGGCATAGGCTGCCAGCATTTCGATGATCTTCTCGTCGTCGGGGGTGAACTCGAGACCATCCTGTTTCTCGGTCAGATAGATTTGACCCAGTTGCTTGTCCCCCAGACGGATCGGCACGCCAAGAAAAGAATGCATTTCCGGATGGCCGGCGGGGAAACCCACACTGCGGGGATCTTCCTTGATTTCTGGCAGGCGGATGTTCTCGGCGCTGTGCATCAAGGCGCCGATCAGCCCCCGGCCGCGCGGCGGATGCGGAATGCGCTTGATCTCCTCCGGCGTCATGCCGACCGTGATGAACTGTTTGAGCCGGCCCTCTCCATCGAGCACCCCCAGGGCAGCATAACGCGCCCCGGCCTGCTCACAGGCCAGTGCAGCGATCCGTTCCAGCAACGTCTCGAGACTGACTTCCTTGATCTTGATGAGTTCGAGGCTGGCTTTATGCAAGGCGATCAAGCGCTCTTGCAATTGTTCCCGCGTCAGGAGCATCCGGACACCTCAATTTGGATAATTGTACCCCATATATCCATTTTCGGGCAAGTTAGGGGTCCCGAGGGGCACGCAAAAGCCGAATCCAACTCCTAGAAATTGTACTCCAGAGCCATCCTGCTAACAACTCCTGAGACCACGTGATCGCGTCTCGAAAATACAATTTTGCGCCTGTCGTTCTTTCTCAAACTTGATAGGTTTTGCCAGCAAGGCCCCATAAAATAACCTCTAGAGGATCATCGAAACAGACATGACGACTTCGCGGATCCAAGGCTTCTATAACCTCCCCCTCGAGGCGCGGCTGGAAAAACTGGCCGAGGCCGCCAACCTGCCGATCGAGGAACTGACCGCCCTGCAGAGGGCCGGCCTCTCGGTGGAGCAAGCCGACCATATGGTCGAGAACGCCGTCGGGATTTTCGGCCTGCCCATCGGCATCGGGCTGAACTTCATCGTTGACGGGCGCGAGGTCCTGGTGCCGATGGCCATCGAGGAGCCGTCGGTGGTGGCCGGGGCCTCCTTCATGGCCAAACTGGCGCGGGCAGGCGGCGGCTTTTTTACGACCACCTCCGCGCCCGAAATGATCGGCCAGATGCAAGTCCTCGACCTGGACGACGTGCACGCCGCCCGACTGGCGCTCTTGGAACGGCGCGCCGACCTGCTGGCCGAAGCCGATGAAATCGACCCACTTCTGAAGAAACTCGGCGGCGGGGGGCGCGATCTCGAGGTGCGCGTCATCCCCGATTCCCCGATCGGCCCCTTCCTGGTCGTCCATTTGATCTACGATGTCCGCGACGCGATGGGCGCCAACGCAGTCAACACGGCCTGCGAACGCCTGGCGCCTCAAATAGAAGCCATCACCGGCGGACGCGTCCACCTGCGCATCCTCTCCAACCTGGCCGACCGGCGACTGGCGCGCGCCCGCTGCACCATCCCGGTCAAAGAACTGGCCTTCGGCGACTTTTCCGGCGAGCAAGTTCGAGACGGGATCATCGCCGCTTGGGCCTTCGCCGCCGCCGACCCCTACCGCGCTGCGACCCACAACAAGGGCATCATGAACGGCGTGGATGCGGTGGTCATCGCCACCGGCAACGACTGGCGCGCCATCGAGGCCGGCGCTCACGCCTACGCGGCTCGTTCCGGGCGTTATACCTCCCTCTCAACCTGGGGCAAAAACGCCGACGGCAGCCTGACCGGCACCCTCGAAATGCCGATGGCAGTCGGCATCGTTGGCGGGGCTACCAAGGTTCATCCGGCCGCCAAAGCCGCCCTCAAGTTGATGGGCGTCCGCACCGCCGCCGAACTGGCCGGCATCATCGTCTCGGTTGGACTGGCGCAGAACCTGGCTGCCCTGCGGGCGCTGGCGACGGAGGGCATCCAGCGTGGCCACATGTCGCTGCATGCCCGCCAGGTGGCCATCGCTGCCGGCGCGGTGGGCGAACAGATCGAAAAACTCGCCGCCCAACTGGTGGCCGAAAAGACCGTACGCATCGACCGAGCCGAGGAAATTCTCAAATCATGGGAGAAATAAAATGGCGCTTCCGATGGCACTGAAATCCAAATACCCCATCGACGGCTTGCTGGACGGCTGGTTCTTCCGCTACGAGAGACTCGAGTCTGGCATGTATCGCGTCGAAGGCATTGACGAACTGGGGCATTCCATCTCGATGATTTGCCCCGAACAAAAAATCGACATCACCCTAAGACTATGCGCAAAACAAGCGCGCCAAATCGAATATCAGTAGACATTCGCGCAGGAGAAAACATCATGACCGAAAACAAAACGCTGCTCAAACCATCCCGACCAGTAGGAATCGTCGGCTATGGAGCCTACGTGCCGCGCTACCGCCTGCCGGCCAAAGAAGTTGACCGCATGTGGGCCGGGGAACGGTCGGCCGGCTTGCCGATCAAAGAAAAAGCCGTTCCAGGGTTGGATGAAGACGTGATCACCATGTCTATCGAAGCAGCCCGCAATGCCATGAAACGGGCCGAAATCGATCCGGCCGAGATTCGAGCAGTGTGGATCGGCTCCGAATCGCACCCCTATGCGGTCAAGCCCAGTTCGACGATCATTGCCGAGGCCATCGGGGCCGCCCCCCACGTCCAGGCTGCCGACATGGAATTCGCCTGCAAAGCCGGCACAGAAGCCATGGTCATGGCAATGGGGTTGGTCGGTTCGTCAATGGCCAAATACGCCGTGGCCATCGGCATCGATACCGCCCAGGGCAAGCCCGGCGACGCCCTGGAATACACCGCCGCTGCCGGCGGCGCCGCTTTCATCATTGGGCCGGCCGACGAAAGCCTGGCCGTAATCAACGCCTCCTACTCGTTCGTCACCGACACGCCCGACTTCTGGCGGCGCGAATATCAGATTTATCCTGAACATGGCCAGCGTTTCACCGGCGACCCGGCTTACTTTCATCACATCCTGGAGGCCGGCAAAGCCATGCTGGAATCCAGTGGGACGAGCGCCAAGGACTACACCTGGGCAGTCTTCCATCAGCCGAACACCAAATTCCCCCAAAAAGTGGCTCAGATGCTGGGCTTCTCGCCGGAACAAATTACCCCCGGCCTGCTCTCGCCCGTGATCGGCAACACCTACGCCGGCGCGGCCATCCTGGGCCTGACTGCCATTCTGGATATCGCTCGGCCCGGCGACCGCATCCTGGTCGTCTCGTTCGGCTCCGGGGCCGGATCCGACGCCTTCGATATCGTCGTCACCGACAAACTGCTCGAACGGCGCGACAAAGCCCTCAAAACGCAAGACTACATTGCCCGCCGCACCGAGATCGATTACGCCACCTATGCCCGTTACCGCGGCAAGATCAGAATGAAATGAAGGCGGAGAGGTGAATCATGACTGATGTCGTCATTGCCGGAATCGGCCAGACGCGGGTTGGTGAATTTTGGGACATTTCCCTTCGTTCGCTGGCCGTTCGAGCCATTCTGGCTGCGATCAAAGACTCAGGCGGACTCCGCCCTCAGGCGCTCTACGCCGGCAACATGCTGGCTGCCAATCTTTCGCGTCAGGCCCACCTGGGAACGCTGCTGGCCGACTTCAGCGGCCTGGTCGGCATCGAAGCCGAGACGCTCGAGGCGGCAGGCGCTTCGGGCGCGGCGGCTCTCCGTCAGGGTTACCTGGCCGTTGCCAGCGGCCTGGTGGACGTGGCCCTGGTGGTCGGCGTCGAAAAATACACCGACGTGATCGGGCCGGAAATTGAAGCCGCCCTGGCAACGACCACCGACAGCGACTTCGAGGCCATTCATGGACTGACTCCCACCTCACAAGCCGCCCTGTTGATGCGCCGCTACCAACACGAATTTGACCTGCCTCCCAACGGCCTGGCCGAATTCGTCCTGACCGCCCATGCCAATGGGGCAGGCAACCCAAACGCCATGTACCGCAAGCCGCTTTCGCGAGAGGCCTATCAAAAAGCCGAGATGGTCAGCGAGCCGCTCACCCTGTTCGATATTGCCCCGAACGCCGACGGCGCCGCCGCCCTGATTCTGACTCGTCCCAATCTACTCCCCAAGGATTTTGCCCACCCCCTGGTGCGAATCGCCGCTTCGGCCTCGGTTTCAGATACCCTTGGCCTGCACAACCGCCCCGAACCGCTGTGGTTCGCCGCCGCCCAGGCCTCGGTCGAACAAGCCCTCAAAAAGGCCGGCCTGAGTCGCGAGCAAATTGACCTGTTCGAATATTACGATGCCTACTCGATCTACGCGGCGCTTTCTCTCGAAGCGGCCGGATTCGCCGCCCGCGGCCAGGGCTGGAAACTGGCCGCCGAGGGGGCAATCGGCCTGCAGGGCAAAATCCCCTGCGCAACAATGGGCGGACTGAAAGCGCGCGGCAACCCCGGCGGCGCGACCGGCGTCTACCAGGCGGTCGAGGCCACTCTTCAATTGCGCGGTCAGGCCGGCCCCAATCAGATCCCCAAAGCCCGCTGCGCTCTCATCCAGGCGCTGGGCGGCCCGGCGGCCACGGCCGTCACGCATGTCCTAACGGTAGCCAGTTGAACAGGATCGCCCCAACAGCCTGATAGTTCCTGATAGCCCTGTTTCGTAAAATTGGACTTGATTAGGTCGAAAAAGGAGTGAAACATGGAAATTCCCCGCCATTGGCGTCTCAAACAACAACGGTATAGTCTGGTTGGCGAAATCTGCCCGCATTGCCAGGTCAAAATCTTCCCGCCTCGCGATGTCTGCCCGAACTGCGGCGGCGAGGCCAACACGCCCTACACATTTAGCGGTCGAGGGGAGGTCTATTCGTACACCACGATCTATGAAGCTCCGGCCGGCTTTGAAGACAAAGCGCCTTACACCGTCGCCCTGGTGAAACTGGACGAGGGGCCGCTGGTGACCGCCCAATTGACCGATCTGGGCGATACCCCGGTCGAGATCGGCATGCCGGTCGAAATGGTCACCCGCCGCCTGCGCCAGGACGGCGACGAAAGAGGCATGCTCATCTATGGCTACAAGTTCCGGCCGGCGATGAACTAGGCACCCCCACCAGAAACGCCCTCCGGGGCGTTTTCGTTTCCAGCCCCGCAGCAGCCCGAAAGCCCGAAGGACGTGCCCGCCACACCCCAACGACCGCTTCCGCGAGACAGAGGCCGACTACCCTCCGTTCACCCAAAAACAACCCGTTCCGGTTGTCGCTCAGGGAACTTCTGCCTCCCCGCTGATTTCGCACCACAAGGCCCGCAATTTGAGGGCGTCTTCCTCCAGAATGGGGCTTTCGCTCAACATCCGGCCCCTGGCGCCAGAATCGTGCAAGGCGCGCATCAGATCGCGGAAGTTCAGATCGGCTTCTTCCAAAACGAGGTGGTTCTTCTCGCCCTTTGGGCCGTAGTCAATGCCGGAGAGGTGAATATGAAGACTCTTCAGCGCCTGGCTGCCAAGAGCCGCCCGATACCGGTCGAGCGCATCCATCCATTCTTCGTAAGTGTTCATCGAGCCGTCACCCAGGCGGGCGTGCAAATGGGCGAAATCGAGGCAGGGAACCACCCCGGGGATTTTGGCCAGTTCGAGGACATCCTCCAGCGAGCCGAGCATCGCCGCCTTGCCGCTCGTTTCGGGGCGCAGAATCACCGGATTGCCGGCGGCGCGCAGTTCGTCCACGCAAGCCTGTAAGCGCGGCAGGACACGCCCCAGCACTTCGGAGGCCGGGCGGCCAAAGTACGTGCCAGGGTGGAAGACAATGTCGGTCGCGCCGGCCAGATTGCCGTAATGGGCCGCGTCCATCAAGTACTTGCGCAGGCGCGGCCACTTTTCCTCGTCCGCATTCAGGTTGATGTAATACGGGGCGTGAACCGACAGCGCCACGCCGCATTGCTGCGCGGCCGCCCGGATCGCCGCGCAGGCCGCCTCGCCGAGGCGCACCCCCTGCACCCAGGCCAGTTCAAGGGCATCCAGCCCGAGCGAGGCAGCGTAACGGACCCCGCCGACCGTCCCGCCGGGCCGGGGCGGAGTCGCCAGCGGCGAACCGACCGTGCCGAAACGAAAGGAAAGGGTCATAGAAACGGTTTGAGAGAAAAATCAGAGAGCGGGGAACAAGCGCGCCCACAACGGCGGGCCGAGGATCAGCACCCCAACCAGGATCGAGGTCAGGGCAGCAATCAACACCGCCGCCGCGCCGACGTCTTTGCCGACCCTGGCAAGCGGATGATGCCGCGGGCTGGCCAGATCGACCACCGCTTCCAGGGCCGTGTTGATGAATTCCGACGTCCAGACCAGGGCGATGGTCACGAACAGAACGGCCCAGTCTCGCGCCGGCAGCCGCAGCCAGAAAGCCAGCAAAACGACCAGGGTGGTGGCCAGGGCGTGGATCCAGGCGTTGCGCTGGGTACGGATGACGTACCACCATCCTCGAAACGCATGGCCAAAAGCCCGATAGCGGGAGACGAAGAAATAAGTGAATTTATTCATGAACGATGGCAGGAGAAATACCCAGATGCTCGAGGACCTCGGACTGGGCTGCCCACATGCGGGCTTTGTCTTCGCCGCCGGCATGATCGTGGCCGAGGAGATGCAGGACGCCATGCACGACCAGCAACTGCAATTCGGCCTCCAGCGAATGCCCGCCAGCAGCAGCCTGGGAGGCGGCGCGCTGCACCGAGAGGATGACGTCGCCCAGATAGAGGCGACCGGTTTCGGGGTCCGGTTCGCCCGCCGGGAAGGCAAGCACATCGGTGGACGCGTCGACGCCGCGGTAGAGGCGGTTGAGTTCCCGCACCTGCTCATCCTCGGTGAGGACGAGGGTCAGGTCGGCATCCAGGGCAGCCTGCAGGTCGAGGGTCGCCTGCGCCGCCCGTTCGAGCAGAGCAGGATCGGGGAGCGAAGTCTCCCCAGAACGCAGATCGAGAAAGATCATTTGCGGCTCCTGGAGTGGGCCCGGGTTGGCGTCTCGGCAGCAGCAGGCTGGTCCTTGGGATATTCGAGGCGAGGATGGTAGGCGACCCGCAGGGTGGCGACAAAGGACTCGGTAATATCCCACATGTCTTTCTGGGTGAGCGGCGCATGGTCGAGTTGGCCGTCTTTCTGGACGCTGGCAATGACGTTGCGCACCATGGCGTACATTTCATCGTCGCTTTGCGGACGCTCGGCGCGGGCCCGCGCCTCGACTCCGTCGGCCAGCATCAGGATGGCCGTCTCGCGCGAGCGCGGCGTCGGGCCGGGATAGCGGAAGCGGTCAATGTCCACTTTGGAGGCGTCACCGCCAGCCGCTTCGACCGCCCGATTGTATTGATAACGGGCCACCAGCGTCCCATGGTGCTCGGAAATGAAATCGAGCAGGCGGCGCGGCAGACGATATTTGCGGGCCAGTTTGAGGCCGTCTTCCACATGGCGGATGATGTGAGCAGCGGCCTCGACCGGGTTCATCTCATCGTGCGAATCGATCCGATCGGGAGGCTGGTTCTCGACGAAGAAGAGCGGGTTGGCCGCCTTGCCGACATCATGGAAGAGAGCCGCCACGCGCGTCAACAGGCCGTCGGCTCCGATTCGTTCGGCCGCCTGCTCGGCCAGATTGGCCACCTGCAGACTGTGCTGGTAGGTGCCGGGGGCGCGCTGCAAGAAATATTTGAGCAGCGGCGAATCGGGCCGCGAGACCTCCAGCAGTTGAAGAGCAGTGGTCAAGCCTAGAAACTGGGAAAGGATGTACTGGAGCGGGAGGGTCAGGCTGGCAGAAGCCACCCCGCAAAAAATCGCCGCGCCGAGCAAGGTCAGGATGCCCACCCAGTCGATGTCGGTAAACGGATAGCGGTACGCCATGATCAAGACCATGCCAGAGCCGGCGATCGCGGCGGTGGCGTAGAGGAATTGCCCCAGGCGGCGGGCACGACCAAGCGCCAGCACGCCGCACAGGCTGCTCAAGAGATAGTAGGGCAGCAGCCACATGTCATCGGGCATGCCATAGGCCACCAGCATACTCATCAGCAGGCTGAAGACCATGCCGCTCTCCATGCCGAAGAGGACAGAGACGAGCAGGCCGAAGGCCGGGACGGGGTAAAGGTACGGCAAGACGCTGCGATTGGGCAAGATCACCCGCGCACCCACCAAAAAGACCAGCAGGACGGCCGAAAACAGGAGCAGGCCGCGCAAATCTTGGAGCGGCGGCGTTCGACGACGCATGAAGTAGAGAACGGTGAAGAGCACCGCTGCCGCCACCACCGCAGCCGCCCCGGCATAGCGTTTGGTCGGCTCGGCCGAGGTGACCAGACCGCATTCCACCAGGGCTTCATAATGGGCGGCGGTGACAATCTCGCCGCTCGAAACGATCGTCTGACCCTGCTTATAGGATTGAACGACCGGCTCGACGGCCTGGCGGGCCGCCCGACGGGCCGCTTCGGTCAATTCGGGGCTGTAGAAACTGTTCGGGACGATCAGCGGCGCGGCCAGTTCGACGACCAGATCGATCTCGGTCTGCGTCAGGCCGAGGCTGGGGCTGACGAGCACCGGCAGTCCCTGGCGAACGATCTCCAACTCCTCGCTGCGAATCGGACTGCGCATGGCTTGTTCCAGGACGGCGAGGGCGGTCGTGCGCACCTTCTCCCAGCGCGTCGTCGACAGGCGCAGGAGCAAGTCCACCGACTCGGGGCGCAAATCGAGCGCCTCGATGGTCTCCAGCGCCGCCTTCTTTTCTTCGATGCTCAAATTCTGGTCGGCCCGAATGAGGGTCACATTCCTCAACGCCGAATCGAGCAGGTCGAACTGTTGGCGGGCCAGACGCGGATCGGGCGGCGCGTAAACCGGCTGGACAGCCCGCTCCGCCGCCAGACGGGCCTGCTCGGTGCGCACCTCGCTGATGTACTGAAAATCGTAAGGGGCGCGCAAATCCTGAACGGCGACCTCGTTCTCCATAATCGGCGCTTGATCCTGGCGCAATGACCACGGCTGGATCAGGACCACGTACGACAGAATACTGACGCAGACCAGAATCAGGATCGAGAAAGCAGAGACTCGCCGCGCGGCGCGGGATCGGTTCATCGCCAAGGGGATGGGCCTACTTTTGCAGCAACTGCCGGACGAGGGCGCTGACCTGGTCGCCGGGGGCGCGCCCGGCCAGGCGCGGCATGAGCGCTTTCATGACCTTGCCCATGTCGGCCGGCGAAGCCGCGCCCGTCTCGGCGATGGCCGCCTCGACCAACGAACGCAGTTCCTGCTCGCTCAACCCCTCGGGCAGGAACTCGCCGACCACGGCCAGTTCGGCCTCGGCCGCGGCAGCCAAATCCGAACGATTGGCGGTGCGGGCCTCCTCCAGCGCCTCCTTGCGCAACTTGATTTCCTTCTGGAGCAGGGCGATCACCGCCGCCTCGTCCAGCGCCGTCCGGCGGTCGATTTCGGCCTGTTTGATGGCTGCCAGCGCCATGCGGATGGTGCGCTTGCGGACCTCGTCGCCGGATTTCATGGCTTCTTTCAGGGCAGTTTCCAGTTTGGTTTTTGTGTCCATGAGAACCATTATACCGCGAGGCCTGCCTGTTTCAGGGAGTGAGGGAATGGACGAACAGGTGCATCTCCTCAGGCGACAGGCCGTCCACCGTCCGATCGTACTCGAGGCGGGTGCGTTTGACCGCCGCCTCGACCGCATAGTCAAAGAGGGGGCCGCACTCAGGGGTGTCCAGATTCATCCAGGCGTGCGAGTCGCGCGGCAGGCGCGCCATCGCCCAGGCGCGGGAAAACGGGATGAAACTCAACACTTCGAGAGGGTAATACAGCCGGCCGGAACGCAATTCGGGGCTGGTCAACAGGTCGGGGTCGCACGGCTCGATCCTCTCCGCCGACGGAGGCCGACCGTCAGGATGGCGCGCCAGCCACAAGCGAACATAATTGCTATGCGCATAAAAATCCTGGGCGGCATGGACCAGGCGTCCAAAGGCGCGCCGCGCTGGCCGCGGGCGGCCGGCCATCAGGGCCTCCCCAATTCGGCCGCGCTGGGCCTCCATATAGGCCAGGCCGGCAGCAAACGCATTTTCATCGAAATGGAATTCAGGATGGCCGATCTGCCCCGTCAAAAGGTGGTCCTGGTGTAAATTGGCGGCGATGATCTCTTCCAGCGCCTGCGGCCCGAAGACCGCCCCCAGCGCCCGTTCGGTGATGAGGCGATGATAGCGCTTCAACATGGATGTTCCTCCACTCTGGCGGTCTTTCTCGCTCCGGCACTGCGGCCTATTTCAATCGTTCCAGGGCATAGACAATCACCGGCTGGGTGCGGCCCCGCACCTGGACCGGTTCCATGGGCGCGGCGATCACGTGGTTTCCGGCCAGCGCAAAGGTGGCATGATCGATGAGGATCTGGCCCGGCCGCGCCGTCGTCTCCAGCCGCTGCGCCAGGTTGACGATGTCGCCAATCGCGGTGTAATTGAACAGTTCGCGCGTGCCGACGTTGCCCACCATGGCCTCCCCGGTGGTCACGCCGATGCGGAACAGCAAATGGTGAGAAGGGTCCCTCAGACGCAGATGCGCCTGGCGGGCGCGTTCCATGATTCCGAAGGCAGCGCGCACGGCGCGCAGGGCATGATCCTCCTGAGGATCGGGCACATTCCAGAGCGCCATGACTGCATCACCCATGAACTTATCCAGCGTGCCTTCCTCCTCGAGAATGGCCTGTGCCGCCAGGGAGAGGTAATCGTTCAGCACCCGGAAGATCAGTTCGGGATCATGGACCTCGCTGAAACCGGTGAACCCTTTCAGATCGGCGAAAAGGACGGTTACCTGTTGGCGCGTGCCGTCGAGGCGCAGGTGGCTGGGATCGGAGAGCAAACGGTCGCGGACGCGCGGCGCCACGACCCGGCCAAAGGTCTGGCGGATGCGCTCCTGTTCGGCCTCCAGCCGACGACGCTCGGTAAGATCCTCCAGGACAATCGTGGCGCCTTTGGTGCCCAAGTAAGCGTCCCGCAGCGGAGAACAGGACAGGCGCAGATAGAGGTCACCGCGCGAGGGCAGGCGGGCGGCCACGTCGCGGCCGAGGGTGACTTCGCCGCGCTCGACGGCACTGCTGGCTGCCTGTTCGAGTTCCTCGCAGATTTGCGGCAGCCGCTTGCCGATCACCTGATCGATAGAAACGCCCAGAATACGCTCGGCAGCCCGGTTGAAGAGCGTCACCTGACGCTGGATGTCGGTCGTGATGACGCCGGTGGCGATGGAGGCAAAGATGTCGTCCATCAAATTCTTCATTTCGAGGGTCTGGTCGAGGGTGCGGCGCAGGTTGGCAAACAGGCGGGCGTTTTCGAGCGCCAGCGTGGATTGCCCGCCGACCGTCGTCAGGAAGTTCAAATCGTCCTGACTGTAAGGATCACCGGAGCGGCGCATTCCCAAAGCCATGAAACCGATCAGGCTGCCTTCGTAACACAGCGGCACAAAAGTTCGGCAGCGCAGGCGGCGAAAGTCGTCGGAGACGGCCAGATCGGGGGGCAGATCCGCCTCGGGAGGAAACCAAAGCGCGGCTTTGGCCTGGCGCAGCAGACGGACAAGGGGGTCATCGGTCTGGAACGAAGGCCACTCCCGCTCCAGGCGCGAACTGGCAAGGTAGAGCGCCCGGTCATCGTCATAGAGGTAAATGACGAAATCCTCCGGCGCCAGCGCCAAGCCGATCTGCTTCTGCAGGAGTTCAACGGTCCGCTCGATGTCGGGGGTGATGACGAGGCCGGCAGCCAGGTTGTTGAGGACACGCTGATAATCCGCCGGTGAACGGTAGAACAGGCGGTCGATCAACCGCTGGACAAGATTGCGCAGCGGCATCAGCCCAAAGACCAGCAAGAGCAGATAGAGCGCAATCAGCCAGGGATTGTCGGCCTGCACATTGCGCCGCAAGGCATAGGAGAGGACGGCAATCAGACCATAGAAGGCAGCCAGGGCCGCCGCGGTCGTCATGGCATAGGTGAGCGCCTTTCCCAAGACGCGATCCACATCGAGCAGGCGGTAACGCAGGATGGCGTAGGTGATGGAGAGCGGCAGCAAGATGAGGAGAGGAAAATAAATTGCCGCCCGAAATTCCTGCGGGCTGCTGCCGAAAGCGGTCGGCAGGAGGTAGAAGATCATCATCGGCGCGAAGGCCAGCGCCGCGCCGAAGACGATGACGCGGCTCTGCTGACGCACAATGGCCGAATCGCTGCGCAGGATGTGCCAGACGAGCATGAACAGAAAGGTCGAGATGCCCAGCGCCATGTAGGCATAACTGGCCTGCCAGACCGTGATGTACGCCAGCGCCGAGGAGGGCGCCGTCACTTCCCGCCAGGCCGGGATGACAATGCCCAGGCAGAGGAACCACGGGAGAAAACGCGCCCACGGCCAGCGCTGCACCAGATAGACTTCGCGCGGGAACACCAGCGCCAGGTAGATCAGTGCCGTCGCGGCGATCGGAAGACTGACCGACCACATGGTCACCACATGATGGGTGGTATTCATATCGAAGAATGTGGTCGTCGTGATGCTGACCGCCGAGGTGAACACCAGCAGCGCCCGGCTGGAACGCAGATCGCGGCGCAGACTGTACGCCCAAATGCCGATCCCCTGGAAAATCAACCCAACCAGATAGGGAACGACAAACAACTCGATGAAATTGCTGCGCGGCATGGGAATGGGCGTCACTATCAGGTAATAGCGCCCCATGTTGTGCTGCTCGAAGACCAGTTCCACCGGCCGGTAGTCACCTTCGGCCAGCCAGTGATCGGGCCGGTCGTCAAATGCCAGGAGATGACCGTTGATGCTGATCAAACGGTCCGGCCATTCGGCTCCCGCCTGACGGGCCGGCCAACCCTCCCCCGAAATCTTGCTGACCACCCCGTTCGGCTCGAGCAGCATCCCCAGGAAAGGAGTTCGATAATATCGAACCGCCCAAACGGGCGTCAGCACCAGCATGGCCACAGCGATCGAGGCAATCAATAGAGTGGGAAGATGAAACAGCCAGGCAAAGGAAGGCTTTTTATTCATAGTCGGGACAATCGCTTCTGGTCTCGTGGGCTCTGCAAATATTATAAGCCAAATAAGCCCAATTTCCCACCAATCTGGTTATAATTCGAGCATGTCCCCCTTCTTCACCCGCGCCGGCGATGATGGCACGACCGGACTGCTCGGCGAGGGCCGCCTGCCCAAACATCATCCGCGCTTCGAGGCGCTGGGCTCGCTCGACGAAGCCAGCGCCGCCCTCGGCTTGGCCCGCGCCCTGACCGCCGCCCCGCCGTCTGCTCCGCTCCTCCTGGAAATCCAGCGCGACCTGTACAAAATCATGGCCGAAGTGGCCGCGGCTCCCGAACAGGCCGAGCGATTCCGGATGCTGGAATCGGGGCGTCTGGACTGGCTGGAAGCGCAGACCGAGGCCCTGGCCGCGGCCGTCTCGATCCCGCCCGAATTCATCCTGCCCGGCGACTCGGCCGCCGGCGCAGCCCTGGCGCTGGCGCGCACCATCGTCCGCCGCGCCGAGCGGCGCCTCTCCGATTTGCTGGCGCGGGGAGAGATCGCCAACCCCCTGCTGTTGAAGTATCTGAACCGGCTTTCCTCCTTGTGTTTTGTCCTGGAATTGGTCGAGAATCAACACGCCGGCCAGGCGCTCAGCCTGGCCAAGAACGAATGACTCTGCTCGACCGGATCAAAATCCGGCCGGCTCAGGCCTCGGGGAAAGAATCCAGGCCAAGACAAGCCAAGATCGCCTCGCGCCCCACCGGCCCGGCCCGCAAGATTCGCGGCTCGGGGCCGGTGCAATCCACGACTGTCGAGGGTGCGCCGCCGGGCGTCCGACCGCCATCCAGGATCAACGCCACGCGGCCGCCCAATTGCGCCCGGACTTCGTCGGCCAGAGAGGGCGCCGGCAGGCCCGAACGGTTGGCCGAAGTGACCG
Organism: uncultured Anaerolineales bacterium; assembly: GCA_937960595.1. Taxonomy (GTDB): domain Bacteria; phylum Chloroflexota; class Anaerolineae; order Anaerolineales; family Villigracilaceae; genus JAFGSI01. Next base: position 59,454 of record CALGPL010000011.1, on the reverse strand, counting down.
CCAACGGTCCGGCCGCCCGGAGCAGCGACCGCGCCACGGGATGGTCAGGGATGCGCACCCCCACCGTCGCAGTCGCCGACACCGCCTCCGGTAAATTGGGATGTTTGGGGACGACGATCGTCAGCGGTCCAGGCCAGAAGCGAGCCGCCAGCGTCAGGGCCATCGGCGGCACCTCCGCAGCCACTTGTTCCAAATCCCCGGCCTCGCCCAACAAAACAGGAATGGCCTTCTCGACCGGCCGCTCCTTGGCCGCGTAGAGACGTTCGACTGCCGCGCCGTCGAAGGCGCGGGCGGCTACTCCATAGACCGTATCGGTCGGGAAAACCACCAGGCCGCCCGCCGCCAGGACAGACTGGGCAAGGAGCAAAGCCTGCGGGTCTTCGGCCTTCAGAAACATGGTCTCCATATTCATTCAGGTACAAATCTCCAATAAACGGTCATGGCCGGCCAAATCCTGATGCAGATGGATCGTTGCGCCGGAAAACAAGTCGAACGCCAGCGCCATGGCCGCCGGCCCCTGCGAGGCCTCGATCTCGAGCAGCATCAACCCGGCGGGCGCCAGCCAGGCGGGGGCCGCGGTCAACAGGCGGCGGACGAGGTCGAGGCCGTCCGGGCCGCCGTCGAGGGCGACGGTCGGCTCGCGGCGATAGACGGGCAATCGGCGCAAGACATGGGTAGGGAGGTAGGGCAAATTGGCGACCAGCAAGTCGAACGGCTCGCGGCCCGGTGCGGCCGGGGAGAATTTCTCCCCCCCGGCTGGCGCGCCGCAGCCGGGCAGCAAGTCGCACTGGACGAACTCAATCCGCTCCTCGAGGCCCAGGCGGGAGGCATTACGCCGCGCCACCTCGAGGGCAGCGGGAGAAATGTCGGTGGCCAGCACCTGCAAATCGGGGACGTTGACCGCCAGAGCAATCGCGATGCACCCCGAGCCGGTGCCGACGTCCAGGAGACGGCGGCGCGAGGGGCGCGCCCGCAGCCAGGTCAGGGCACGCTCAACGAGCAGTTCCGTCTCGGGCCGGGGAATCAACACATCCGGCGTGACCAGAAAAGGCAGGCCGAAGAATTCCCACTCGCCCAGCACATAAGGCAGCGGCTCGCCCCGCTCCAGGCGCCTGACCGCCGACCGGAGATCCGCCTCCTGCTCCGCATCGAGAACGGTCTCCGGGTGAGCCAGCAGCCAGGAACGCGGCCGGCCGATGATCTTTGCCAGCAGCACCTGGGCGTCCAGTTCGGCGGTGTCGCTCCTCTTTCGCAGGCGGGCAGCGACTGCTTCGAGCCATTCGCCGACGGTCATCGCAAACGAATCAATCTATTCTGGGAATCGAAACCCGCTCAGCAATGCGCCTTCAGCCAGTCCAGCATGAACTGGAAGACTTCCTGCTTTTCCGGTTCGTTGTGGGGTTCGTGATACAAACCGTCCCACAATTTCAGCGTGCAGTCGCCTTTGACGCTGGCGGCGAATTCCTTGCTGCCGCGGTCGAAAGCGATCTGGTCGGCCGTCCCATGCATCAGCAGGAGAGGAATGGAAAACTCCCCGGCATGCTCGAAAGCCCAGGTGATGGCGTCCATCAATTGCTTGGCCATGCCGAAGGTGATCTTGTCATGCACCAGAGGATCCTGCTTGTAGCGCTCCACAACCTGCGGATCGCGCGAAATCATGTTGGCGTCCAGCCCGCTGGGCAGGCCGCCGGTCGGCATCAGAGAACCCAAGAGGCGGGCCAGCGCCACTTTGGCTTTCTGCGCCTCGAGCGCCGTGCGCAGACCCGGCGAGGAGACCAGCGCCCCGGCCAGACCCGGCTTGCGGCGCAAAACGTAATTCAAGACCAGAATCCCCCCCAGGCTGTGACCGTAGATGAATTGCGGCGCGCCCGGGTAACGGGCCGAAGCCTGGGCGATCATCTCATCAATATCCTTCATGAAGGCTTCGATGGAAGGCGTGTGACCGCGCTGACCGCCAGATTGGCCGTGGCCGCGCAGATCGAAGGCCAGCAAAGCATAGCCGTTTTCGGCCAGCATCTTGCCAACGTGGTCATACCGTCCGCAATGCTCACCCAGGCCATGGACGAGGATGAGGACCGCTTTGGGCTTGCCCTGGGGGACCCAACCGCGGCCGAACATGTCCAGGCCGTCGAACGACTTCCAATTCCATTCCATACTCATGAACCTCCTGTTTTGATTTTGAATTCACAGGCCGGTTGACCCATCGCCCGGCAACCGACTTCCTCGACATCCATCTCGCGCCCCGTCGCCCAGACCAGCGCCCCCTGAATCAGACCCACCGTCACGTAGCAAATCGGCGTCTGCTCGGCCTGACCGAGAGTGGTGGGGCTGGAAAAATCGGCCAGCAGCAAATCCATATCCAGGGAATGGACCGAAATTGTCCCGCCGCCCTCGCGCAAACGCGCCGCCAGGACCTCCAGCGCCCGCCGCGGCCGGGCCGGAGCCGGCAGGCTGCGCAACACGCGCAGTTCGGTTCTTTCCACGAAAGAGGCAGAAGAATTCAGCCGCTCCCAAAGGCCGAAGCCGACGCGAATCAATAGGCCGCGCGCCCCGCGTCCATAGAAGAGACGCAGCGCCTGTTGGGCGCGGGCGAACAGGTCTGCCGCGCCGGCCCCATCCAGAAAAGACAGGTTCTCTGGTTCGAACATGGCAGGCGAAAGACTCACGCCCGCCAGGATGAGCGGCCACTTGTCTGCCCCCACCTCCTGGCGAAGAACCTCTACGAAATGCGCCAGGAGATTCACCGATAAGATGCGTGCTACACCCTCGGCAGTCATGTCTTGGCCTCTCCTACTTCAAAACGGCAATAGGGGTCGCCTTTGGCGATGCAATGCGTCTCGATGATTTCATATTCCTGGTCGGTGGCCCAGCGGACCGCTTCGCCGATCGAACCGACGTAGAGATGGCAAATCGGCGCATCGCTGGTGCGGCCCTTGCAGATGGCGCAGGTCGACTCGACGTAGGCCAGTTTGCCGCCTTCGTCCTCGACCCAGGCCTCCACCTGGGAATTGGTCTTCTTGAGGGCATTCACCAGGGCATTGAGGATGAATTTGATGCGCCCATGCTGAGGCATCAGTTTGAGCGCCGCGCCGGCCAGGCCGAGCAGCGCGCCCTGTTCGCGCACGCCGTACTGAAAGGAGGCTTTTCCGATCCGGCGCAGCATGCCACGGCCACCGCGGCCGTAGAAAGCCTCGATGGCCTCGTTCAGGCGGGCATATTCGACGGTCTTGATTCCCGGTTCCAAGTTGTCGGGCGGCAGATTGCCGATGAAACGTTCCAGCCCGCTGCTGCGCAAGACGGCGTGCAGTCCGTTCTCGCCCATCACTTCCTGGGCAGCCACCAGCGCCTGCCGCACGAGAGCGTTAACAATGACGGCCTCATCTGTACTTACCATCACGAACCTCCTCGGACCCGAAAAAGATACACAGGGTAACGTTCATCGGTCAGACGAAAGCCGACCTGCTGATACAATTTCAACGAGGCGGCATTGTCGCTCTGGGTATTGACGGTCAACCGATAGATGCGGCGGCGCGCCAGCCGCTGGCTGAGATCGGCGATCAGGGCGAATCCCAGCCCCTGGCCCTGCATCTCGGGCCGGACCGCCAGACGGGCCAGGTGCGCCCCCAGCGGGTTGGGCGTGCTGATCTGATAGCCCACCAGGCGGCCATCCTGCTCCGCCACCGTCGCCACGACCGCCTGAGGATAGGCTCGCTCGAGGGCGACCAGGCTATTCTGCCAGAGCAACTCAAAGGCCGCCGCGTCCACCTCGGCCACGCCGGGCAAATCGTAGGGCATCATCAGCCGCAGCGAGACGCCCGCCGGCAGGAAATAATCGGCCTGCGGTTGCGCCTCCCGTTCGAGCATGACAATGTGCTGACGCAACTCGAACCGGCTGGCCTCCAGCAGTTGCACAAACCGCTGACTCAGGGCAATGGCTGCTACCAGGAAATCGCCCTGTCCAGCCAGTTCTGCCCGGGCGGCCTCCCACAACGGGAACCAGCCCTCTTCCGCCGGCAACTCGCCAGCGGCGAGAAACAGACGCAACCAGGCAATCCCCGGCGGATCGGGGGGACAGGCCAGCGCCGAAAGGATGCGGCCGTCCTTTTCCAGCACCAAGAAGGGCGGGATACCAAGCCAGTCGAGCGGCTTGCGCCAGTCCAGATGACGGTGAATCAGCGGAGCATGATTCAACAAGCCGAGCAACCGCCGCTGGTCGGGAAAAACCGCCGGGCGGATTTGGAAATCAGGCCCTAACGCCATAGACGCAGGAACAGCAATTTCTTGAAGAGTTTTTGGCGGGGAGTTGGGTTCTTGACGCCTGCCAAACCCGATTGAAGCGCCAGCACCGCATCGAAGAATTTGCCCTGACGGAGATAATGAATGGCCAGCAATTGCATGACCTCGACGCGCAGATCGCCCTCGCCGGCTTTTTCGAGCACCTCTCCGGCACGCTGATAATACTCCACGGCCTCTTTCTTGCGTTTCAAGGCTTCCAGCGCGCCGGCCAGATTGGCCAGCGCCATGCCCTGACGCCTCAGGTCGCCGGCCTGGGCGAAGACCTGCTCCGTCCCCTCCAGGGCGGCAAGGGCAGCCGCAGGTTGACGGCCGCGCAGCAGGCTGACGGCCTGGTTGTTGCGCATCTCGGCCGCCATCAGGGCATCGCCCGCCGCGGCGAAGGCTTCGGCGGCGCGTCCGTAGGCCTCGGCCGCAGCGGCAAACTCCCCCCTCTGATAAAGACGGCGGGCCTCATCGGCCAGTGGATCGGGAAGCGAAGTCGTTTTCATGGTCAGAAAGTAATGTCGAGCAGACCCTCCGCCACCGAACGGAGACGGTCGGTCGAAAGGGTGCTGAGTTTGAGCGCCAGTTCCAGGTAGGGACGATTGACCGGCTTGCAAACAAAGGCCTGCAGATCGGCGGGCAATTGCAGGAAATCCTGAATGGCGCGCTGCTGGATCATCCACAGACCAATCGGGCCGGTCTGATCGAAGAGAGTTTCGACCTGCCCGCCCAGGACGTTCATGATCACCTCCAGGTCCGGCAAGGGGATGGGGCGCTCGCCCAATTCGTAGGCCTTGAGGCGCGCCGTGGAAAGCCCGGTCTGCTCGGAGAGCGCCCGCAGAGAGAGACTGGCTTTCTCGCGCTCCTGACGCAACAGGGCGCCGATCATGCGCTGACGCACTCCCACCAGGATCGGCAGGTTGAGCGCCTCGGTGGGCGGCGGATTGTCCGACATCGCCTCCTTGCCCCAAAAATGGCGGATCGGCAAATCCAGGAAATAAGCCAGCACTTCCAATTCGGGCAGCGACGGCGCCCGGCGGCCTTCCTCCCAGGCGCGCAGAATGCCGGGGGTGACGCCAATCGCCCGGGCGCACTCGCTGAGGGTCTTGCGGGTGGCCAGACGGGCATCCCGAATCAGCACGCCCAGTTTACGGGTTCGGATGTTGATCTGATCTTTTATGCTCATAAGCGCCTCGAATGATCGGATGGAGAGCCGACGAGATCATTATAGCAGAGAAGCACCCCGTTCAGCCGCCGTGACGCAGCCGCTGGGCCAGGTCGGCGATTTGATCGGCCATCTGATTGAGGGTCAGCGCGGCCGCGTCGAGCGGGAACTTGACGGCCACCGGCTCGTGGCGGTTGTTGGCCAACGAGAAATTGCCGCCCATATAAGGCATGGCATATTGAATCGGCAAATTGAGCATCTGTTCCGCCTCCGCCTTGGTCAGCCCCTCCAGGCCGACGGCGCGGTTCAGGATGGCATACACCCGGCGCGGGTCCACCCCTTGTGCTTGCAGGTAAGACCAGACCGTCTGGGTGAGGGTCACGGAGGCGACTTCGGTGCTGAGCACCAACGCCAGCACATCGGCATGCAGGATGACCGGCAGGCTGAGGCGCGAGAGCGAACGGCCCAGGTCAACGAAAACGAAATCGAACGCCTCCTGCAGGGCAGCGACTACCGGCTTCAGCCGGTCGCCGGCCAACTGGTTGGCGACGTCCGGATCGGGCGAACCGGCCAGAAGTCGGAAATACCATTCGTTGATCTTGGGCAGATTTTCTTTGAAATAGCGGGCCGTAATCTGGTCCGGATTCTGCATGGCCACGCTGATCAAATTGAGCCGCTCGCGATAGCCGACGATGTGGGCAATCGAGCCAATCGGCAAGACCATGTCCACCACCGCCACCGAGGTCTCCGGTTTGTTCTTGCCCAGGCACATGGCCACATTGGCGCACAGCGAGGAGGTGCCCGTCCCGCCCTTGGCGCTCAGGAAAACGATCAACATCCCGCCCTTTTTGACATCCCTTTGCTGGTGAAGCAAACGCGGGATGAGTTCGAGCAGTTTGGTCACCGCCTGGCTGGACTTGACCAGATACTCGTTGCAACCGGCCGAGAGGAGAGCGCTCATCTCGTCAACGTTTTCCTGGCTGCTCAGGACCACGAGCGGCAGGTTTTCCGTCCGCCGGTCCTGACGCAGGCGCCGCACCATCTCGGTCGCCGGCATGTCGCTCAAGGCCGGGTCGAAGATGGCCAGAGAGGGCAAATCCTTCCAGACGGAGATCAGGCCCTCCCGAGCCGAGGCGGCCGTCAGGACCGCGTAGCCGGCTTTGCGCAGCATGACCGAGAGATAATTGCGGCTGGCGGCGTCTTGATCGATGATGAGAACGCTCAGAACTTCATTTTCCATTCGTGATCACCTCCCCAATTTCATTCCTCCAGCGGCGGCATCAAATAGCCCAGCCCCGAGCGGGTGACGATGTGACGGGGCGTATGGGGGTCCGGCTCGACTTTCTGGCGCAGGCGGGCAATGGTGACCCACAGAATCTCTTTGTCCTCCCGATATTCCGGCCCCCAGACGCTGGTCAGCAAGTCTTCGGCCGTCAGGATCTTGCCGATATTGTGAGAGAATTGTAACAGCAAGCGGTATTCGGTGGCAGACAAATACACCGGTTGGTCGCCCAGCCAGACTTCGGCGCGGGCAAAGTCAATACGCAGGTCGCCATGGGTAAAGAAGCGGTCCTGCCCGACCTCCGTCACCTGCGCCCGGCGCAGCACCGCCCGGACGCGCGCCAGCAGTTCCATCACCGAGAACGGCTTGACCAGATAGTCATCGGCACCCACGTCCAGGCCGCGCACCCGATCCTGTTCCTCGCCTTTGGCCGTCAGCATGATGATCGGCACGCTCGAGAACTGGCGAATGCGCTGACAGACGGTGAAACCGTCCATGCCGGGCAGCATGATGTCGAGCAGGATCAGGTCGGTCGGTCTGGAGGAAAAAATCTCCAGCGCCTCGGCTCCGTCGGAGGCGGAAATGACTTCGTACCCCTCGGTGACCAGATTGGCCTCCAGAAGGCGCAGATAACGCGGTTCGTCATCCACCACCAAAATACGAGTGGTCATGCCGGCCCTCCTTGTTCGTTTTGCCGGATCGGAAGTTCGATCCGAAAGGTTGTTCCCTTGCCCGGAACGGTCTCAACAGTAATCCGGCCATGATGCGCCTGGACGATTTGCCTGCAGATGAAAAGCCCCAGGCCGGTGCCGCGCTGCCCCGTCTCCGACGGCACTCGGTAGAAACGCTCGAAGATGTAAGGCAGATGCTCGAAAGGGATGCCCGGCCCCTGGTCGGCGACCGTCAACACCACCGAACGTTCCCGCTTTCGCGCCCCGATCGTCACCCTCGAATGGGAGGCATACTTGACGGCGTTGTCCAACAGATTCTCGAAGACCTGTCCCAGGCGGACGTTATCGCCCTGGATGGTAGGCAAATTTTCCAGATCGAAGACCACCTCAAACCCCGGAGAGCGCCCCTGGACCCGCAGAGCCACATCCCGCACCAGTTTCTCGAGCGCGACCGGCTGAAAATCCATAGTCAGCATGCCCGTCTGCAGACGGGAGGAATCGAGCAGGCGGTCGATCAGGGCAATCAGGTGATCGGTCTCCTCGTCAATGATGGTCAGGAACTCGCGCTGGGTGGCCGCGTCCCAACTGGTATCAGAACGCAGGAGAGAAGTAGTGTATCCCTTAATGAAGCCAAGCGGGGTATGCAAATCATGCGAGATGGTGGCGATGAAATCGTCCTGCAACTGGGCCCGGTAGCGGGCCTGTTCGAGTTGATGGATATGCTCCTGGACCTGGCGGCGTTCCAGGATGCGCGCCGCCAACGAGGCAGCCAGCGCCGCCAGGGGAATTTGTTCATCCAAGTAGGGAGGGCCGCCAAAACGGACAAAGACCAGCACTCCCTTTCCCTCGACAAAGTCAAGCGGCAGGCCGAGGAGATACGGCATGGCGATGCGGTCTTCCGAGGGCTGCTCAGGGGCCAGCATTACGATCCGCCGGGTCGAGATCACCTGCGTGGCAATATTCTCTCCCCAAGAGGCGTCGGCCTCGCGGCTCTTGCCGCGTCCGGCCGCGCGGGCATACACCACCTCGGCCAGGCTGCCTTTTTCGTCAGAGCGATAGATGGCCAGGTTATCGAAAAGGAAGCGCTTGCGCAAAACAACGAACAACGTATCCAGGGAAGATTTCCATTCTCCCCGTGAAACCGTACTCGTGAGGGTGGTGAAATAATCGAGTTGTTCGCTGCTCATGATGCGCCTGTCAGTCTGGCGGAAAAACCGCCAGCAGCGGGAAGCGGAACGTCGTTCCCTGGCCCTCGACCGAGTCGAACTCGATCAGCGAGCCATGCGCGTCCAAAATCTCACGGACCAGCGCCAGCCCCAGCCCGGTGCCGCTGTAGCGGCGCGTCGACGAGCCATCCAATTGATGGAACGGCTCGAAGATCTCGTCGCGGCGATTCTCAGGAATGCCAATACCGGTATCGGCCACCGAGACAACGACCAGTTCGGTGGTCTCTGGAAAGATCGAGAGCGTCACCTTCCCCCCAGGCGGCGTGAACTTGATGGCATTATCCAAGAGTTGCAGGATGACCCACGAAATCTTCTGCTCGTCCGCCTGAACCAGCGGTAAATCGGGCGGAATCTCCACATGCAAAGCCACATTGCGGTCGGCCGCCTTGGCGCGGGAATAATTGATCACATCGCCGGCCACCTTGTTGAGGTTGACCGGGCCCAGTTTTAGGCTCATTTCGCCGCGCGCCGCCAACGAGAAGACAATCAAGTTGTCGATCAGACTCTCCAGACGGGAGGCGGCGCGCTGGCTGACCTGCAGCGCGTTTTTCTGCTCGGCGGTCAACGGCCCGAGCGCCTCTGTCGCCAGGAGTTCCATGTACCCTTTGATATGCGTCAGCGGGGTGCGCAGTTCGTGAGAAACGTTGGCAACAAAATTGGCCTTGATCTGGCTGAGTTCGGAGAGTTTATGCAACGCCTCCTGCAACTCGGCCGTCCGCTCCTGAACGCGCTTCTCCAGAAAACGATTGGCGTCTTCCAGCGCCGTCCGCAATCGGATGATCTGCTCGGTAATGGCGCGATCGAGCGTTTCACGGTCGATCAATTGGAGTTCCAGCAAAGCCTGCCCCAGCAAATACCGTCCGGGAGACCTGCTCTTTTTCTGATATTCCAGCGCCTTTTGCAGGTCCTCTTCGGTGATATGACCGGCCTGAACCAGATATTCCCCCAGTCTTGGCACCAGGATTTCAGGAGTGAGCGGAGGTCGAGATGCCATCGTTTCCTCACGATCGCCACACCCAGTCGCCGCCTAGCATGGTGGCAATGGGCTTGATAAGATGAAGATCGTCAGCCGGACAGGCAAACGGGTCGGCGTCCAACACAATCAAATCGGCGAGATACCCGTCCGCCAGCCGACCGAGGCGGTTTTCCATCCCGGCCAGGTAGGCCGGCCCGCCGGTGAAGGCCTCCAGCGCCGTCTGCAGCGAAAGGCGCTCTTCGGGATGCCAGCCCTGCGGCCCCGGCGAACCGTCCAGCCGACGACGGGTCACGGCAGCGTACAAGCCCCAGAACGGGTTAGGCGATTCGACCGGGGCGTCCGAGCCGAAAGCCAGCCGGGCGCCGCGGCGAACCTGAGTCTGCCAGCCGTATGACCAGGCCGCTCGTTCGCCCAAGAAGCGGTCGGCCATGAGCATGTCCGAGGGAGCGTGGAGCGGCTGCATCGAGGCGGCCAGCCCCAGTTGCCCCAGCCGGCCGGCGTCGTCTGGATGAATCACCTGGACATGTTCGATGCGGTGGCGCAGCGCCGGCAGGCCGCGTTGCCGTTCGTACTGCCTCAGACGAGCAAAGCCGTCCAGCACCTCGCGGTTGGCGCGGTCGCCAATGGCGTGGACCGCCAGGCTGAGACCGCCTGCAGCCGCGCGCCGGCCAATCTCGAAAACCTGATCGGCCGTCAAGTTGAGAATACCACAATTCTGAGGTTCGTCAATATAGGGATCGAGCATCGCCGCCGTGCGCGGACCGAGCGCCCCATCGGCAAAGGCTTTGACCGAGCCAATCCGCAGAAGGTCATTGCCAAAGCCGGTGCGCAAGCCAATCTCCAGGGCAGCCGACAGGTTTTCAAGCGGGATGCTCTTGACCACCCGCAGCGTCAATTCACCCCTCTCCTGCAAATATTGCAGCGCCTGGAAGGAAAGGAGCGGATCGAAATCGTGAACGCCCGTCAGCCCCATCTGCCACAGCCGTGGCTGGACGGCCCGCAAGGCAACAGCGACTTCCTCCGGCGTCGGCAGCGGGATGGCCTGTTGCACCTGCAGGTAGGCTTCTTCCAGCAGGATGCCGGTCGGCTGGCCGTGTTCATCGCGCAGGAATTGGCCGTTGGGCGGGTCGGGTGTGGCCGCATCCACCCCCGCCAGGCGCAGCGCCGCCGAGTTGGCCCAGGCAGCGTGCAAAGATTTGGCGGTCAGGAAGACCGGCGTGTGGGGGGCGATCCGGTCGAGTTCGGCGGCGGTCGGCCAGGCGCCATCCCATTCGTTCTGGTTCCAGCCATGACCGCAGACCCATGCGCCGGGCCGGGCCTCGGCCACACGCGCCGCCACCCGCCGCAGACATTCTTCTTTACTGACCGTCTCACAATCCACTTGCTGCAAAGCCAGGGCGTAACGCATCAAATGGATGTGGGCGTCGGTCAGGCCGGGCAGGAGGATCCGCCCGCCCATGTTTTCCTTCTCGGCGTGGGGGAATTCGGCCAACAACTCTTCTCCGCCGACGGCCACGACCCGCTCGCGCTCGCAGGCCAGCGCCGAGGCCGTGGGCCTGGAGCGGGCGAGGGTGTAGATGCGGGCATTGTAGAGAAGTTTCATGCTCCTCCTGCCAGGTCAGTCCCGCAGAAGCCGTTCCAACAGAGCGTCCAATTCCTCATCGGAGTAGTAATGAATGGTAATCGTGCCGCCTTTGCGGCCCGCCCGCAGGCTGACTTTGGTACCCAGGCTGGTCCGCAGGCGCTCTTCCAGTTCAGTCACTTCGGGGGCAGGAACAGGCTTGGGGCGGGCAGCCGGCTTCTCGCCGGTCAATTTCCGCACCAGGTCTTCCGTCTGACGGACGTTGAGTTCCTGACTCAGGATGGTGCGCAGAGCCGCCGTCTGAGCGGCCGCGGTGGGCAGGGCTAACAAGGCCCGCGCGTGTCCCTCACTGATGCGCCGCTCGATGAGGGCATTCTTGACCGAGTCGGGCAACTTGAGCAGACGCAGGGTGTTGGTAACCGCCACCCGGCTCTTGCCGACCCGCGCCGCGATCTCCTCGTGCGAAAGGTTGAAATCCACCGCCAGTTGACGATAGGCCTCCGCCTCCTCGAGCGGGCTGAGGTCGGCGCGCTGGACGTTCTCGATGATCGCCAATTCCAGGCGCTGCTGATCGGAGGCCGGGCGGATGATGACCGGCACGCTCGTCAAGCCGGCCAACCGGGCGGCCTGCAGACGGCGCTCGCCGGCAATCAGCACGTACTTGCCGTCTGCCTCGCTCGGCGTGACGATGAGAGGCTGCAAGACGCCATGTTCGCGCACCGAGGCGGTCAGATCTTCCAGTTCGGCAGGGTCGAGGCTGCCGCGCGGTTGGCGGGGATTGGGCAAGACCTTATCCACCGCCACCATGCTCACCCCTCCCTGCTCGGCAAGGGCCGCCTCGCTGCCGGGAATCAGGGCGCCCAATCCACGTCCGAGACCTGTTTTCTGGGGCATCGTCTACTCCTTCCCATCAGGAACCGGCAAGCCGTCGCCGAGCATCAGTTCGCGGGCCAGGCTGGCATAGGCAGCAGCCGCGCTCGAGCCGGGCGCATAGGCCGAGATCGGCAAACCGTAAGACGGCGCCTCCGCCAGGCGAATGCTGCGCGGAATCACCGTTTGGAAGACCTGTTCGCCGAAATACTTGCGGACTTCGTTCACCACATCGGCCGAGAGATGCGTCCGCCCATCGAACATGGTCAGCACCACCCCGCGCACCTTGAGGCCCAGGAACAGCGACGAGCGCACGCGCTGGAGGGTGCGGGTCAATTCGCCCAGGCCCTCCAACGCCAGATATTCGCACTGAACAGGGATGATGACCCCGTCGCGGGCGGCCACCAGGCCGTTCACCGTCAACAGGCCGAGGGAGGGCGGGCAGTCGATCAGCAAGTAGTCATAGCGGTCGAGCAAGGGGGCCAGGGCAGTCTTGAGGCGCGCCTCGCGGCCGTCCAGGTCAACGAGTTCCACTTCGGCGCCGGCCAGCGCCGGCGAGGAGGGCAGGAGAGATAATTTCAGGCGGGCATTGTAGAGGATGCCGGCCGCTGCCGGGGCGCTGCCAACCAAGCACTCATACATGCCATTGCTGACCGCGTGCTTGTCCACGCCGAGGGAAGAAGTGGCATTGGCCTGCGGATCGATATCCACAACCAGCACGTTGAGGCCATACTGAGCCAGGTAGGCGCCGAGGTTGATGGCGGTCGTCGTCTTGCCCACGCCGCCTTTCTGGTTGACCAGGGTGTAGACGCGTCCCACTAGAACACCTCCACCAGACTGTTTTGAATCTCGCTTTGGGAAGGGATGCCGAGCAAGCCGGGACGGGCGACCGAGAACGACGCCAGCCGGGTGGCAAAACGCGCCGCCTCCCACGGGTCGCGCGTGACCCGCAGACGGCAGAAAAAGGCCGCTGCGAAGATGTCCCCCGCGCCGGTGGCATCCACCTCCTCCATTTTGGGGGCGCGGAAGCGGCGCAAATCGCCATGCCAGTAGAGACGCGCCCCACACGGGCCCTCCGTCACCGCCAGGATGCGGCTGGCCAGCGCCATCGATTCGATCTCCTCCTCATCCCCGCCCACATCCTCGACGCTGATGACCACCGCGTCGGCCCGCGGCAGGACTTCGGCCGCTTCAGGCCAGGCGCACGGCGAGACGCGGCCGCTCGGATCCCAGTTGCGGAACCAGCCTTGCGGCGTCAGCCCCAACAGCGATGAGTCAAACGCGAGCGAAGACAATTGTTTGGCCTCCTGGGCGATCGGCCCAAGATGGACGATTGCAGCCTCCCGCCAGGCAGGCGGGATATGTTCCGGCAACAGGTCGGGGGCGCGGCGGTGCAGATATTGGAGGCGGCCCTGCGGTGTGTAGACGTTTTCGAAAGTGGTGCTGTGGTCGGCGGGAATGTTCCAGACCTGAATTCCATCCAAGATGTCGAGGCCGATTTCGCCTGCCCAGGCCGTGACGATGCCCACCCGCAGGCCGAGGGCGCGCGCCGTCAGAGCCGCGTAGGCCGCCGTCCCGCCGAGACGCGGCCCCTGGGGCGTCAGATCATGAGAAAGATGTCCAATGACAAGATAATCGACCGTCTCTTGCGGGAACGGATCGGGCATAGATACATTATACCTGAGGGCAAAAAAAGCGCGCAACGTCAGCCGCGTTGCGCGAAGGGGAAAAGGAGAAAGGCGCCTATTTCGGCACGATGGTCACCTTGCGGGCCGGCTCCTCGCCGATGCTTTGGGTGATAACCTGGGGATGGTCGCGCAGTTCGAGGTGGATGATGCGCCGTTCGCTGGCCGCCATCGGTTCCAGCACCTGACGGCGTCCGGTGCGGACAGCCTGCTCGGCCATCCGGCGCGCCATCTGCCGCAGTTGCCGGTCGCGGCGGGTGCGGTAGCCTTCCACGTCAATCACGATCTGCACCCAGCGTTCCAACTGTTTGCTGACCATCAAATTGACGATGTACTGCAGGGCATTCAGAATCTCGGCCCGACGGCCGATCAGCACCCCCAGATCGTTGCCGCGAATATCCACCAGGACGGCTTGCTGGCCCTCCTCATCTGCTTCGCCGTAACGGGTCTCCAGGCGGGCCTGGATTTTCATGCGGTTCAACAGATCGGCCACCGTCTGCTCGGAAAGGCGCAGCAACTCGTCCGTTTCGGTCGGCGGCTCGAGCGTCTCGGGGCCGGCCGGCTCGCGGCGGCTTTCTGCTTCGACGGGAGGCTGATCACCCTTGACCGTCAGGCGGACGCGCACCTGGCGGCCTCCCAGGCCGAACAGTCCGCGCGCCCCCGAATCGAGCACCTCGACCTCCACCGCTTCAGGCGGCAAGCCCAGTTCGTTCAACCCCTGGCTGACCGCCTCCTCCACGGTGGGGGCAATGATTTCGAGTGTAGCACGTTCGCTCATTTTGCTTTCTCCGTCTTACCGCCATCCGACCGGCGGCTCTTGGGCAGCAAATTGCTCCAATAGACCTTTCCCAGCAAGGCATATTGCCCCACGCTGAGCAGGTTGCTGACCACGATATAAAGCGCCAGGCCTGAAGCAAAACTCAGGGCAAAATAGGCCATCATCAGCGGCATCATCAGGGCCATGGATTGATTCATCTGGGCCGACTGGTCATTCGGATTGGTGACCGGCGGAATGGTCACCTTCGATTGAATGTAGGTCGTCACGGCAACGATGATCGCCAAGAACGGAATGCCGATGCCGCCAATGTAGACGCGTTCCGGCTGACCGAGATTCATCCACAGAAATTGGCTGTTGATCGGAATCAGTTCCGACAGCCCCGGCAGCGGCCACAGAGCGCGGGTCAGGACGAGCAATTGCATCGGCGAGGCGGCCAGGGCGCGGATCACGCTCTGATACAGGCCCAGCATGATCGGCAGTTGAATGAAGGTCGGCAGACAGGAGCCAAACGGGCTGATGCCCATTTCCTTATACAGTCTGATTTGTTCCTGGCCCAGTTTCTCTTTATCGTCTTTGTACTTCTTTTGGATCGCCTGCCATTCTTTCGATTGCTGCATTTGCTGCATGGCCTGGGTGGATTTGATCTGCTTGACCATCAAGGGATGGGTGATCAAGCGAATCAAGACCGTGAAGAGGATGATCGCCACGCCGAAATTCTGGCCGACAAGATTGTAGATCAGAAGCAGGACATTGGTAAACGGGTTGACAATCAGGGTTTCCCACATGGCATTTCTTCCTTATTTTTCCGGCGTGAACGTCCAACGGCGGACGCCCTGGATGTTCAGAGCAACGAGCGGTGAATCGGCATTCTGCGGCGCGACGAGGATGATCTCACCGGCCAGCGCCGGCGTCCCATACAGTTGCCCGTCCACTTCCAGGGTCTGAATCTCGTCGGGGACGGTCAGCAGGAATAACGAACCGTTCTCGGTGCCGAAGAGGAGAGTCTGCTCGTAGATGAGCGGCCTGCTGACGATGGCGCTGCCGGCGCGCAGCCGGGGCTGGGTCTCCTGACCCGTGGCCGGGTCGAGCCGATAGACGGCGCCATCCACATCGGCAATGTAGAGGCCGCCGTCGAAGACCAGCGGGCCGGCCCAGATTTGGGCCTGGGCCTGGAAAGGCTGCGGCCAGAGCAAATCGCCGCTTTGACCATCGAGCGCATAGACCCGACCGTTCATCGAAGCGACGAACACCTCGCCGTCCGTCCCCAGCGCCGGAGAGCCGAGGATGGCGCTGTCGAGCGTCTGTTTCCAGGCCAGGGTGCCGCGCCGGGCCTCGACGGCATAGACGGTGCGGTCGAGGGCGCCGAAATAGACCTGCGCCCCGTCGCTGACCGGGGCAGCCCAAATCGCCTGCGTAGCCGAGAACTGCCAAGCAAGATCGCCCTCGAAAGTCACCGCATAGAGGGTGTAGTCGGCCGAGGCAGCATAAATGAGATCGTTCGCAATCAACGGAGCGGCATAGTAGCGGTCGCGCGAGGCCGTGAATTCCCAGTTCGTCGTGCCGGTCAGGGGATCGAGGCTGTAGAGGATGTGATTGAAGCCGGCGACGATCAACTGCTGGCCGTCAGGGGTCAGGGCAGGGGCCGCATAGAAGGGATTGGCCGTCGAGGCTTTTTCGGGGAAGCGCCACTCTTCGATGCCGGTGCGCAGGTTGACGGCATAGACGAACGGACCGGCGGCCACGTAGGCCCGCTCCTCGTCCGCAATGACGCCCGGCCAGGAACCGGCCACCAAGTGACTGGCGCAGCCGCTGGCCAGCAGGCTGAGAGCAGCAAGGGAAAGCAACGTCATCAGAATTTTGATTTTCATGGAGTGTTTCACTCTCCTAAGGGACAGGATCGTATCCGCCCGGATTGAACGGATTGCAGCGCAAAACGCGCCAGGCCGCCATCAGGCCGCCTTTCAGGACGCCGTACTTGTAGATCGCCTGATAGCCGTAATGGGAGCAGGATGGATAAAAACGGCAAGTGTCGGGAGGCAGCGCCTGCGAGACCGTCATCTGGTACAGACGGATGAGCGCCAGAACGATCCAGCGCGGCCAGTAGAGCGGCGAGCGCGGCAGATCGCGCAGGCGCGGCTCGTGAGGGTATTCACGCGGTAGATACGAAAAATCAGCCATGGTCCAAAGGGGTAAGCAAGCCGGCGCGGGCGAAGAGGGTTTCGAGCGCCTGTTTTGTCTGCGAGAAATCCGAGGCCGGCAGAGGCGTCCGGGCAATCAACAACAAATCGAAGCCAGAAACGAGGCGGGGGAGCAAGGCAGAGACAGCCGCCCGCAGCAAACGCTTGGCGCGATTGCGCCGCACGGCATGGCCAATCCCCCGGCCGGCCGTCACGCCGATGCGCACGCCGGGCCGCTCAGCCGCCACCACGTACAACACGACAAGCGGGTGCGCGTAAGATTTGCCTGCCTGTCGCACCCGCTTGAGGTCTTGTGACCGGGTCAGGCGAAAGCGACGCTTCACCTGGGCCTCGATGTCTACGGATCGGAAGTTCCATCGCGGTCAGCCGCAGCGACGCGCTGTCGCAGCCGCGCCCGGGCCTCCTACCAGCGCACCCGCTTGACATGCTGATTGCTGCGGACGGTCAGACGATAGCGACCGCGCTGACGGCGACGCTTGAGCACCTGACGGCCATCCGCCGTAGACATGCGCTGGCGGAAGCCATGCACGCGCACCCGCCGCCTGATTCTCGGTTGATAAGTACGTTTGGTTGCCATTCACTTTCCTCAAAAATCAAAAAGTTCAACACCAGGCGGCCATTCCCGCCGGGAGTTTTTCACACCAGGTTCAGACCGGCACGCTATTATACCGTATAGGTGCAAGAATGGTCAAACCGGTTTCAATCTTTCTTCTTTTCTCCGGCAGGCCGGAAAGGGATGAAAAGATAGAACGTGCTGCCTTGCCCGACCTGACTCTCCACCCATACCCGTCCACCGTGGCGCTCGGCGATCGAACGGACGATGGCCAGCCCCAGTCCGCTGCCGCGCTGCTGACGGGCCTCGCGGTTGGTGCCGCGGAAGAATTTCTCGAACAGACGCGGTTGATCGGCAGGCGGAATGCCGATGCCGTTATCCTGCACCTCGAACTGGATGCCTTCCTGGCGTTTGCGCAGGCGCAAAATGACCCGGCCGCCGTTGGGCGTGTACTTGACAGCATTCTCGACCAGATTATAGAGCGCCTGCTGAATCAGCGCCCGGTCGGCGGCAATCAACTGCGGCAGGTCGCGGTCGATTTCCACCCCCAGGCTGATTTCCTTCTGGTCGGCCTGCATTTGCAGCGTGCCGACGACGTTCTCGACCACCTCCAGGATGGGCATTTGCTCAACCTGCAGTCCGACGCCGGCATCAATACGACCCAGGTCTAGCAGGTTGTTCACCAGGCGGGACATGCTCTCCACGCCCGTGATGATCTTGGCGACATAACTGCGCTGTTGCTCGTTCAAATCGCCCACCATTTCGAGCATGGTGGCATAGCCGCGCATCAGCGTAAGCGGGGAGCGCAGGTCGTGGCTGACGGTGGAGACAAAATCCGACTTGAGAGCATCCAATTCCTTGAAATGAGTCACGTCGCGCATCACGCACACCCGCCCGACCGGCCGGCCATCCGCGATGACCGAAGAAGCCGTGGCAAAATAGACTTTGCCATCCGGCATGATCAGTTCGGCAGACTGCTTGGTGGCGTCCTCCAGCACTTTGAGCAGGTCGCGCAACTCCTGCTGGCTGATGACCTTTTCGGTCGGTTGGCCCTCGGCCGCCCCCAGCGTAGCGCCCAGGGCCTGCTTGGCAGCCGGGTTGGCCAACAGCAGGTGATTCTGTTGATCGGTGACCAGCACGGGGTCGGGAGTGGAGGCCAGAATCGCCGCCAGGCGCTGGCGCCCGACTTCGGCGGTGCGGAACAGGCGGGCGTTGGAAGCGGCCACGGCGGCCTGTCCGGCCAGGGTGGTCAGGAAACGCACGTCTTCCTCGGAGAACTGACGGGGCTGATTGTAGGCTGCCCACAGCGCGCCATAATAACGGTTTTCATGATAGAGAGAAACTGCGATCAGCGCCGCCGGCAGAGGCTGCCCGGCTTGCAGTTCTGGCAGGCGCGCCCGGGCCAGGTTGTTCAACACCAAGCGGCCCTGACGCTGGGCCAGCGTCAGAATCTGATCGTCCAGGGAAGCATACACATCCTTATCGGGCCCGAGGGCAAAATGCAGGCCACCCTCGTCCGACAATTGAGAGGGCGCCGGTAGCAGCACCACCCGTACCGCGCTGGCCCCGGTCGCCAGGACCGCCTCCAGGACCGGCTGGACGGCATCCTCCATCTCGAGGCTGGAGGCCACCCCCTGGCTGACCAACAACAACTGATTGAGTTCCTCCAGACGGGCATGCAGGCTGACGCGCATCTGCTCGAAAGCCCGCCGCAATTGCCCGACCTCGTCCACCCCCTCAACCTGCAAAGGATGATCGAGTTGGCCTTGAGCGATGCGGGCCGCCTCAGTCGCCAGACTCTGCAGGGAAGAAGTCACCGCTCGCAGGCTGAGCCGGAACGAGAGCAGGGTGATCAGCGCCAGGACGATGATCATCGCCGAAAGCGGCGCGGCAATATCCAGCGAAAGTTGCTGGGCCTTTTCGGCCGGAACGATCAGGACCACCGCCCACGCCCGGCCCGGCACCGGCTGGTAATAGACCAGGTTGCGCGTCCCGCCGGGGGCAGGGACGGTGTAGAAATCCGCCTCGGCGTGCAACGCCCCGTCGGGATAAGTGCTCATCAGCAGGTCGGGGCTGGGATGGAAGAGAATACGCCCCTGTTCATCGAGCAAGATCCCAACGCCGTCCAGCGCTTCCATGCCGCGCAAACTGTTGAGCAGCGGCTGGGTGAGAGGATTGTTGTTCAAGTCGGTGCGGCCGAGCAAGACGCGCTGGGCCTGGCCACTGGCGTCGGGGATGGCGGCCAGGAAGGAAATGCGCGCCGCGGTTCCCCCTGCGGCAGGCGGGATGGGATAGATCTGGATCGCCACTCCCTGGAAAGCGATGCTCAGGCCGATGCTCTCCTCCGGCATCAGCACCAGCGTCTGGGCTTCGGCCAGCGGATAGCCGCCGATGACATTGCCCTGCCCATCGAGGACCATCAGTTGATCGAAATAGGGGACCGAGCGGATTTGTTCACCCAAGACCTGACTGAGCGCCTCGCCCGATTCGCTCAACAAACGCGGCTCGCTGGCCAATCGAACGGTCAGGTTTTGGCCGGTCTCGAGGAAGAAAGGCACACTTTCGGCTGCCGATTGAGCCGTGCTGGACAACCGTTCCCGCAGCATGCGCTGGGCGGCGTTTCCGGCTACGATCCAATCGCCGATGAGCAGCGAGAGCAGCAGGAGAACGATGAAGGCTCCGCCGCCGATCAGGAAACGCGCTTCCAGGCTGCGTTCGCCCGGCGAGGGGTGGATGGCCTCTTTCTGACTCCAGGCGCGCCCGGCGGCCAGGGCGATGAACTGCACAAACAGGCCTCCCAGGATCAACTCCCCGCCGCCTGCCTGAGTCGCCGGCCAGACGTTGGTGAAAGCATAGTCGAGACGGGCCGCCAGCGCGCCAGCCACCGACGAGAAAGCCCCAATGACAAAGATCAGGGCATACACAGGGACGAGAAAGAGCGCCACCAACAAAGGCTGGCGCAGGGCGCGGTAGAAAAGCGTGCGATAGCGCTGACGAACCGCCACGCTGAAAAGCACGGCCAGAATGGCCGGTTCGAGGACGGTGAACAGGTTGTGTGTATCCCACAGACTGCGCGTCAGCCCGGCCAGCAGACCGACGATGACCGCCTGGATCGGCCCCAGGAAACCGCCCGCCAGCATCCAGGGCAGGGCTGCAAAGACAATCAGAGCCGGACTGTGCGGCGCTTCGGGAATCCCCGGTTGAGGCAGGGCCGCGCCCACCGGCAAACGCGCCCCCACGAAAAGCCCCGTCAGCGGGATCATGGCAATGAAAACCAACATCAGCCACCAGCGGTATTTCCCCCGCACCTGGTAGGAGCGCCCGCGCACCGCCGCCTGGATCGTCAACCCCAGCAAAAGGAACCACGCCAACCATCCCGGCAGATTGGTCAAGGGGACGATATAGGCAGGTTCCGCCAGAAGCGTCAGCAGGGGTGTCATAAGCACACTACGGGTGACCCCGTGCAATCATTGGACTCCGTCCGTCAGCACCGCCAAGAGACGGAGGACGCCAAGCCTGTTTCTAACTCGGCCAAGAATGACTTTCAAATTTGCTTGGCATCCTGGCAGTGAAGAAGTTGCGAATAAAATCAATTATAGCATGACGCCCAAAAAATCAAGTCCTCTCATTCGAGCCACTCGATCGTCTCCTCGCTCGCCTGCGAGAGGTCGGAAAAAGCGCCGCGCCGTTCGGGCGGGAGCATCGCGCTGAGGACGTACATAGCCTCGCGGGTCCTCTTTGCCAGCCCCAAGCGGTCACGCGGGTCTTCAAGCGGCTTGAAACGGAACATGCGCCCGAACTTGAGGGTGGCCGGCGGCCCCTCCCGCCAGCGCTTGCTGAGCGGCAGGGCCGGGAAGCCGCGCGTCCCGTCCACCGCGACCGGCATCAGCGGGA
Organism: uncultured Anaerolineales bacterium; assembly: GCA_937960595.1. Taxonomy (GTDB): domain Bacteria; phylum Chloroflexota; class Anaerolineae; order Anaerolineales; family Villigracilaceae; genus JAFGSI01. Next base: position 38,296 of record CALGPL010000011.1, on the reverse strand, counting down.
CTCCGGTTCGGGCAGCCAGGTAGGCCATACCGTCCTTGGCCTCCAGGAGCGCCGGGCGGCGGGTCCCCTCGGGGGCGATCCAGAGAATCTCGCCCGCCCGCAGCACAGCCAGACAGGCCTGCAGGGCTTGGCGATCCACCTCGCCGCGTTGGACGGTGATGACACGCCACAGGCGCGGAAAAATGCCGATGAACGGATAGTCATAGGCTTCTGCTTTTGCCAGCGGGACGATGTTGCGCTTGACGGCATGAATGATCAGGATGGGATCAATCATCGAGATGTGGTTGCTGTAGAGCAGGAGCGGGCCCTCGGCCGGCACCCGCTCGGCCCCCTCGAACGGCCCCATCTTGACCAGGAAGGAGGCCGCCACCTTGATCCAGAAGCGCAGGATACGCCGGATGCGTTCATGGTCGGCATGAATGTAGGGACGCGACTCAGGCATGGTTTTCCTCTACATAACGATAAACGCCGCGATATTCCGGCGGCAGCAGGCGAGCCAGCGCCTCCATGATCAGACGGGTGCCCTCCCGAACCGCCTCCCGACCTCCCGCCGGCAAGGAAAACGGCCGGCCAACCGTCAGCGAGACCGGCGTGCGGCGCAGCCGTTTGAGATTGCCCAAAATCCGCCAGGTTTCCGTGCCGGTGACGACCAGCGGCACGACCGGCACCCCGGCCTTGAGCGCCAGAAAAGCAGCCCCATCGGTGCCCGGCTCGAGGGCGCCGGTCAACGACTCGCGGCCCTCGGGGGCGATCAGGATGCGCCGTCCCTGGCGGAAACCCTCCAGCGCGGCGGCGATTGCCCGTCGGTCGGGCCGGCCGCGGTGAACCCAGATGACGCCCAGCGCCTCCATCACCGCCCCCAAGACGGGGATGTCGCGCAGTTCGATCTTGCCCATCGATTCGGGCACTTCGGGCAAGTAGCCCAGGATGAGAAAAGCGTCGGGATCGCCCAAGTGATTCATGGCGATCAGCGCCGGCCCCTGACGAGGATAATTCTCCAGCCCGCGCACCGTCGGCCTGGTACAGAGGACGGTCACCAAGCGGCAAAAGCCGCGCATGAAAAGCCGAAAGAATCTTCGGGCCAGAGTGAGCCTCGGCAGACGCACCAGTTCGGGCCGCCAAACTTCACTGACGGGTTTTTGGGGAATCTCCATAGACACCGCGATAGTCCTCCGGAAGCAATTCGGCAATCTTTTGCATGACCAGGTCGGCATTGCGTTGACGCGCCTCCCGCCGCGCCGCGCCGCGCCCCTCCACCGGCGGCAGATGGATCGGCTGGCCGATGTGCATCTCCAGACGCGGCCGCTGACCGCGGCTGGCTTTGTGCCAGAAATCGTCGGTTGTGCCGACGATGCCGACCGGTACGACCGGCACGCCCGACTCCTCCGCCAGGTAGGCCACCCCTGGGCGGGCGCGCCGCATCCCCGGCGCATGCGACCGCCCTCCCTCCGGCGCAATCAGCAGCGGGTAGCCGGCGCGCAGGGCGGCCAGCACCTTCTCGAACATCGCCCGGTCATACTCGCCGCGGTGGACCTTGATTCCGCCCCACAGCCGGGCCAGGATATTTTGCCCCGGCTTGGACCAGATGTCCACCGCGCCCATCGCCTCCAGTTGTTCCGGCCAGAAAACGCCAACAAAGGGCGGATCGAAAAGCGAGACATGATTGATGGCCACGAGGTAAGCCTGGCGGCGCGGCACGTTTTCCCGCCCGGTGATCGTCACCGGCGCCAACAGGCGAAAGATCGCCCTCAACCCCCCTCGAATCAGCGGGCGGCTGATCCAGCGCCGCCACCAGGCAACGCGATAATCCATTTTCATCGGCAAAGAGCCTCCACGCGGGCAAAGACTTCGTCGGCGTCCAGGCGGTCCGAGTCGAGGATGACGGCGTCCTCGGCCGGGCGCAGCGGGGCCACCGCGCGGGTCGAATCGATCTGGTCGCGGCGGCGGACGCCCGCCAGAATGTCCTCGTAATCGGCCTGCTCGCCGCGTCCGAGAATCTCGCGGTAGCGGCGGCGGGCGCGTTCCTCGGGCGAGGCATCCAGATAAATCTTCAGATCGGCCTCCGGCAGGACGACCGTGCCGATGTCGCGCCCGACCATGACCACCCGGCCGCGCAAGCCGATGCGTCGCTGCTGGGCTGCCAGCGCCCGCCGCACCCCGGCATAAGCGGAGACGGGCGAGACGTTGGCGTCCACCTCCGGGCGGCGCGTCTCCCAGGTGCAATCCACCCCGTCCACCAGCACGTCGCAGGCCCGCCCGTCCTGCCGCGAGGGCGGGCGGACGTCGATTTGGGCCGTCTCGGCCAGGCGCGTCACACCCGCCTCGTCCTCGATGGGAATGCCGCGCTGCAACGCGGCCCACGTGACGGCGCGGTACATGACGCCGGTGTCGAAGAACAAATAGCCGAGCGCGTCGGCCAGGCGCTTGCCGAGGGTGGACTTGCCCGAAGCAGCCGGGCCGTCAATGGCAATGATGTTTGGAATGGGCATCTTTCGCCTTTCTGTTCAGGGGGCCGCCGGCGACTCGAACAGCAGGTCGCTGCGCGCCCACAAGATGATATTCTGCGACCGGACGCCGATCTGACGGAAGAGGTACCAGCGCATCCAATCGGTTGATTGGGCATTCGCCCAGTCGGGCGCCTGCCACCAGACGAAATCCTGGCCGCGGTAATCGGCCGTCAGACTGGGCTGGGTGTCGGTCGTGATCAGCAGGGGAACGGTCTCGTTCACGGGCGGGGCCGCGACGAATTCGAGCGGGCGGTCGCGCAGCAGCCAGCGCAGGGCCGGCGAATCGACCCCGGCTACCGTCACCGGCAGGCCGCGCGGATCCCGAGCGTTCCAGGCCGAAAGTTCCTCCACCGTTTCGAGCAGCAAATCGGCCTGGGCGATGCGCGGCGCGGGAGTCCACAACTCGGCCGTCAGCGGTTCGCGCACGCCGATCGCGCCGGTCAGGGCCGCGATCGTCAGCAGGAGCAGAATCGCCCCCCCACCCCAGACCAACCCGAGACGGGCCAGCGCCAGCGACCAGCCGTAGGCGATCAGCACCAGCGTCAGGGCCAGCACCAGCAGCAGGCCGACCAAGATCAAAGAGCGCGCCTGGCCGAGTTCGCCGGGCAGGCTGACGGCATTCAGCAGGTAGAGCCAGGTGGAGGCCAGCAAAGCAAACGTCAGCACCGCCGTCCCGGCCACGCCCCAGAAACTGCGTCCTTCGAAATCGAAATGACGGCTCAATTCCCCGGCCGCCAGCGTCCAGAGCGGCACCAGCAGCCAGATCAGATCGCCCGCCTGCCGGCCAGGATAGACGGCTGCCAGCAGAAAGGCCGCCAGCGCCCACAGCCCAGGCGCGGCAGCCCGCCGGTCGCGCTCGACTGCGGCGCGCACCGCGGCCGTCAGCGCCAGGAGCAGCGCCAGCGGCGCATAGGCCGGCAGGGCGATCAACAGATGACTCAGGAGAACCTGTGGAGCGCTCCGCCAGCCGCGCAAGAACTCCAGCAAGGCGGTGAAGAGGCCGCTCAAGCCAACCGGCGAGAGGAAAGCCAGCGTGCCGAGCAGGAGGACTGTCGCCAGCCCGGCCAGTCCGGCCGTCCGCGCCTGGGTCCAGTCGACGCGGGCCGAAGCCGATTCCCCGTCGCCTGAGCGCGGCCGCCGGATCAGGAAAGCCTCGGCCAGGCCTGCGGCCAGAGCAAAGGTCAACAGCCCGAACCAGGCTGCCGGTCCGGAAAGCAGCGCCAGCCCCGCCCCGACGCCTGCCAGCGCCGGACGACCGTTCCGCCAGGCCGTCCCGCCCCACAACAGAGCCGCCAGGGCCAGCATCGGCCCGCCCGCCAGCCGCGAGAGCGCCGCCAGGCCGGGGTCGAGGGCCAGGCCAAAGGCCAGGAGCAGCGCCGCCAAACGGCCCAGGCGGTGACGCCAAAAGAACGGCAGGAGGGCGAGACTGGCCCCCGCCAGGGCCGGCCACAGCCGCGCCAGGAAATTGGAGGCCGGCAGCAGATAGAACAGGATCGCCGTCAGATGAACATAGGCCGGGTGGGCGCCCGCCTGCGGAGCGGCGCCCTGAGCCAGGTCGAGGGCCTGCAAAGCCCAACCGGCCTCGAAATCGGAGAGCGGCAGCCGCCCCAGGTGGAGCAGTCGCACCCCCAGGCCCAGCGCGGCGGCCAATCCGTAGAGAGCGTGTTCGACCGTGAAACTGCGTGAAGTGGACATGATGCCTAATTTTACCCGCAACTCAGGGGACGACGTAAATGGTGACCTCGGCGTTACGATAGCCGACAATCAGGTACTGCTGGAACTTGGCCTCCTCGACGGGATAGGTGCCGCGCTCGAGCGGCCCGACTACCACGTAGCGGATGGCATAGCGGCTCAAGATGGCCTGCGCCTCCTGCCAGTCGGTGGTCACATACAGGCGCTGCAAGTCAGCCTGACGGCTGCCCTGCACTTCGTAGCCGCCGCGCCATTGTCCTTCGTGGCCGGGCCAGCCCAGCACGGTTGGCAGGCCGCTGTGGGTGGAGATGCGGCTGTAATACGTGTAACTCCCGCCGGGAGAACCGGCTTCGGCCACGACCCCAAACGGCGCCGAGCGCAGCCAGCGGACGGCGTCGGCGTCGCCGGGATTCTCGTAATCGAGATGCGCCGCCCCGTCCAGCGTCCAACCGTAGAAGGGACGAAAATTGTTCGTCTTGGTCAGCAGGCTGAGGACCGGGTAGGTGAGGCCGACGATCAGGAGCAGACCAAGGCCGAGGCGGAAGAGAACGCCCCCCGCCGCCCGCAGACGTTGCAGCAGGACGGCCGTCCCAAAGGCCGCCGCCAGGCTCCAGACCATCCAGGCCTGATAATAGAATTTGAACACGGTGTTCATGCGCGTCCCGAACAAATCGCGCAGGTACAGGTATTCCGGTCCCAGGACGAGCAGCCCGCCGACGAGGATCAAGAAGAGGGCGAAGACCGCTGCCGACGGGGGCGAGTCATCCGAGGACCGGGCAACGGCCTGCCGCGGCCGAGCCGCCAGGCGAAGGAAATAAGCCAGCGCCAGCCCCAGCAGCAGGAGCAGCGTCAACCACGCGCCGGGCGCGGCGAGGCGGGCGCGCAGCGCCCCGACAAACAGGTCTCCCAGGCTGGCGACCCCGTTCTGGTCGAGGAAAGCGGAGACGATTTCGGGATGCAGGCCATTGACCAGCAGCGCCACGAGCCAGGAGAAGCCCCACAAGAAGGCGCCGATCGCGGCGGCCAGCCCGAAACCGTCTCGCCAAGCAGCGGGCTGACCCTCGCCGCGGCGCAGGTAGAGCAGCAGGTACGCAAAGATCGGCAGCAGAAGAGGCGCAAACATGATCCACAGATGCGCGCCGCGCGTGGGGGTGACCAGATTCGGCAGAATGCCGCCCGCCTGCGAAGAAAAACTGACGAAGAACGGCAGATAGAACAGCCCGGCCAGGCCGATCACCGGCAGGCCCAAGAGAATCGTCTCGGCCAGGCGGCCCCAGCCCCAACCGCGCTGCGAGAGGCGTTCCAGAAGATAGGCGCCGCAAAACAGAGTCAGCCCAAACAGGATGTCCCAAATGTTCAGGAACGCCATCCCGCCGGCCAGCAAGCCGAGGAACAGCAATCCCACAGGAGAAATCTCGAGAGGATAGCGGAACACGTACTCGCCTAGGTCGCGGCGCGCAAAGACCGTCCAGCCGTAAACCGAGAAGGGGACGATCTCTTCCAAAATGAACGCGGAGGCCCACAAACACATCAGCACGATCAGAAACGCCGGAAACAGGTCGAAGAGCGGCGACCGAAGAGGCGCCATGTCCTGACGGACTTCACGGATCGTCTCCACTGTCTGTCCAACGGCAAGACCGAGCACCACGGCGCCGAGCAGAATCATCCCGGCTCCGATCCAGGCCCAGGTGCGCAGATCGAGGCGAATGCGCCAATGCTCCGGGCGGGCGCGCCAGCCGCCCAGGAAAAGATTCAGCGCCGCGGCCAGGGCCAGCAATCCAAACGGGATGGCCAGGACGTGCGGATGCAGGTCGCCCAAAAGGAACGAGAAGAAGGGGAATTCATCAATCACCTCGCCGAACGGCACGCCCCGCAGATTGAAATCCTGCAGGACGCGCGAGGCGCGCCACCACCAAAGGTAGCGATCGGGCATCCAGCCGGGCAGCGGGGAGGGCGGCACGTTGAGATCTTTGATGTTGAGCCAGGTCCAGAAGGAAGACGAGGCCGCCCCGGCGGCGTTCCGGCGCCAGAACAAACCCGCCCGGTGGAGGACTTCCAAAAAGCCCTCCGCGTTTCCCATCAGGAGCAGGAAAAGCGGCGCCAGCAGAGGCAGGGACAGCGAAGGAGAACTCTCGCCGCTGCTGCCGCGCCGTTGCCGCCAAAGAGCCAGCAGATTATAGAGCAACCCATAGGCGCCGATCGCCCCCAGCCCAAAGACCAGCGCCAGCATCAGGTTGAAAGCCACGCTGCCGAGCGTGCCGGTCAATTTGGCCAGCATGGCGGTCAATACATAGCCGAAGTAATAGTACGAGATGGCATAACCCGAAAGCCAGGGGTCGTGAGGCGGGAAAGTCTCCGAGCGCAGGATGGCGTTGATGAAGGCCAATTCCATCGGCTTCTCGGTCCCGACGATCTCGGGATTGGCCGCCCGCACCCCTGCCCAGCCCGCAAAAGCCAGCAAGAAAACCGCCTCGACAACGATCACCAGGCGAAGATTGGCTTTTAGCCAGGCAGCGAGCGAATCGAGACCCGCCGCCAGCGACGGCTGCGAACGAGCGTCCTGCTCCCCGACACGGGCCGGCTGCCTCAACGCCCAGGCGCTGAGCGCAGCCAGGAGGAAGAGCGCCAGCAAGAGACCGCTGAGGTCGTTGCGGAGGAAGCCCAACGAGGTCAGCAGCCAGAAGAGCACGCCCCACCCCAGCAGGCCAAGGGCGCGCCCCAGCGCATAACCGCGGTCGGCCAGCGCCGGGAAGAGACGGTAGGCCAGCGGAAAACTCAGCCAGCCAAGAAAGGAAATCAGCAAATACCAGGCAAGAAAAGCAAGCATCTCGAAGCCGCCCAGTCACTCGGTCAATTCGGCAGGCAAATGGAAGCCCGCCTCGTCCTGTTCGAAAGGCAAAACCCCCACGACTGCCTCCGGGTTCAGCGGACCGTAGATGTGCGGGAAGATTTCGTCCGGCTGGTCGGCAGCCGGCTCCCACCGCAGCGCCGAGGTCAGACGGTCCGGATCGATGACCAGCAGCACCAGGTCGTTCTGATCGCGAAAGAGGGTGTTGGCTACACGCAACACTTGCGAGGCCAGAGAACAGTGGATGAACCCTTCTGCTGCCAGCGAGTCGGCAACGTAGCGACCTGCTGCCTGAGCCGCCAGCCAGGCCGCACGGGTGGTGACGTGGAGAAGGAAGTCGCCCATCCCTTTACCTCGCCTCTTCGATCACTTCATAAATCACCGTCTGTCCGTCACGGTAAACCTCCCGCCAGAAACGGCCCTCGAACCACTCGAATTTCCAAAGGCCGTAGCCGCCGGCATAGACGGCGCGCTCCAACTGCCCAACGATGATATAGCGGACATTGTACCTGACCAGGAAATCGCGCACAATGATCGAGTCGGTGGTGGCATAGAAGCGGTTGACCTCTTCCACCCGGTTCGTGACCCATTCGGGGGTCAGGGCGCGCTGCTGGCGCTGATGCCAGTTCCATCCGACCACGCCAGGCAGACCGGTATAGATCGTGTAGCGCGATCCCCAGCGGTATTCGGGGATATTAGCCTCGACGATGACCGGCGATCCCTCAACGTTGTCCTGCAGCCACCGGATGGCGCGATAGTCCTCGCCCAGGTCCATCATCACGCCGTAGTCGAAATACTGCGAGGTGGCCATGTATGCCATGCTGTCGAGGCTGTGGGGGGCCGTCGGTGTCATGCGGTCCTGAATCTTGTCCATGCCGCCCAGCAGCAGGAACAGCCCCGAAAAAGTGAAGAGGAGCGTGGCGGTCAACTGCCAGAAAGTGCGCCAGCGGAACGTCCATTTGACCATCTCGGGCAGCAGCCAGGCAAACGCCGCTGCGGCGCTCAGGCCGAGCAAAATCCAGGCCTGAAGGTAGAACTTGAAGACGGTGTTCATGCGGCCGATGTCACCGCTGACGACCACCATCTCGACCATCAAAGTCAGCATGAGCGCCGTACCGACCAGGAAGAGAACCAGCCGACGCGAATCCGGCAGGTCGGGACGCAAGAGAAGGACGCCTGCCCAGGCCGCCAACGGCAACACCAGCCAGATGATGCTGATTCCCTTCCAGGGCGCGTAGTTAGAGGGCAGAACGACCGAAACTTGCTGAACGACCATCAGCAGGAAAAGGAAAAAGAGGGCAGCCAGGATCAGATTGAGATAGGGTTTGAGACGGCGCAGCGCCGAGAGAGGCGTGGCCGCCATCCACTCGCGCGTCTCCCAAACCATCCACGAAACGATCACGAACAGGAAGACGCCCCAGTGAGTCAAATAGGACGAAAGGGGCGTGCGCGTCCCCTTCCACCAGCCCACCCGCCCGTAGGCCTGGACGTACCAGTGGCGGTAAGGCTGGTACATCAGATAGGCCAGCAGAGTCAGGGTCAGGATGCTGACGGCCACCAGCAGAAGCCGGGCCAGCCAGGGCGGCAGGCGTTTCAGCAATGGAATGGCGGTCACATCCACGTAGCGCCAGACGGTGTAGGCCAGGGCGACGAACGCGAGCGGCAGGTAGGTGTAGATGTCCGAAAGGTTGATGGGGTAGAGAGCGCCGATGACCAGGCCGCCGAACAGGAAACACACCGCCAGATCGAGCGGCGAGCGGCGCCGGAACCGGCCGCGCAGGACGGAAAGCACCCAGGCAATCGATAGCACCTCAACCGGCATGGACAAGTTGTGGGCGTGCATGTCCGAGTAGAGGAAGGTGAAGACCGGGAACTCGGTGATCGGCTCCACATCGCCCGGGGCGGGGATGACGCGGCTGGGGAACCAATACCAGTCGCCGCGGCCGATGGGAAGGTGAACCCCCGCCAGCACCTGGAAAAATCCCTTGACCGCCCAGCCCAGCCGCCGGAAAACATCCCCGTCAACGATGAGGCCGCCCGGCGCGCCCACCCGCTGGAATCCCTGATAAAACAGCCGAACGATGCCCAGATTTCCCAACAGAACCATCGCCGCCGCGGCCGCCATGCCGGCCAGAAAAGCCGGCTGGCGCAGAAGAGACCCCATTTTTCCCTCTTCTTTGCCCTTGCCGACCAAATTCCAGCCCACCGAGAAGGCGCTCAGCGCCAGCAGCGCATACAGCGTCGGCAGGAGCAAGTTCCAGGCAATCGAAGGCAGAATGCCGAGCAATTTGACCGGCGTGCCGAAAATCACGTAGCCGAAGTAGTAATAGTTGATGTACCCGCCCGCAAACCACGGATCATAGGGCGGGAAAGTGGTGCTGCGCAGAATGGCGTTGAAGTACGAAAAATTCATCGGCCGCTCGCCGCCCTTAGAGGGATGCCACATGTCCGGATTGCCAAGGCGGATGCCGAGATCGAACAGGAAAAAGAACAGGAAGAGCAATTCGACCATCAGGAAATACTGCTTCTTCGTGCGCCACTCTTCCCGCAACTCGTCCCGCTGACGATAGGCCAGCAGCGCGCCGATCAGCGCCACCAGCCCCAGACAGACGGCGATGGTCGTTTTGCTGTAGGGAATGCCCGCCGACCCTGCCAGCCAGGAGAACCAGGCCCACAGCAGCAAGCCGGCCATGCGCGCCAGAGGGTAGCCCTTGTCGGCCAACCCCGGCAGCGCGGCCCGCACCAGCGGGTAGGCCAGCAGGCCGACGCCAAAGACGACCCAATACCAGAGCGCCGCCCCCAGGCCGGGGAAACGGTTGTACCAGACCTGGCGGTCGAACAACTCGGCCCAAGTTCCGCCCGCCTGCTGGGCCGCCAGCCGCTCGGGCGGGAGCAGGGTGCTGCGATAATCGTCCGCCTGGCGGGGCGTCAGGTTGACCACCTGGCTGAGGTCAACCGACTGCAAACTGGCCGCCACCCGTTCAAGGTCGAAGTCCGGTCGGCGCCGAAAGATCAGCACCTTGGGATGATCGTAAAAGGTGAAGGCTTCCTCCGCTGCCTGATCGTTGATCGTCCACGGGCCGAGGGTCGGGTAAGAGGTGAACACTGCCACCAGATCGTACCCCAGCCGGCCCTCGAACATGCCCGGCTCGGCGACGCGGTAACACCAGGCAATCTCGCGGTCGGGCGGACAGCCGATCAACTCGCGGTAGTAGTGTGTAGTCAGGGGATAACGCTCCGGCAGGCGCGTGATTTGTCCATACTGATGGTTGGTGGGAATGAGGATGTAATCGCCCTGTTCGAGGCAGGTGAGCAGGCGGGTGCGTTTGTCGGCATTGTCGGGCCAGTAGACCTGGAGGTTCAGATCGCCGCGGTAGATGCCGCCATAGGGGTCGTAGCCAGCCACCCGGAAGGGGAGGCCGTAGTCGTAATCCGTCTCATTGACCAGCGATGCGCCGGAGAAGGTCAGCGCGCCGCCATCGGCTTCGAGGCGCAAGACGTAGAACTGACCGTTTTGCACAGGAACAGGCGCGTCGAAACTCAGGGTGTAGGATTCGCCGCGCGGGTCGGTACGGGAGGCGAAATCGGCCGTCAGCACAGCCGAGGCCAGGGGAGAGTCTGCAGAGGTCCGATCCAGAACGGTCAGGCGCAGGGTCACCTCTCCTGCCGCGGCCGTGTCGAGGAGGTGGCCGAAGGTCACCCCCTCCAAAAGTCCCTCCTGATGAGCAACGAACACCGTCTCGTAAGGCTGGCCTGCCCCGATCAGGAAACCGCTCGGAAAGGGAAGCGGCTGTTGGTAGCGCTGCCCGTCGGTCTGACGGATTTGCAGGTTGATCGGGCCGGGGACGTTTTGGTAGATCCACTGCGAGGCGGCGATGCGCGGTTCGGGGCGCAGGTAGATGCTATGGAAAGCCACCGCCCAGGCAGCAGTGAGGGCCAAGACGACGAAAGCAATCCACAGTGCGGCGGCCTTTCGCAGCCCGCCGAGAAGACGCAGCCAACGGGCGCGGCGGGGGTCTCGTTTGGGAAGCGGCCCGCCGAGGAGCGCAAAGACGCCCCAGGCTGCCATCATGGCCAGGAGCGGATAGACCGGCAACTGGTAGCGCATGGTGGCATTAAATTGCAGCGATTGCCAGGTGAAATAAGCCAGAGTCCAGCCCCACAGCAGGAGATGCCGGCTCCAGTCACGGCGCAGGATGCGCCAGCCCATGGCGAGAAAACCGGCCCAGGCCAGCGCGCCGAGCGGCAGGCCGAGTCCCCAGACGGTCAGGTTCTGGAAAGAGAACAGCCGCGAGCGGCGCACCCATTGCAGGTTCCAGGGCAGGTCGGCGCCCACCTGCTGGCGCTGAGAACGGATGCTGGCAATCCATTCGGGGTTGGGCAGGAGACCATCGAAGGCATACGGCTGGAAAATGCGGAAGAAAAGCAGCGCTGCCAGGCCGCCCAGAATCAAATAGACCCAGACATAGCGCCAGAACGCTTCCTGCCGCGCCGGATCGGAAGGGGACGCCGCGGCCTCATCGGCGCGGAAATAGGCCACGACCAGCGCCGCCGGCAGGAGGAGAGCCCCAAAGGCCGCGTTGATCTTACAGGCCACCGCCATGCCGAGCGCGGCGCCGAAAGCGAGACTGTACCAGGTCAGGCGGTCGCGCAGAAAGGCCGCCAGCAGGCGGCGAAGCCGTTCGCGCAGTTGCGCCTCGGCCTCTGCTTCGTTTGCGGCCTGTCTGGCAGGCAGTTCGACCGAAACGCCCGGCCAACGCCGTTCGGCGATCAGGACGGCAAACCAGAGCGCCAGGAACAGGAAGAAGTTGACGAAATGATCGGCAGTGTAGAAATGCGCCTGCTGAATCTGCATCACCGCCAGCGACGAAAAGGCGGCCGCCAGCAACGCCACGCCGCGAGAATAGACGCGGGCGACCATGAAATAGAGCAGGATGATCGTCCCCAAATCGGCCAGGGCAGAGAGTTGACGGCCGATGAGTTTGATGTTGGTCGCCCCGCTCCATTCGGCCGCATAGCGGGTCAGGAAGATCGGCAGAGTGCCGTACACGAAGAAGCCATGCCCACGATTCTGGGGGTTGAGGCTGGACCGATCGGTATCGAAATATTCCCGCAAACTGCCGACCGGCTGGATGTCGGCGGTCACGGAAGTCAGGAACAATTCGTCCGGGTGCTGGTGGGCAAACTCGCCCCAGTCCAGGCCGGTGGCGCGCAGAAGGACGGCCATCAACAGAACGAGGAGGAAAAGCAGGTCGCAGGCCAGATTCAGTTTACTTGCATGACGGTTGGCAACACCCATAAACCATCCTCGAAGGTCACGGCTCGGCCGGGACGAAGTAAATCAAGAAGTCATGACTTGCCACCTGGGAGGCGAAGCGGCGCATCTGTCCCTGCGGATAGAGAGTCTGCAATGTCTCGAGGCCATTCAGGTCATCGGGGCGGAGCAGGAACATCTTGGGGCCGGCCAGCGGCAGGGTCATTTCGATTTGTTCGGGCCAGATGGCAAAATCCCGATTGGGAATGCCGGCCCAGACGCCCGGCAGGCGCGTGTCCACCCAGTGGGGATAGGCCACGATCCAGACTGTGTCGGTGGTGCCGTAATCCTGACGGAACTCGGCAATGACCGACCCCATCTCGGACGAATTCCACGCTCCCTCCCGGAACTGACGGTCATACTGAACGAAAACCAGATGGAAATTCTGGAAAGAAGACCACATCAGGAGCAGGACGACGAGACCGTTGGCCAGCCACGGACCCAGCCGGCGGCTGGTACGCGCCTGGAGGCTGTCCGCCAGTCCATCGAGCGCCAGGGCGGCCAGCAACAAGGCCGGCAGATAAGCGCCGCCCGCCCGGTTGAGCGCCGGATTCTCGGCCGGGAAAGCCAGAGAAAGGGTCGAGGGCAGTTGCAGAATGGGGATGGAGAGCAGCAGGAAGAGATCCAGCCAGTGACGCCGGCGTAAGTAACGGACAGAGACGAGCACCCCTCCCAGCAAGAACAAGGCCGCCGAGATCAAGTCCAGCGCCGGGCGGTGAGGGATGGAATGCACCCAAATCTCGCCGTCATCCCAGTTGAACATCAGCAAGCCCTTCCACACATTCGAGAGGAAGATTTGCCAGGCGGGGCCGGGCAGAGGCTGATCGACCGTCCCCAGGCGAGACATGGCGCGGTACGAGAACAGCCCGGGGTTGTCGAAAGCGTAGCGCAAGAGCGGCAGGAAAACCAACAGGGCAATCACCGCGACGATGCCAATCCAGATGACCGCCCGCATCCAGGCGCGCCGCGGGTGGTGATGGAACATGTGCAGCCCCACTCCGACCACGACCAGCAACGGTACGATGCGAAAGGGACTGTAGCCGTGCAAGCCCAGGCCGAGGAAAAAACCGGCCAGGATGAAATCATTGCGATTCTGATTGCGCAGGCCGCGCAGCAAATAATAAAGAACAGGCGCGACGAAGAGCGGATAGAGCGGGAAACGCAGACCGGAGCGGCTGATGACGTTCGGCCAGTAGGCCATCCCGACCAGAAAAAGTGCCAGCAAGGCCACGCGGCGATTGCCAACCTCCCGGCCCAGCAGGTAAACGTAAGGCAAGGTCAACAGGCCGCAAATCACCGTGCCGATCTTCAGGCTGAGAAAGGACAGGCCGGTCTTGAACAAACGCGCGACGGCCAGGGTCAAGTACATCTGCAGTCCCTCTCGTCCGGTATTGCGTTCGAAGAAAATCTTGTACTGCCCCTGGCTGAGATCGTACACGTCCAGGATTTTCTCGGCGTGATCGCTGAACGGCTCGGCGGGAACTTCGCCCAAACGGTAGAGGCGGAAGAAGACGGCCAGAGCCGCAACAACCAGAACCAGCGCCGCCCACAGTCCATCCTGGCGGCGCGCGGCAGGAGAGCGCGGCAGGCGCGGATGCCGACGGGGCGGCTGCCAGAAAGCCAACATCCAGAAACCGACGGCCAGCCCCCAGAGCAGGACATTATGCCAGGTAAAACGGTTGTTATCAAAATCGAGGAAAGCCGCCACCGCGCAGACCGTCCCCCCAACGACGCCGATCAGGAAAGGCAGCAGGCGGATGACGAGAGCGTCGGTGCGGCGCTGACCGGCCGCCGGTGGACTCGCCAGCCGCCACTCGCCGCGCCCCAGGCTCCAAACGGCCAGCCCGCCAGCCAGCAGGTAGAAGAGAATCCCCGCCGCGGCGTTCTGGACGCCGCGTTCCAGAAACCACTGGCCGGTCAGGGCCAGGAAGAGCGCCAGAAGCGGACGCCAGGGAAAGAGGCGTTGCTCCTCTCCAGAAAGACCCGCTGCCTCGGCCTGCGGGGCGAGCGATTCGACCGGCATCTCCTCCAAGAAATGCCGGTTGAACTCCTCGCGCCGGGCCGCATCGAAGACGGCGCGGAGGAATCTGGCGAAAGATCTCCAGTCTTTGAAAATAGATTTGACGTAATCGAGTACGCTCGGCTCCTGCATGCTAAAACAGCCTCATCGTCATGCTTGCGAATCGGAGAGCGGTTCTTTGCGGGCGATCACGATCATCGTCTCACCCCAGCGCAGGGGGACGAAGACAACTCCCGTCACTGCCTGCAGACCGCCCGGCGCGCCAAAGGCCAGTTTTTGGAGGGCCTTCGGCACAAACGGAATGTAGGGCGCGTCCCACAGCCCGTCGGAGAAGACGCGCCGGAGGCGGAAACCGGCGGTCCGCAGCAGATCGAGCCACTCGGCGGGTTCCTTGAGCGAGATGTGCGTTGGATCCCGGTAGCCGATCCATCTCTCCTTCTTCCAGGAACGCGCCACCGAGGTCAGGTTGGGCGCCGAGAGAATCAGGCTCCCGCCAGGGACGAGGACGCGGCCCGCCTCGGCAATCGCCCGCTCCGGATGCGGCAGATGCTCGACGACATGCTTGATGATGACGACCTCGAACACGCCGTCCCGAAACGGCAACGCCTCGGCCGAGGCCAGAGAAAGCGGGGTGCGCGTGGCAACGGCCTTCGATTTTACCAGCGCCCAGGGATTGACGTCCACCGCGAACGTCTCGAAATGACCTTCCAGCCGCGCGGCCAAATGTCCCAGCCCGGAACCGACCTCGAGCAGGCGGCCGCCGCCTCGCCCGGCGCGGCGCGCCAGGATCGCATAGAACCGATTCGACCACCAATACTGACTGAAGCGGGCGAAGGAGACGTTCTGATAGGCGTGAGAGGAAAAGTAAGTTTCGTCGAAGGGCATGAGGCAGTCAAAGAGTCGGCAGTCTGATCGTCGAGCAGTGAAATCGTGCGAGGCCGGAGAGACAGGCCATCCGGCTTCAGGAGAGGGGTTTCCGAGCCACATAGAAGGTGAAGGCGCCGTCTTCGACCGGCTCTGCGGAGGCGTAGCGGCGGAGGAAGCGCTCGGTCAACCAGAGATTCCACCTCGCCGGAGCGAGAATCCAGCGGCCGGTCAGTTTGCGGGCCACCAGCGAGGGCAGGCCCAGGTAATGTCCCCATTCTAACACGCGCATCGCCGCCGGGGAGAAGTAGTGCCACCACTTTTCCAGGCGGAAGCCGGCCTGTTCCAGCCGCGCTTCCCAGACCGGCGGTTCGTCGGCGTGATGGACGCGCGAGATACGGCGAAACCAATGCGTGTAGGTCGTTCCCAGCACGGGCGACAACGACAATTCTGAAAAATAGCGCCCGTTCGGCACGCAGAAATAGAACGGCGCGCCCGGCCGCAGCAGACGGCTCACTTCGGCCAAGACCGCCTCCAGGTGGGGAATATGCTCCAGCACCGAGTTGCTGACCGCGCTGGCAAAATAACCGGCCGGGAAAGGCATCGCCGCCCCCTCGGCCTGGACGAGCCAACGGTGAGCCTGGCGGCGTTGGGCCTCGCGCAGTGAAGCCCGCGCCGGGTCGAGGCCCGCCTCCAAAGGGCGCGCAAAGGTCAGGGAGGCAAAATGACCGTCACCGCAGCCCAGGTCGAGGGTCGGGGCGGGCAGGTCGAGGGTCTGGTAGAACTGGGCCTCCACCGACCGCAACAAGGCGCGGAAGTAGGGCAAGTCGCGCAGGTGAAGGAAAAGCAAGTCTTTGGCAGGCATGGAGAGATTGAAATTGCGTATAATTGAAATATGAGAATCGATCGTCAAAATCTGATCTTCTTCCTGCTCGGCGCAGCGCTGACCTGCCTGCTGTGTGGCATGGGCGCGGCCGGTTTCGCTGCCGGCTTGTTCTTGGAGGAGAAGCCCTCCATGCCGACGAGTCTGATCGTCGAGGTGCACGCCGACCGAGGCTGGCAATCCACCGGTCTGCACGTGCAGGCGGGCGATTTTCTGACCATCACCCAGGTCGGCGGCTCGTGGTCCGAATGCCCGGATTACGGCTGCCCGTTCCGAGACGGGAACGGCAATCTGGAGTCTGGCCTCCATCAGAGCAACAACATTCTTTCGGGCTGTCACCACGCGGCGCTGATCGGCCGGCTCTCCGCTTACGACCTGTTCTGCATCGGCACAGAGTACGCCGCTCCTGCCCGCCAAACCGGCTGGCTGGAATTGCGCATCAACGACAACGCCCTGGACGACAACGCCGGCATCCTCTACGTGCGGGTCGAACGGCGATAACCTGCTGCTGCGCGCAACTCCTCGAACAACTCCTCATAACGAGTCGCCAACGTATCCGGCGAGGTGCGCCGCTGGAACTCGGCCGGATCCCCCCGAAACTGATCGGGCGCCGAGAGGATCTCGATCACCGCCCGGGCGATCGCGCCGGCATCGCCGACCGGCACGACGCGGCCCATGCCCGTCTCGGTCACCGGGACGCGCACGCCGGGCAAGTCGGAGGCAACCACCGGCCTGCCGCAGGTGATGGCCTCGGCCTGCACCAGACCATAGGCCTCGGTGCTGTTCAGGCTCGGCAGGACCAGCACTTCGCACGTCTTGAAAAAGGCGGTCATCTCCACATCGGGGACGATGCCCAGAAAAGTCCAATGGTCTTCCAAGCCGCGCAGGAGAGGCAGAATCCGCCGGGCATATTGTTCCTCGCCGACGACGTTTTGATACGGCCCGACAAACAAAACGCGGGCGGTGGGAAAGGCCCGGAGGATTTCGGGCAGGGCCTGGACGAGGAATTCGACGCCCTTTTCGGTCGCCAGGCGGGCCGCCATGCCGATGATGCGTTCCTCGGGCCGGATGGCATACTTGGCACGAAACGCCTGCACGTCTTGGTCAGAGGCGGGGGCCAGTTGCACGGGGGGATCGAAGGCGCGCACCTTTTCCAAATAACGTCTCAGATAAGGAGAGTGCTCGGCATAGTCGCGGGTGATGCTGACAATGGCCTGGCTGCCCCAGGCGGCCACGTGATTGGCAACGTGCGAGACCTGGTTGGCGATGGCATGAATCAGGCCGCGCGGCAGACGCAAATCGCACTGATAGGTCAGGACGACCGGTTTGCGCAGCCATTGGCCAATCCAGGCGATGTAAGCCGCGTCGAGTTGCGGCATGTGCAGGTTGACGACGTCGGCCCAGCGGGCCAGACGCCAGGCAGCCAAGGGCATGCCGGGCATGATCAGGCCTTTGCTGACGCGCATCAGCGGCGGGATGCGCACCACCGTCACCCCGTCCAGGCGTTCGAGGCGCGGCAGGTTTCGGTCGAACTGCGAGGTCAGGACGGTGACGCGATGGCCGCGCCGGGCCAGCGCCAGGGCCAGCCGCTCGGCGTAGATGGTCAGGCCGGAATAATGCGGACGATAATAGGTGAGGGTGATCAGGATTTTCATGGGCCGGTGCAACAACCCCACGGAACGGGGAAACTCTGTCTTTCGAACGGGCTGATTATAACGCAGGCAGCCAGGTCAATCTTGCTGCCCACTCTCCTGTTGCTGACGCAATTGACGGTAAACCCCCAGGAGCGTCTCTCCTTCGGTGGAGAAAGCGTAAACGCCAAGGATGCCGTTGACCAGGTATCCTGCCAAATGAGTGGTCAGCGCCGCAGCCAGCGCGGCAGCCTCGTCGCCGGTCAGCAGGGTCAGGGCGCCGGCGAAGGCGCCCTCGAACGTCCCGACCGCCCCCGGCAGAGAGGGGATGGCGTTGCCGAAGGCGGTCGCGCCCAGGCCGAAGACCGCCCACGTCCAGCGGGCGGCGGGGAAGAAGGCTCGAATATAGAGAAAGAATTGCAGGACGGCCATGGCCCAGTTGAGAGTCATCAGCAAGAGGATGTTCAGGAAACGACGCCCATCGGTCAGGACCTGCAGGCCGGCGAAGAACGAAGACAGGAATTGCCCGCCGAGGCGCTGGAGGGCAGGCCAGCGCCGACTCAGCCGCTCGAAGCGGGCCACCGCCCCGGCGCGGTGGCGGGCCAGCCAATAGAGGATGACCAGCCCGGAGAGCATCGCGCCGCCGATGAGGTAGGCTGCCGTCTCTGCCCCGGCCGCCTGGACGAGGAAACCCACGCCGAGGAGCAGAATCGCCGCCGAGTAGGCCAGGTCGAGGACGCGTTCGATGACGATGGTCGAGAGGGCTTCCATGAAACCGACCTGGCTCTTGCGGCTGAGCAGAAAGGCCCGCCCGACCTCCCCCAGGCGGAAAGGAAAGAAATTATTGAGCAGGTAGCCTTCGCAGACGGTCAGAAAAACGTGCCGGTACGAGGCCCGGTTTTGCAACAAAGCGCGCCAGACTGCCGCGCGCACGAAAATCCAACTTGTGGAGACGATTAAAGCCGCAGCGAGAAAACGCCCATCGGCGCCGCGCAGGGCAGAGGCAAGTTCCTCCAAATCCACAAAATACACAAAGGCGGCGATGGCCGCCAGACTGATGACAACACCGGGCAGCCAGCGCCGGGCCGATTTCCAGAAATTCGACATAAGAACCTTTCAACCCAGAGCAAACAAAAGACTCTATTCGTCATCACCGCCAAGACGCAGAGAACGCCAAGAGTCTGTCCAAATTCGCCAAGAAGCCCTTGGCGCCTTGGCGGTAAGGATTCGTCATCACCGCCAAGACGCAGAGAACGCCAAGTGTCTGTCCAAATTCGCCAAGAAGCCCTTGGCGCCTTTCTAATGGGCCTGGCGCCTTGGCGACTTGGCGGTAAAGTATATTTAGAAAGCCTTTGTGAGCCTTTTTCGTCGTGATCCTTGGTATCCTTTGTGTTGAGAATCACTCCTCTCCCAATTTCAGCACCGCCATGAAGGCATCCTGCGGGATTTCTACGTTTCCCACCATCTTCATGCGCTTCTTGCCCTTCTTCTGCTTTTCGAGCAATTTCTTCTTGCGGGTGATGTCGCCGCCGTAACACTTGGCCAGCACGTCCTTGCGCAGCGGCTTGACGTTGGCGCGGCTGATGACCCGCCCGCCCGAAGAGGCCTGGATGGCGACCTCGAACAACTGGCGCGGGATGAGTTCCTTCAGTTTGGTGATCATCCGCTGCCCCTTGTGGTAGGCGTCTTTGGTATGCACAATCGTCGCCAGGGCGTCCACCGGCTCGCCGTTGACCAGAATCTCCAGTTTTTGCAATTTATCGGGGCGGTATTCGAGGAACTGGTAATCGAGCGAGGCGTAGCCGCGCGTGCGGCTCTTCAATTCATCGAAGAAGTCCACGATGATTTCGGAGAGCGGAATCTCGTAATTCAACTGGACGCGGTGCGGAGCGGGATATTCCGGCCCCTTGAAGACGCCGCGCCGCCGGGTCACCAGTTCCATGATCGGGCCGTAGAATTCGGTCGGGGTGATGATCTCGATGGTCATCCACGGCTCGCGGATCTCCTCGATCTCGCCCTCATCGGGCAGGTCGGCGGGGGTGTCCACGAGGCGGGTCGTCCCATCCCGCAAAAGAACTTCATAGGCCACCGTCGGGGCGGTGAAGACCACGTCCAGGTCATATTCGCGCTCGATGCGCTCCTGGATGATCTCCATGTGGAAGAGGCCCAAGAATCCGGCGCGGAAGCCATAGCCGAGCGCCTGCGAGGTCTCCGGCTCGAAGGTCAGGGAGGCGTCGTTCAACTGCAATTTTTCGAGCGCCTCGCGCAGGTCAGGATAGTCATCGGCCTCGGCAGGATAAATCCCGGCGAAGACCATCGGCTTGGGATGACGGTACCCCGGCAGCGGCGCGGCGGCGGGACGGGCGGCGGCGGTGATGGTGTCGCCGACGCGGGCGTCGCGCACGCTCTTCAAACCGGTGGCAACGTACCCCACCTCGCCTGCCGAAAGGGCCGCGACCGGTTTCATCATCGGGGCGAACATCCCCACCTCGATGGGCTTGACCGCCGCGCCGGTGGACATCATGCGGATGTCCTCCGCGGCGCTCAGACGGCCTTCGACGACGCGCACGTAGGTGATCACTCCTTTGTATGAATCGTAGTGCGAGTCGAAGACCAGGGCGCGCAGGGGCGCGTCCACGTCGCCCTTGGGCGGCGGGATCTTTTCGACGACGGCCTGCAGGACCGCCTCGACATTCGTCCCCTCCTTGGCCGAGACGCGCAGGATGGACTCGGGCCGGACCCCCAGCAGGCTGGCAATATCCTCGGCGACCTCATCGGGCCGGGCCGTGATCAGGTCAATTTTGTTGATGACCGGCACAATGGTCAGATCGGCTTCGAGGGCCTGGTAGAGATTGGCCAGGGTCTGGGCCTCGATGCCCTGGGTGGCGTCCACGACGAGGAGGGCTCCCTCGCAGGCGGCCAGGGCGCGGCTGACCTCGTAGCCGAAATCCACATGGCCGGGGGTGTCGATGAGATTCAGTTCGTAGGTCTGGCCATCGGCAGCGGCATAGTTCATGCGCACCGCCGAAGCCTTGATGGTGACGCCCTTCTCGCGCTCCAGATCCATCGAGTCGAGAATCTGCTCGGTCGTGTCGCGGTCGGGCACCGTGCCGGTGAGATGCAGCAGCCGGTCGGCCAGGGTAGATTTGCCGTGATCCACGTGGGCGATGATGCAGAAGTTGCGGATGTGATTCATAGCGCGCCGGAAGTATACCCGATTTGTAACTATTCAGCCAAAGGCAAAAGAGGAGGGCAGGGGTTGTTCGCCTCTCCTTTCCCCACAGATTTCGCTGATTTTTTGTAACTACCTAGCCGGTGCATGAGAGTCGCCGCTGGATGGAAAAAATGCAAAACTTATCCGCAGATTACGCAGAGAACGCCGATTTTTTCTCTTCTTGCACAATCTGGGACATCTGCGGATTCTTGTGGCAGGCTGAACAGTTGCCCCGATCCTATCCTTGACCCAATCTCGAAATCCAGGAATCCCCATCCCCTTTCTCGCCCAGGCGCAGCCAGGCCAGGAACTCGACATTCCCCTTGGGGCCGAGGATGGGCGAGCGAATCAGGCCGCGCACGCCGAAGCCGGTCGTCTGGGCGAAGGCCAGCACCTCGCTCAGCACGGCGCGGTGCACCGCCGGGTCGCGGATGACGCCTCTGTGGCGGGCCGATTCCCGGCGCCCGGCCTCGAACTGGGGCTTGATGAGGGCAATGACCTCCTCTTCTCCCCCACAAGGATCGAGGGGAACCAGCCACCCCTTGACCACCGGCAGCAAAATCTTGAGCGAAATGAACGAGGCGTCAATCGTCACCAGGCTGACCGGCTCGGGCAGACGCTCGACGAAGCGGGCATTGGTTGCCTCCATGACGACGACGCGCGGGTCGCTGCGCAAGTTCCAGTGCAGGAGGCCTTTGCCCACGTCGATGGCATACACTTTGGCCGCGCCGTGTTGCAGAAGGCAGTCGGTGAATCCGCCGGTCGAGGCGCCCACGTCGGCGCAGACCCGGCCGCGCGCCTCGACGCCGAAGGCCGTCAGCGCGGCTTCCAGTTTCTCGCCGCCGCGCGAGACGAAGCGCGGACCCGCATCCACCGTAATCTGCGCTTCCCGGGCGACATTCGCGGCCGGTCTATCCACCACCTGCCCATCGACGCGCACCTGCCCGGCCATGATCAGCGCCTGGGCTTTGGCGCGGCTCTCGGCCAGGCCGCGTTCGACCAGCACGAGGTCGAGACGGTTTTTTCCCATGTCCGTATTGTACCGCTATCGTGTAAAATACATTCATGCTGAAAGCCTTGCTCAAAGCCCTGCGTCCGCGTCAGTGGACGAAAAACGCCTTCGTTTTTGCTGCCCTGGTCTTCGACGGCAAACTCTTCCACCCGACCGATTTCCTGCGCACGCTGGCCGGCTTTGGCCTGTTCTGCCTCATCTCCAGCGCCGTCTACCTCATCAACGACATCCTCGACGTGGAAGCCGACCGTCAGCACCCGGCCAAGAAGAACCGCCCCATCGCCTCGGGGCAACTGCCCATCGGGGTCGCGGCCGCCGCCGCTGCCAGCCTGGCGCTGGGTTCCTTGGCAGCGGGCTATTTCCTGGCCTGGCAGTTTGCCCTCACCCTGCTGGTCTATTTTGCCCTCATGCTGGCCTATTCCAAGTGGCTCAAACACGCTCTCATCCTGGACGTGCTGGTCATCGCCGCCGGCTTCGTCCTGCGCGTCCATGCCGGCACGACCCTGATCATCGTGGATCGCTTCTCGCCCTGGCTGTACGTCCTGATGACGCTGCTGGCCCTCTACCTGGGCTTCGGCAAGCGCCGCGCCGAACTGTATCTGCTCGAAGCAGCCTCCGGCGGTCATCGCAAAGTGCTGGGCGGCTACACCCTGCCCCTGCTCGACCAGTTCATCACCATCGTCTCCGGCACCACGCTGGTGACCTATTCGCTCTACACGTTCTTCCGGCCCGAAGCGCCCGCCAATCACGCCCTGATGCTGACCATTCCCTTCGTGGCCTATGCCATCTTCCGCTATTTGTATCTGGTGCAGGTCAAGAACAGCGGCAGCGAGCCGGAGGAAATCCTGCTTTCCGACCGGCCCTTCCAGGTTTCCCTGATCCTGTGGGGGCTGACCGTTCTGGCTGTTTTCTATTTCGTCTAGACGATGACAACCGCTTCTGCGCCCGGCAAAATCATCCTGTTCGGCGAACACGCCGTCGTGTACGGCCGTCCGGCGCTGGCCGTGCCGGTCAAACAGGTGCAGGCGACCGCGACGGTTCGCGAGGACGCCCGCGGCGGGGTCTGGGTGGAAGCCCCCAACATCGGCCTCTCGGCGCCGCTGGCCGATCTCGCCCTCGACCAGCCGCTGGCGGCTGTCATTCGGAGCGTGTTCTCCGCCCTGGGCGTTTCGCGCCCGCCCAACTGCACAGTTTATGTCCAGTCCACCATTCCGGTCGCCTCCGGCCTGGGTTCGGGCGCGGCGGTGAGCGTGGCCGTCATCCGGGCGCTCGCGGTCTTTCTCGGCCGTCCGCTCGCGGACGAACAGGTCAACGCCCTGGCTTTCGAGGCCGAGAAACTGCACCACGGCACGCCCTCCGGCATTGACAACACCGTCGTCACCTATGGCCGGCCGGTCTATTTCACCCAAGGCAGGCCGATCAAGACCTTTCGCGTCGGGGCGCCGTTTACGCTGGCCATCGGCGATACCGGCGTCGCCGCGCCGACGAAGGAAGCGGTCGGCGCGGTGCGCGCCCTATGGCAGGCCGAGCCGGCGCGCTGGGAAAAGGTCTTCGACCAGATTGGCGAAATCGTCTGGGAGGCGCGTCAGGCCATCGAACGCGGCGACCTGGCCGAACTGGGCCGCCGGATGGACGCCAACCACGCCCTGCTCCAGTCGTTGACCGTCTCCAGCCCCGACCTGGACCGGCTGGTGGAGGCGGCTCGCGGCGCCGGCGCCCTGGGGGCCAAGATGAGCGGCGGCGGGCGCGGCGGCAACATGATCGCCCTGGTTGCACCGCCGCAGGCCGAAAGCGTCGCCCGCGCCCTACAGGCAGCGGGCGCAGCGCGAGTCATTCTCACCACCATTCCATGACAGCAAGGACATCCCATGCGCATCACCGAACGCTTAGCGCGCGCCCCGCGAGAACTGAAACTGTTTGCCGCCGCTTCCTTTTTGATGGGCGCAGCCTACAGCATCTACGACGCCACCTTCAACAACTTCCTTGATTTCCGCTTCGAACTGACCGGCTTTCAGCGTTCCTTCCTGGAATTTCCGCGTGAATTGCCGGGCTTCCTGGTCGTCTTCGTCTCGGCCATGCTGTGGTTCCTGTGCAGCCGGCGGCTGGGGGCAGCGGCGCTGCTGATGAGCGTGGCCGGCGCCCTGCTGATCGGTTTCATCCCCGCCCCCTATGCCGTGATGACGATCTTCCTGTTTCTCTACAGCATGGGACAGCACTTGTTCATGCCGCTGGCCTCCACCATCGGCATGGAACTGGCCCGCGCCGGCCAGACCGGGCGGCGGTTGGGCCAGTTGAACGCCATCCGCAATTTTGCCGCTATTTTGGGCAGTTTCCTGGTCGTTTTGGGATTTCGCTTCCTGGGCTTCCGCTTCGAGCATTCCTTTGCGCTGACGGCGCTCGGGCTGGGGGCCGCCGCCCTGCTCATGCTGGCCATGAAGCGGGATGAGGTCAAGCCGCCTCGCACCTTCCTGCGGCTGCATCGCGAGTACCGTCTGTTCTATCTTCTGAACGTCCTCTCTGGCTCGCGCAAGCAGATTTTCATCACCTTTGCCCCGTGGGTCATCGTGACCGTTTTCAACCAGCCGACCGAGACGCTGGCTACGCTGTTCACCATCGGCGGGGTGATCGGCATCCTGTTCCAGCCGCTGCTGGGACGGGCCATCGACCGCTTCGGAGAGCGGACCATTCTATCGGCCGAGGCCGTGCTGCTGGTCTTCGTCTGCCTCGGGTACGGATTCGCCCGCTTCCTCTTCCCCCCAACGACGGCTTTCCTGCTCACCTGTGCCCTCTTCCTGCTCGATCAGATGCTCTTTTCGGTCGGGATGGCGCGCTCGATGTACATGAAAAAAATCGCCAAAGAAGATGCCGACGTCCAGCCCGCGCTGACGGCGGGCGTGACGATTGACCACATCTTTTCGATCAGCATTGCGCTGGCAGGCGGCGCGATTTGGAATACCCTCGGCTATCCGTATGTGTTCCTGATGGGGGTAGTCATTGCCGGCTTGAATTTCATCGCCGCCAGCCGCATTCGCATCCCCTCGCGCTAGAGGGAGCGAGACGCTCTTCTACGGCTGGATGGTGATGCTGCCGACCAGCGCATCCAGGGCATTCAGGGCAGGAAGATAACTGCCATCCGGCTGGGCGTTCAGTTGGTTGACCATGTCGGCGAGATACGGCTCGTAGTTGTCGCCGAACTGCTCCCAGGTCTGACCGCCGGGCGGGTTGTCGGCATTGGGCGGCAGCATGGCATGGTTGACCGGCAGAATCGCCGAGACCCAGTATTGACCGTCGCCGGTGAGGGCCTGATAGGTGTAGAACATGTCATGGTTGTTGACCGGCGCATAGTACTGGGCGTAGAGGGTCAGGAAGCGGATTCCGCTGCCATTCTGGAACGGGATGACCCGGTACTGGGCGTGGAAGGTCTGGGCGGCGTTGAAAAGCGGCAGGAAGGGCAGGGAAGCCGCGCCGGGAGCGGCGCCGGCCGTCAGGGCTTGCAGTTCCGCCACCCGGCCGGGAACGTAATCGGGGCGCAAAGCGCTATAGGCCGCCACCGGGAAGACGGAAATATAGGGCGTGAAGAACGTCCCGGAGAGAGGGTATCCCTGCAGTGTAATTTTGGTGTACTGGGGATAGATCTCGAATTCCAGATCCGAGGCGGGCACCGTTTCACAGGTGAAGGAGGCGGCCAGGGCGGGGTCGAGGAAAAGCGAGACTTCGTTGCAGACCACATTGGGAACGATGGGCGGTTCGGTCGGCGGTTCGGTCGGCGGTTCGGTCGTGATCGGCGGCGGCGTGGCCGTTTGCGGCAGCCCGCAGGCCAGCATCGTGAGGAGCAGCACGAACAACGGAAAGAGTTTCCTCATGGTTTCTCCTTTCAGAACGACTGATGCTCGGTGCGGGCAATGATTTCGTTTTGCAGCGCTTCGCTCAGGTCGCAGAAGTAGTCCGAGTAGCCGGCGACGCGCACGATCAGGTCGCGATATTGCTCGGGGTTCTGCTGCGCTTTGCGGAGGGTTTCGGCATCAATCACATTGAACTGGATGTGATGCCCGTCGAGTTTGAAGTAGCCGCGAATGAGTTGGACGAGCGCCTCGAGGCCGGTCTCATCCGCCAGCAGAGAGGGGGTGAACTTCTGGTTGAGCAACGTCCCGCCGGTGCGGACGTGGTCCATCTTGGCCGCCGAACGAAGCACGGCGGTTGGGCCGCGCCGGTCGGCGCCCTGGACCGGGGAGATGCCCTCCGATAACGGCGACCAGGCGCGGCGCCCGTCCGGCGTCGCCCCGGTCACCGAGCCGAAGTAGATGTGGCAGGTGGTCGGCAGGAGATTGATGTGATACTCGCCGCCGCGCGTGTTCTTGCGGCCCTCGATGGCGCGGTAATAGGCCTCGAAGACGCGGCGCAGCAAACGATCGGCGTAGTCGTCATCGTTGCCGTAACGGGGGGTCTTGTTGAGCAAAATCTGGCGCTCGCGCTCGAAGCCGGCAAAATCGGCCTCCAGCATGCGCAGGAAGGCGTCCATCGTCCAGGTCCGATGGTCGAAGACGTGATATTGGAGGGCCGAGAGGCAGTCGGTGATCGTCCCCATGCCCACGCCCTGGATGTAAGACGAGTCGTAGCGGGCGCCTCCATCATGGTAATCCTTGCCTTTGGCGATGCAGTCGTCCACCAACAGCGACAGGAACGGCGCAGGCAGGTAGGCCGCGTAGAGCCGTTCGATCAGGTTGTTGCCGCGAATTTTGATGTCGAGGAAGTGGCGCATTTGGGTTTCGAAAGCGGCGAAGAGGTCGTCAAAGGTGGCGAACGTGCGCGGGTCGCCGGTGTGCGGACCGAGTTGGCGGCCGGTGCGCGGATCGAGGCCGTCGTGGAGGGTCAGTTCGAGAATCTTGGGGAGGTTGAAGTAGCCGGTCAAGATGTAGGCTTCTTTGCCGAAGGCGCCGGTCTCCACACAGCCGCTGGTGCCGCCGTTGCGGGCATCTTCGAGCGACTTGCCGACCCGCACCATCTCCTGCACGACCACGTCGGCGTTGAACACCGAGGGTTGGCCAAAGCCGGTGCGGATGATTTTGGCCGCCCGCTTGATGAATGCGTCGGGATTCTTCTTGCTGACCTGGATGGACGAGGACGGCTGCAGGAGGCGCATTGCCTCGATCACATCCAGCAAGAGGTAGGTGACCTCGTTGACGCCGTCGGAGCCGTCGGCCAGGAGGCCGCCGAGATTGATCTGGGCGAAGTCGGTGTAGGTGCCGCTCTCGGCTGCCGTCACGCCGACCTTGGGCGGGGCAGGCTGGTTGTTGAACTTGATCCAGAAGCACTGGAGCAATTCTTCGTAATACTCGCGCGGGTGGGCAGTCAGGTCATAGAAAGGGAGAAGATGTCGGTCGAGGTGGCCGGGGCAGAACGAATCCCAGGTGTTGAGTTCGGTCGTGACGCCCAGGTGGACGAACCAGTAATATTGCAGCGCCTCCCAAAAATCGCGCGGCGCGTGGGCCGGGACGCGGCTGCACACCTGGGCGATTTTCTCCAACTCGGCCCGGCGCTGCGGATCGGACTCCGCCCGCGCCTGCCGCTGCGCCTCCTCGGCATATCGCTCCCCGAAACGGATCAACGCCTGGGCGCAGATGCGCATGGCTTTGAGTTCTTCCTGCTTGGCGTAGGCTTCGGGGTCATGCAGGTAATCGAGCGAGGCCAACCGGGCGTCGATCTCGGCGATAAAGTCGAGCATGCCCTTGCGGTAAATCTTGTCATCCAGGACGGTGTGACCGGGGGCGCGCTGCTCCATGAATTCGGTGAAAATGCCCGCCTCGTAGGCTGCTTTCCAGTCATCGGTCATTTCGGCGAAGATGCGGTCGCGCATCGAGCGGCCCTGCCAGAACGGGATGATTTGCTCCTCGTACACCTGGCGCGTCTCCGGCTCGACGCGGAAGGAGGTCTTCGGGCGCGCGTTCAGGATGTCGAGGTCTGCGAGGCTGTGGCAGCACAGTTCCGGGTAGGTGGGAGCGTGCTTGGGCGCCGGCCCCTTCTCGCCGACGATCAGTTCGCCGTCGTTGATGACCACGGTCTTGTGTTCCATCAGGTAGGCAAAAGCCATCGCCCGCTGAACAGGCGCAGAGACGCCGAGGCCGGGATTGGCGCGATAGAATTCGGTCAACAGCAAAGCGCGCTCGGCCGAGAGGGTTTCCTCGGCCTCGAGCGATTGCTGGCGCAATCGGCGGACGCGTTCGGTCATGGACATAGGCACCTCCAAAAGTGTTCTTCCCTTGAAGATATTTTACCTCTCATTGATCAACATTGACCACCCGCACCCCATACTCGCCCAAAATCGCCGCGCACCGTTTCATGTGGGCTGCCGCCGGCGGGCGGATCTCCAATTCATATTCCCGGCCCAGCCCGGCATACTTGGCCTCGGCGATGTTGTGATAGGCGAGCAACTCCACCGGCGGGACGTTCGCCAGCGAGGCGAGAAATTCCCCGGCAGCGCCCAAACTGCTCTCGTCATCATTGACGCCGGGGATGACCGGCATGCGGACGAGAATCTCCTGCCCGGCCTGCGAGAGCCGGCGCAAATTGGCCAGGATGTCGGCGTTCGAGACTCCGGTCCAGGCGCGGTGACGGGCATCGTCCATCAGTTTCAGATCGTACAGGAACAGGTTCACAAACGGACGGATTTCGTCGAGAACGGGCCAGGGGGCGTAGCCGCAAGTGTCCAGGGCGGTATGCAGGCCGCGGGTCCGGCAGGCTTGCAAGAGGGAGCGCAGGAATTCCGGCTGGGCGAGCGGTTCGCCGCCCGTACAGGTCACGCCGCCGCCCGATTGCTCATAGAAGGGACGATCGCGCTCGACCTCTTCCATCACTTGTTCCACCGTCATTTCCCGGCCGACCATTTCCAACGCCTGGGTCGGGCAGACGGCCGCGCAGGCTCCGCTGACCCGGCAGCGGGCGCGGTCGATGTGAATCTGGTCGCCGCGGCGGCCGACGGCCTGGTTCGGGCAGACCGTCAGGCAATCGTCGCACAGGATGCAGCGCGCCGGCCGAAAGATGAGTTCCGGCCCATAGGCGCGGCCCTCCGGGTTATGACACCACCTGCAGGCCAGCGGACAGCCCTTGAGGAAGACGGCCGTGCGGATGCCCGGGCCGTCGTGGATCGAATAGCGGCGGATGTCGAAAACCGTACCTGTAATCACTTGCGCGGCTCCAAAGCCCATGACCGAAGTCCTGTTGTCATGAAAATGTCTATTGTATTAACATAATTGTACTAGTAAAATGATAGAGAAAAATTTCACGATTCATTCCCAAAGACCTATAATGTGAGCATTCGTTTCCGAGTTATCCTACCCTATTTGCTTTTGACCGCTCTGGTGGCGATTTTAGGGGTATATGTTGTCACGCGCCTGGTATCCAATACGTTGAGTGAACGGCTGAACAACCAGTTGTTGGAGGCGGGGCGGGTCGTCTCCGACACGGTCGTGCGCCAGGAATTGCGCCATGTGGATGTCGGTCGTCTGATTGCCTATACGAATGGCGTGGCAGAGGCCATCTTGGCCGAAGATCAGGCAACGCTTGCAGCCAGAATCCAGCCCCTGGCCGCCGCCCTGGACGCCGAAAACGTGGCCATCCTCGACCGGCAAGGGCATACGCTGTTCCAGACGATTTTCAACCGGGAGGGGCAGATCGCAATCCTCGAGACGCCGGGCGGATTCGGCGACCTGGATTTCGTTCGGGCCATATTGTCCAACCCCGATCCTCAACAGCCGCCGGGGCGCGGCATTGCCCGCCAGCCCTATGATGAACAGTATTACTACTACACGGCCTTGCCTGTCGTCCTGGAAAACCGGGTGGTGGGGGTCGTGGTCGTCGGCACCTCGCTCAACAGCATGCTGCCTTACCTCAAGAGCACTTCGCTGGCAGACGTGATCCTCTACGATGAGCAGGGACAGGCGATTGCAACCAGCATGGCCGCCCAGGCTCAGGATCCAGACTTCCTGCAATCGGTGGCGCTCGCGCCCGTCGAGTACGAAGAACTGACTCATTCCCCCCGTCTGGTCCAGGGAGAGAATTTCCGCGCTGGCGGGCGCTGGTACAGCCTGGCGCGCGGTCCGCTGCAGGTGGGCGGCAGCCAGGTAGCCATCTACGCCGTCGTCCTGCCGGCCGAGTACGTGATCCAGCCCGGCGCAGCCAGCCGCAACTTTTATGTGGTCCTGTTCTCGGTCGCGATGGTGGCGGTGATCGTGATCGGTTATGTCATCTCGCGCCGCATCACCAACCCGTTGTTCTCGCTGGTGCGCACCTCTCAGGCCATCAGCCAGGGCGACCTGAGTCGGCGCAGCGGCATTCGGGGCAAGGATGAAATCGGCACCCTGGCCGCTACCTTCGACGAGATGACCAGCCGTCTCCAGGAACGAACCGCCGAACTGGAGCGCACTTATCACATCCTCGAACAAATGGACCGCACCAAGGCCAGTTTCATTGACGTTTCGGCCCACGAATTGCGTTCGCCCCTCACCTCGGTCAAGGGGTACGCTCAGTTGATCGAACTGAAGACCCGCGACGACGCCGAGATGCAAACCCTGACCGCCGGCCTGCTCGACGGCGTCGACCGCATGACCGACATCGTCAACAACATGCTCGACGTCACCCGCATCGACAGCAATGTGCTCGAATTGCTCCCCGACCGCGTCCAAATCAGCGCCATCCTGATGCGCGTCCAGAAGACCTTCCAGAAGAGTTTGGAGGAACGTCAGATTAGCCTGCACACCGAGGGGCTGGGCGAACTGCCCCCCATCTACGTTGACCCCGACCTGATGTACAAAGTCTTCTATCACCTGGTCATGAACGCCATCAAATACACACCGGACGGCGGTCACATTTACGTGAAGGGGCGAGTCGTGCGCGGCAATGCTCAGCCTCCCGAGATGGAAATCGTCGTCGAGGATACCGGCATCGGGGTCGCCAAAGAACATCAGGACGCCATCTTCGAGAAATTCTTCCAAACCGGCGAGGTGCTTTTCCACTCGTCTGGGAAAGCCAAATTCAAGGGCGGCGGCCCCGGCCTGGGCCTGGCCATCGCCCGCGGCATCGTCAACGCCCACCGGGGACGCATCTGGGTAGAAAGCCCTGGCTATGACGAAACCGCCTGCCCGGGAAGCAAATTCTTCGTCCGCCTGCCGTTGGACGGAGTTCGCCAGCCATGATCACCAACCGCGACGTGCGCGAGTGGGGTCTGCTCGCCATCTTGCTCCTGTTGGGCATCCTCTTTACGCTCGTCGCCGGCCAAATCGCCTCTCAACTCGTCCCGGCCTGGCGGGCAGAGGCCAACATCGGGTCGAACATCGATCCCGATGCCACCTACGCCAGCCAGCCTCTCGGCACCCTGGCTTACGAGTCGGTGCGCATGGAAATCATGACGCCGGCTCCGTGGGAAAACATCTACTGGACGCCCACCCCCTTCGGCCAGCCGCCTGTCATTTCTCCCTCTCCCCTTCCACCGACCGCGGCCGTCACCCCAACGGCCACCCTCACCGCCTCTCCCGTCCCCGCCACACCGACCCTCACGGGCACGCCCACAGCCACGCCGACCGCCACCGCGACCTTCTACCTTCCGCCGTTGCCTACGGCCACTCCCCACACCCCGCCTCCCCCGACCCACACCGCGACGGCCACCTCAA
This sequence comes from uncultured Anaerolineales bacterium, assembly GCA_937960595.1. Taxonomy (GTDB): domain Bacteria; phylum Chloroflexota; class Anaerolineae; order Anaerolineales; family Villigracilaceae; genus JAFGSI01. Next base: position 6,649 of record CALGPL010000011.1, on the reverse strand, counting down.
CCGCTACGCCGCCGCCCGGTTCGATCACCATCGTCAAAGACAGCCTGCCCAACGATCCGCAGGATTTCCTCTTCGGCGGCAGCCTGGGCGCCTTCAGCCTGGATGACGACGCCGATCCGACCCTGCCCAACAGCGCCCTCTTCACCCATTTGACGGCCGGCGTCTACACCGTCACCGAAGCCGCCCTGACCGGCTGGGACCTGACCGGCCTGCTCTGCGCCGATCCCGACGGCGGCTCCTCGGTCGACCTCGGGACGCGCACCGCCACCCTTGACCTCGACCCGGGCGAGGCGATCGTTTGTACTTTCACGAACACCTCGCGCGGCACGATTCTTATCGTCAAGAACACCAGCGGAGACGATGACACCTTCGGCTTCAGCGGCTCGTTGGGCAACTTTAACCTGACCACCGGCGGAGCGACCGCCTCTCAGATTTTTGCCCACCAAACGCCGGGCCTCTATACCGTGACCGAGTCGGCCACCTCCGGCTGGACCCTGACCGGCCTGGTCTGCGCCGACCCCGACGGCGGCTCCTCGGTCGACCTCGGGACGCGCACCGCCGCCATCGACCTCGACCCCGGCGAGACCGTCACCTGCACCTTCACCAACGTCAACCGCGGCACCATCGTCATCGTCAAAAACACGGTCGGCGGCAACAACACCTTCTCCTTCACCGGCGGCCTGGGACCGTTCAACCTGACCACCGTCGGCGGAGCCGCCTCCACCACCTTCGTCAACCAAACGGCCGGCACTTACGCCGTAATCGAAAGCGCCCTCGCCAACTGGACTCTGACCGGCCTGACCTGCACCGACCCAGACGGCGGATCCTCGGTCAACCTGGGCACCCGCACGGCCACAATCGACCTGGACGGCGGCGAGACGGTCATCTGCACTTTCCTCAACAGCGCCAACCCCTATTCCAATATCGAAATCGGCCCCGGCGACTATGACTGGTCCACCATCCCCGACGGCGGGTCGCTGGTCATCGGCCTGACCACGCCCATCCGTCCGCATGGCAACAGCGGCTGGGACCTGGTCTACTACGAACGCCCGGCCGGGTCGGGCATCCTGATGGACTACGTCACGCTCGAAATCAGCGCGGACGGCAGCCCCGGCTCGTGGATTACCCTCTTCGCCTACGGCGGCGGGCTGTACGCCAACTCGCTCATCGCCCCCTGTCCGCAAGGCGACAACACCGACATCCCCGCCGCCTGCCCCTCGGTGACGCTCATCGGCGGGACCGGCGTCGGCATCGACGTGGACGCCATCGTCGCCTCCGGCTCCTACTACTACATTCGCATCATCTCCCCCGCCGGCGGCGCCGGCGACGGCTGCGACGTGGATGCCATCGAAATCTACCCCTGAGCAACCGCCAGGAGAATCGAAAACGGCCCCGGCAAGTCTCCGCGGCCGTTGACGTTTCGTCGCTTCAGCCCGCCGCGACGACCGGATTGCTGAGTTTGCCCAGCCCCTCGATCTCCACCTCGACCACATCGCCTGCCTTGAGCGGCGAGACCCCCGCCGGCGTGCCGGTAAAGATCAAATCGCCCGGCTCGAGGGTCATGACCGAAGAAATGAAGGCCACCAGGTTCGAGACGCTGAACACCATGTCGTGCGTCGAGGCCATCTGGCGCGGCTGACCGTTGACGCGGCAGGTAATCACCGCGTCGGAAGGATCGAACTCGGTATCGATCCAGGGGCCAAAGGGGCAAAAAGTGTCGAAGCCTTTGGCGCGCGTCCACTGACCATCCGACCGCTGTAAATCGCGGGCCGTGACGTCATTGCCGACCGTGTACCCCAGCACATATCGAGAAGCCTCCTCGGTTAGGATGTTCCGGCCGCGCCGCCCGATCACCGCCACCAATTCGGCCTCGTGTTCCACCTGCTGCGACTGCGGCGGCAGGACGATGCTCCCGCCAGGGTCGAGGACGGCCGAAGGTGGTTTGAGAAAAATGAGCGGCACTTTCGGGACCTCGACGTTGTGTTCCTTAGCGTGTTCGGCATAATTGCGTCCCAGGCAGATGATCTTACTCGGCCGGGTCGGCGCCAGAAGACGCACCGACTCGAGCGGCAGATCCGCTTCCAGCCGGCGGTATTCGCCAAACGGATCGCCCTCGATGGGACCGACTTTGTTCTCCAGCACCCAGCCATACCGCGGCGGGTCATTCTTGACCTGATAGCGAACGATGCGCATGCTGCCTCCTCAAAATAGAATTGTACGACAAGTGTAACCCTCTCCCGAATAGATGACAATAGGCGTTATCCGAAATCAACTTCGCCGCCAAAGCGCAAAGGCGCCAAGAGAAATTCGGCCGCCAAGGGCATTTCCCGACAAATTTTCCAGGCATCTTGGCATTCTTCCCATCTTGGCGGTCATTACGAATAAAGTCCGAGCGGAATCCAACACTGATAGACAAGGTCTAGTATAATAGCAGCGGCGGGCGGATAGCTCAGTTGGTGAGAGCATCTCTCTTACACAGAGAAGGCCGCAGGTTCGAGTCCTGTTCCGCCCACCTGTTACTTTTCTTTCTCGAAAGGAATGGAAATGCCCCAACAACCGAACGCCCTCGATCTGGTCAATCTCTTCCAGGCAGTCGCCAATACGCTGGCCACCAACCGCCAGAGCCTCAATCAGGCCGATACCTACAATCACGATCACGGGGATAACATGGTGCAGGCCTTCCAACTCATCACCCAGGCCATGCAGCAGAAGAAAGGCGCTGCCCCGGCTGCCCAACTCTCTCACGCCAGCAAGGTGCTCGGCCAGCAAAAGAGCGGATCGGCGCAGTTATACGCGCAGGGTCTCGCCAAGGCTGCCGACAAGTTCAAGGGCCAGTCGCAGGTTACCCCCGACAACGCCATGATGCTGGTGCAGGCGCTGTTGGGCTCCGACCAGCCGCTTCCCTCTCAGCCGCAGCAGAGCGGCGCGGGAGATTTGCTCGGCGCGTTGCTCGGCGCCGCTACCCAGGCGCAAGCGCCTGCGGCTCAGAGTCAGGGATCGGATGGCCTCGGCATGGACGACCTGCTCAACGCCGGCATGGCCTTCCTGAACACCAAAGCCCAGGGCGGCAGCAACCTCGAAGCGGCCATCAACGCCCTCGTCCAGGGCAGCGCCGTCGGCAGTTCATCTGCTCACCGTTCGCAGTCCGGCGCGTTGGTGGTCAACGCCCTGCTCCAGGCAATCAGCGCCATGTCGAGGAAATAACCTCCAAAGACCAGCCCCCTCCCCGGCCACTCAGCCGGGGAATTTGCTCCCGCGGACAGACCGAAAAGCAAGCGCGTCTGCGCGCAGGGCACAAAATGCACCTCCGAAATCAACGCGCCGAATCACCCGGCAGACATCTAGGCGATGCAGCCTCTCCAGCCTGCCGTTTGCACTTGACCCTCGCCGCGCGGCAGGCTAAAATTCCTGCGCGATCGAATTTCCCTCACGGATCACATCCCTCAGGAGACCCCCATGTCCGATTATCTCTTCCGCGGCAGCCTGGCCGACCTCGACCCCGAAGTCTATGAACTCTGCCAGATCGAGGCCGAACGTCAGGCGCGCAAACTGATTCTCATCCCTTCCGAAAGCCAGGCCCCCCTGGCCGTGCGCGAGGCAATGGGATCCGCCTTCCAAAATATCTACGCCGAAGGCTATCCCGATGAGGAAACCCGCTTCATGACCGAGGCCGAAATCCTCGATTATCCGCGCCGCCTGGCCGAGTTCCGCCGCTACTCGGACCCGCGGTACTACAAGGGCACAGAATACGCCGACATTATCGAAGCCCTGGCCCGCAGGCGCTGCGCCGAAGCCTTCGCCGCCAACAACATCAAGCCCGAGCAAATCTACGTCAACGTGCAGGCCCTCTCGGGCGGGCCGGCCAACAACGCCGTCTATCATGCCCTGGTCGAACCCGGCTCGGTGGTGATGGGCATGAACCTGCTCCACGGCGGCCACCTCTCACACGGCTCGTCCGTCAACCGCTCCGGCAAATTCTACAAAATCGTCCATTACGGAATCGACCCGCACAACGAGCAAATCAACTACGATGACGTGATGGCGCTGGCCAAAGAACACAAGCCCAAGATGATCATCGCCGGCGCGTCCTCCTACCCCTGGATTCCCGACTGGAAGAAATTCCGCCAGATCGCCGATGCCGTGGATGCCATCCTGCTGGCCGACATCTCTCACATCGGCGGGCTGGTCGCCGCCGGCGTCGTCCCCTCGCCGATCGGCTACGCTCACGTCATCACCTCCACCACGCATAAATCGCTCGATGGGCCGCGCGGCGCCATCATCCTGACCACCGACCCGGGGCTGGCCAAAAAGATCGACCGAGCCGTCTTCCCCGGTGAACAGGGCGGGCCGCACGTCCACATCTTCGCCGCCCTGGCGCTGACCTTCAAACTGGCCCGCACCAAACAATTCGAAAAACTGCAGCGGCAGACGCTCAAGAATGCCCTGGCCATGTCGGAGCGCTTCAAGGAGCGCGGCTTGCGCGTCCCCTTCGGCGGCACCAACTCGCACCTCCTCAACATTGACTGCACCGGCGTCAAGGGCCCAGACGGCACCGCCCTGAGCGGCGACCAAGCCGCCCGCATTCTCGACATCGCCGGCATCGTCGTCAACCGCAACACCATCCCCGGCGACAAGGACGCCCGCGACCCCTCCGGCATTCGCCTCGGCACGCCCTGGATCACCCAGCGCGGCTTCGACGAGGAGAAATCCCGCCAATTGGCCGACCTCATCGCCGACCTCCTGCTGGCCTGCGCGCCCCACTCGGTGGACACCCCGCGCCAGGGCCGCATCCGCCGCGCCAAAGTGGACTTCCATTTGCTGGAAGAGACCAAATGCAAGGTCCGCGCCCTGGCCGAATCGGCGGGCATCGATTTCGAGCCGACGCAGCATGGCTATCCGCATTTCTACTACCTGGACGACCCCTACACCAGCGGCGTCTTCGATCTGATCGGCGAGCGCGTCCGCCAGATGCTCGATTACACCGTCTGCGCCGATCTCTCGGCCCTGAAAGCCGGAGAGGCCGTCCCCGTTTGCATGCACACCCCCAAAGGCGACATCAAAGGTTCGCTGACCTGTTTGGGCTGGGATCACTACCAGATGGCCGTACCGGTCGAACAGGCCGGCGTGGCCGCCGCCTGGCTGCGCGACCTCTCCGACGGCTACGTCTCGCTCAATCTGGATGGCCAGCCCGATCCGACCCCGCGGCGCATCCCCGGCCCCTTTATCGTCACGCCCGCCGAGACGCCCGACTCGAAAATCGAGTTCAGAGAATGCAGCCAGTACTGCAACAACAAACCCTGGTTCATCGGATCGGAACAAGGGGATGAGAAAGAAGCGCTGCCCGACTTCGAGTGGGAAGACAAGGAACAAGCGCTGCGCCGCACGCCGCTCTTCGAGACCCACAAAGCCATGGGCGCCAAGATCATTCCCTTTGCCGGCTGGGAAATGCCCGTCTGGTACACCTCGGTGCTGGAAGAACATCTGGCCACCCGTCAGGCTGCCGGCCTGTTTGACGTCTCGCACATGGGCGTCTATCAAATCGAGGGCGAGGATGCAGCCGCCTTCCTCGACAGCGTCTGCGCCAACGATTGCGGCAACCTGCGCCCCGGCGAGGCGCTCTACTCGCACTTCCTGACCCCCAACGCCGACGTCATCGACGACAACTTCGTTTACCGCCGCGCCTGGGACAAATTCATGGTGGTCGTCAACGCCTCCAACGATGACAAAGACCGCGCCTGGTTGACCGCCGTGCGGGATGGCCAAGTCAAGGTGGATAACGCCCGCCCCGGCGCCCGCTGCTACGGTTACAATGCCGAAATTCGCGACCTGCGCAATCCAAAAGCAGGCGAGGACATGCGCGTCGACATCGCCCTGCAAGGGCCCAAGAGCCGCGACATCCTGCTGGCGATGGGCGTCGGCGCCGAGGACCGCCGCAAGATCATGGCCCTCAAGCGCACCGAACTGTGCGACGCCAAAGTCGGCGGCCTGGATCTCATCGTCGCCCGCACCGGCTACACCGGCGAGAAGATGGCCTTCGAACTGTTCGTCCACCCGGAGAGAGCCGTAGACTTGTGGACGGCTGTTCTCAAGGCGGGGGAAAAGTTCGGGGTCAAGCCGGTTGGCCTGGGGGCGCGCGATTCGCTGCGCACCGAAGCCGGCCTGCCGCTCTACGGTCACGAGATGGGCGTCGGGTCGGGCAAGGGCAGGCAGCGCGACCTGGGGGTGGGCGAATCCGGCTTCGGGTCCTACGTCAAAGTCTACAAACCCTGGTTTATCGGCCGCGAGGCGTACCTGGCCCGCGAAGCCGCCCGCAAGGGCGTCGTCGTGCGTTTCCGCTTCCCCGAAAAAGGCGTGCGGATGGCCCACAACGGCGACCCGGTGCTCGATCAGCGCGGCCGCGTCATCGGCTGGGTCACCTCCTGCGCGGTCGACATGGACGGCACGCTGACCGGCCAGGCCTATCTCGAACTCAAATACGCCGTCGAAGGGACGCCGATCTACATCTACCAGTCTGCCCCGGCCGAGGCGGGCAAAGCCCCGGCCGAGATGAAAGTCGGCGACAAGACCATCCTGCCGACCGCCGCGGTGGTGGTGAGCCGATTCCCGAAGTTGTGACCGGCGGACTCTGAAATTGGACGCAGCCGGTGCG
>CALGPL010000010.1 GCA_937960595.1 uncultured Anaerolineales bacterium | reverse complement strand
GGCTGGTATTGCGGTTATAGTCTGCAGTGTTCAAGCGAAAATTATAATCATTGCCAGATAGGAACAGTGGGTGGGGGTCAATGTCAGGTTTTTCCTGTACCAACCAATCTGCCAGCCTGCGGCACAGGGAAATGCGGTAGTTTGGGAGTTTGTTATCAAAGAAGTGTGATTTGCTGTAATAGTGGCGCTGGGATTGGTACTTATAATATTACACTTTGCCCAAATAATTCTCCTTATTACTGCGGAGATAACTGTGTTTATAATAGGTTTTGTAGTGATAACTGTGAATCAGGAGGAGGTGGTGGCGGAGGGGGAGGCGGAGTACAGCCGACCAATACGCCGATTCCAACACCAGGCCCTTCTTCGTGGAATTCTCGACCGACTCCCGCGCCGACGCCGATGTTCGAGCGGCCCGTCACCGCCTGTCACAAGACGGATGGGGAGGCGCTGACGGCAGACGGCGGATACCGGCCGCGGACGGCGAGGCGGCTATCCGGTTCGAGAGTCGCTCTGTCAAACCGTTGAGCGAGGAAAGGATGAATTGCACGATTTGGTCAACGCAGATATAATAACGAGGTACTTTGACCGACTCTATATCTTGTTTCCCAAAACCGTCGGGAGGAAACCATGACCCATATCATTACCAGTTTGTGTCTGCGTGACCGGGGCTGCATCGAGGTCTGTCCGGTGGAGTGCATCGTTCCCGGCCAGCCGGTGGATCAATATCCCTGGATGTACATTGATCCCGATACCTGCATCGATTGCGGCGCTTGTGTCCCCGAATGCCCTTACGGCGCCATCTTCCCGGAGGCCGAGGTTCCTTCGGCGTACACGGCCAAGGGCGGTGAATACATCAACCGCATCGGCCTGACCGGCCACTACGAAGGCACCAACCATCACGGCAAACCGGTCGTCCTCGACACTGTCCGGCAACTCGAGGCCGGCGAAGTGATCGATCTGACCGAAGACATCCAGCCCAACTATGATTTCTTCAAGACCGGGCCCGGATACAGCGCCAAGGATCAGGATACCGGTTCATAAACCCGGTGCGTTCCAGAGCGTCTTTCTCGCCAGGCTTCTAACGAGGCCTGGCTTTCTTTATGGAAAGGGTATAATCATGGAGTGGGAAGGAGAGTGCGATGAAAACGGGATTGCGCCGCTCGATTTTTCTGTTCGTGGCCTTTCTCCTGCTGGCGGGTTGTGACGGCATGCCGCTCCCGCAGGGCTATCAGGCGTATGCCTATGGAACGCCCTGGCCGACCCCCCAGGCGACTCCGACCCGCGTCTCGACCGAGGCGGATACGTTGACGATTTGCATGGGCAGCGAGCCGGTTGACCTGTTTCTCTACAACGAGCCTTCCTACCAGAAAATGGCCGTCCTGGCGGCCCTCTACGACGGCCCGATCGACCGGATCAATTATCAGTATCAGCCGGTCTTGCTCGAGAAGATTCCCTCCCTCGCCGACGGCGACGCCCAGATCGAGCCGGTCAGCGTCAGCGAGGGGACGATGGTGCTGGATGCCGACGGCCAGATGGCGCCGCTTCTGCCGGGGCTGAGGGTCCGCCCGGCGGGTTGTCGGGCAGATGGCTGCGCGGTCGCGTTCGAGGGGGGCGCAATCGAGATGGACCAGATGCGGGTGACGTTTCATCTCAAGCCGGGCCTTACATGGTCCGACGGCGTGCCGCTGACCGCCTGGGACTCGGTCTTCAGTTACCGTGTGGCGGTCTCCGAATTCACCACTTACGGCCTGGGAGGCCTGGTTTCCCTGAGCGCCCGCACCTCGATCTACACCGCCGAATATACGGCCCTGGACGATCTGACGGTCGTCTGGACCGGCCTGCCGGGATTTCTCGACCCCACCTACCAGGCGAACTTTTTCATCCCCTTGCCGCAGCATACGCTGGCGCGCTATCAAGTGGAAGAATTGCTCGTTTCTGAGGAGGCCAACCGCGCCCCGCTTGGCTGGGGGCCCTACCGGCTGGTCGCCTGGGAGCCCGGCGTTCAGATCGTCCTGGAGCGCAATCCGTATTACTTCCGCGCTGCGGAGGGGCTGCCGCATTTCGACCGGCTGATCTACCGCTTCGTGGGGCAGGACGAGTCGGCCAATCTGGCCGCTCTGCAGTCGGGCGCGTGTGACGTTCTCCTGGCCGACGCCCTGCCCGCCGCGCCGACCTCTCAGATGCTGGCTCTGCAAGAGAGCGGTCAGGCCCGCCTGGTGGCCGTTCCCGGTCTGGATGGCGCCCTCTGGGAACAACTGACCTTCTCGGTCGCGCCCCCGGCTGACCAGACGCAGCCTGCGCTGTTCGGTGATCGCCGCCTCCGTCACGCTGCCGCTTTCTGTCTCGACCGTCAGGCGCTGGCCGATTCGCTCTACGGCGGCTATGCTCCCTTGCTCGATACCTACCTGCCGGCCGGACATCCCTTGCTGACCGGAGCGGAAATCAGCACCTATCCGTTCGATCCGGCCGCCGGGATGGCGCTGCTGGAGGAGGCCGGCTGGCGCGACGAGGACGGGGATGGCCTGCGGGAGGCGCACGGCGTTCCCGGTCTGGCCGATGGCACTCCCCTGCGTTTCTCGCTGGCGACGACCGAGGCAGATTTCCGTGCCGCGCTGGGGGCGCGGATCGGCGAGGCGCTGCGCGTCTGCGGGATGGAGGTCGTTGTGACTCAGGAACCGGCTCGCGAAATGTTCGCCCAGAATGCGGCCGCGACGCTGACCGGCCGGCATTTCGACCTGGCCGAGTATTCCCTGCCCGGACGCTGGCTGCCTCCCTGCGAGATCGGCTTGAGCGCCTCGATCCCCTCCGAAGCCAATTACTGGAACGGCTCCAATTTGAGCGGTTATTCCAACCCCGATTACGATGCGGTTTGTCAGGCCGCCTTGCTCTTTCTGCCCGGCACACCCGAGTACGTGGGAGCGCATCAGGAGGCCCTGCGCATCTTCTCGGCCGATTTGCCGGTTCTGCCGCTGTTCGTGCATGTCGGCTTTCTGATGACCCGTCCCGATCTGGACGGTTTGACCATCGCCTACACCCAGGGCAGCGAATTGATCGGCATCGAGTCGGCGCGGCTGGTTCGCTGAGAGAAAGCAAGAATGACACCAAAGGCCCGACTTGTGATAGACTTATGTCGTCTGGGAGTGTTCCATGTCTCTTGATCCTACTTTCCTGAGCGGTTTTACGCTGGTATTGACCGGCTTCGGCGGGGCCTTCCTGGTGGCGATGTGGATCGCCCTGGTGGTCTGGACGTACCGCGACATCCGCAATCGTCACCGCGACCGCCTGGTGCATATCCTGGCGGCAGCCCTCGTCGCCGTCTTGTTCCTGCCCGGCGTGCTGGTCTACCTGGTCTTGCGGCCCACGCATTCGCTCGAAGAGGAGTATCAGCGTACGCTGGAGGAAGAGGCGCTTCTGCAGACCATTGAGGATCAGGCGGTTTGTCCGGGCTGCGAGCGGCGGGTGTGCGAGGACTGGCAGATTTGCCCGACCTGTCACACCCGTCTCCGCAAGCCCTGTCACCATTGCGGGCGGCTGATGGAACTCGCCTGGAATGTGTGTCCCTACTGCGGCACGCCGGCGCCGGGGGTGCGCCGGGAAGGGATCACCATGTCTGAGGCGTTGAGCGGCCAGCCCAGAGAAAATCCCTAACCCTGACAGCCTTTCGCATAGTGACGACGCCGGTCGTCACTATGTTCAAAGGGAGCCGGAATGAAAATCGAATCTCTCCGCCTGTTCCATGTCCGCATGCCGCTGGTCGCGCCTTTCGAGACCTCTTTTGGGCGCAGCACCGAGCGGGAGTGCCTGATCATCGCCCTCCAGGCCGACGGTTTGACCGGCTACGGCGAGTGCGCTGCCGATTCCAGCCCCGGCTATTCCTATGAGACGACCGGCACGGCCTGGCACATTCTCAAAGATTTCATCGCTCCGCTCCTGCTCGGCCAGGATGTCCGCGATGCGCAGGATTTCCAGCAGCGGGTGCGGGTCATCAAAGGGCATCCGTTAGTCAAGGCGGGGGTCGAGATGGCGCTCTGGGATTGGATCGGCAAGCGCGATGGCCTCTCGCTGCGCGCTTTACTGGGTGGCCAGCGCGAGCGCGTGCCGGTCGGCGTTTCGGTTGGGCTGCAGGAGACGCCGGCTGCCCTGGTCGGCCGCGTCGAGCAGTATCTGGCGCAGGGGTACGGACGCATCAAGATCAAGATCAAACCCGGGCGAGACGTGGAGGACGCCGCGGCGGTCCGCCGGGCCTTCCCCGGCATCCTTCTTCAGGTGGACGCCAATTCCGCCTACAGCCTCGAGACCGCCCGCCGCCTGCTCCCGCTCGACGATCTCGATCTCCTGCTCATCGAGCAGCCGCTGGCGGAGGACGACTTGTGGGACCATGCCGGCCTGCAAAGGGAATTCCGCACGCCGCTCTGTCTGGATGAAAGTATCGTGTCCCTGCGGCACGCCCGGCAGGCGCTGGAAATGCGCGCCTGTCGGGTGATCAACATCAAGGCCGGCCGGGTCGGCGGGCTGAGTCAGGCCCTGGCCATCCATGCCCTTTGCCAGGAGCAGGGAATCCCGGTCTGGTGCGGAGGGATGCTCGAGACCGGAATCGGGCGGGCCTCCAACCTGGCGCTGGCCAGCCTGGAGAATTTTCGCCTGCCGGGGGACATTTCGGCCTCGGAGCGTTACTACAGCCGCGATATCACCCACGAGCGCTTCGTCCTCAACTCCGACAGCACCATCGACGTCCCGACCGGCCCCGGCCTGGGGGTGACGGTGGACGAGGCCGCCCTGGCGCAGTTCACCCTGGCCCGCGTCGATCTGGCACCCTCCTAGAGGATGGCTCATGATTGGAAGCCGCGGCTTCTCGCGCTTTCTCTCTCTTGTCGTTCTTTTTTCCCTTCTTCCTTCCTGTGTGCCGGCCTGGGGCTCCGGCATGACCGAATCGCCTCTGCTGCCGACGCCCGAGGCGACGGCTTCCGGAACGGCTACGCCGACCCCTTTTCTGCCGGAAGGTTCGCGGCCCGAGCCGACGGCGACGCTGACGCCGATCCCCATCCGGGAGGCGACGGCTTCGCCCGCTCCCCTGCCGGCCAACCGGCCGACGCGACTGTGGATCGAGGCCTCGGTCCCGCCGACTCTGCGCGTCGCCCTCTCTGGCCTGGACCTGCCGCCGGCCGCCTCGCAGGAAGACGCCACCCTGCGTTATGGATTGTATGATCCGCAGTCCTCGCTGCCCGATACGTGGTCAGCCTGGGTCTATGTGCTGGTGGCTCCTTTCCCGACCGTGGAGGACGGCATTTCGAGCGGCGACTTGCGCCGCGCCTGGTCTGGCGAACCGATTGGATTGTTCGGCGGCCGGCCGCTGCTGATGGACGAATCCACCCTGGCGGCGTTCAGCGAGCATTGGGGGCCGCCGGCGGCCTCGGCGGTGCGCGTCGTCCCCGCCGATCGCCTGTTGACCGAAGCCTGGGCTGCCCGTCCCTCCTGGGCGATCGTCCCCTTCGAGGACCTGGAGCCGCGCTGGAAGGTCTTGACCATTGACGGGCAGTCGCCCATCCGGCAGGGATTCAACCCGGCTTCCTGGCCGCTGACGTTGACGTTTGCCTTCCGAGGCTCTCATTATCCCTTCGCCTCGCTTTCCTTGCCTGCCACGAACCTGGAGGCCTCCAGAATGACCACCCTGGTCATGACCGGCGTCACGGCCCTGGTGCGGGCGACTGCCTATCGCATGGAGCGGCATGGCGTCCTCTATCCCGGCGGGGCGATCCGAGACGATTTGCGCAGCGCCGACATCACTCACCTCAGCAACGAAATCCCCTTTGCCGAAAATTGTCCCTATCCTGACCCCGATTCGACCCGTCTCATCTTCTGCTCGGATCCGGATTACATTGCTCTGATGGAGGATGTCGGCACCGATGTGGTCGAGTTGACCGGCAACCACTTTCAGGATTATGGCTCGCAGGCCACCCTGATGACCCTGGACATGTACGCGGCCCGCGGCTGGCTTTATTTCGGCGGCGGACGGGACCTGGCCGACTCCAGGCAGCCGGCCCTCCTGGAGCATCATGGCAATCGGTTCGCGTTCATCGGCTGCAATCCCGTCGGGCCGCCGTTTGCCTGGGCGACGGAGAACCGCCCGGGCGCGGCGCCGTGCGGCGATTATGCCTGGATGACCGGGGCCATCTCGCGCCTGAGCGCAGAAGGATATCTGGTCATCGCCACCCTGCAATATTGGGAGTATTACGTTTCGGCTGCGCCGGCCAATCAGGAGCGCGATTTTGCCCGGCTGGCCGAGGCGGGGGCGGTTATCGTCAGCGGCAGCCAGTCCCATTTCCCTCAAGCCTTCGCCTTCGAGGGCAATTCCTTCGTTCACTATGGTCTCGGCAACCTGTTCTTCGACCAGATGGATACCCCCGTCGCCGGGACGCGGCGGGAATTCGTCGATCGGCACGTTTTCTATGATGGCCGCCACATCAGCACCGAACTGCTGACCTATATGCTCGAAGACTACTCGCGGCCCCGCCCGATGACGCAATTGGAGCGTTATCATCTCTTGCAGGAAATCTTTACTGCCTCGGGGTGGTGAGATCAAATCTCAGGAGGATGACCATGCCCATTTATGACATTACCCTCCCCATCACGCCGTCCATGCCGGTCTGGCCTGGCGATCCGCAGGTGGTGCTCGAGCGGGTCGCCTCGATCGACGCCGGGGCGCACGCCAACGTTTCGCATTTGAAGACCGGCGTCCACGCCGGGACGCACGTGGATGCTCCTCATCACTTTCTCAACGACCACCGGACTGTGGAGAACTTGCCGCTAGAGGCGTTGATCGGCCCGGCGCTGGTCGTCCAGATCCCGGAGGAGCGGACAACCGTCGCTGCTGCGGACCTCGAGGCGGCAGCCATTCCCGTTGGCGTCGAGCGCCTGCTCTTGAAGACCCGCAACTCGGCCTTCTGGCGCGCGGGCCAAAATGACTTCCGCCCCGATTTCGTCGGCGTGACGGCCGACGGGGCCGAGTGGCTGGTGGGACGCGGCGTCCGGCTGGTGGGTGTGGACTATTTGTCGGTGGCGCCCTACAAGCAGTCGGGTCCGACCCACGAAATCTTGTTGCGGGCCGGCGTCGTCATCGTCGAGGGATTGGACCTTTCCGTTGTCCCGCCGGGGAGGTACAATTTGTATTGTCTGCCTTTGAAACTGGTCGGCTCCGACGGCGCGCCGGCGCGCGCCCTTCTGGTCTCTTGAGGAGACAGGAAAACTTATGAATGCTTTTCTCCCTCCCGAGGAAGAAGGCTTTTTGCCGCTCAAAGAGGACGAAATCCGTCCGGCGCGGCGCTACCTGGGCATGACGGTCACGCAGTTGGTGATTGTTGCCGGGCTGGCGCTGCTGGCCTGCCTGCTGATGGGCGTTCTGGCGTACCTGATCGTGCGCAGTGTGCTGGGAGGCGCGTCGGCCTCGGTTGCTGTCCCGCAGTCTGCGACGGCTACGCCGACTTTCACCGCCACCTTTACCCCAACGATCACGCCCACCCCGACGGCCACACCGATCCCGTATGAATCCGTCTTGCCGCCGGGCTGGAATCAGTTGCGCTATGCCCAGGTCGAATTGTGGGTGCCGCCCTCTTTCGTTGGCGGAGATATGTTCGACAACCGCAATGCGACTCTGGCTGCCATCGCGGCCCTCGGGCCGCAGTTCTCCAACATCTCAGAGAGCGTTGCTCAGATTCCGCCGACCACCCTGCTCCTGGCAGTCGACTCGAATCTCGGCCGTTACATGGTCATCACCAATGTGATCGTCTTTTTCGAATCGGCGGCTTTTTCCAGTTTGGATGCCTATCCCAATTACTATTTGCAGACGTACTATCTGCCCAATGTGCCGAATTCTTACATTCAAGAGAACAGGGCGTATCTCATCCGCGATTTTCCGGGGCGCCGCTTCATCATCTCTGCCCGCCGAGGGACGTCGGAATTCACCGAAACGGTGTACATTCTTCAGGATGGCGATACGATCTGGGCCGTCTCTTGTGTGACCAGCGCGGCCGAACTGTACGAACGTCTGTCGGTCTTCGACCAGATTGCCCAGACCTTGCGGTTTGCGCCCTGAGAGGGCGCTTTTTACCTCGCCGGCAGGGTGTAGCCGCCGTCAACCACGATGACCTGCCCGCGAATCATGGCCGCTGCCGGGGAACAGAGGAAAGCCACCACCCCGGCTACATCTTCGGGCGTGACCAGCCGCCCGGCCGGCGTGGCCGCGACGGCGTGGCTCAGGATCCCGTCTTCTTCCAAGGCCTCGAAGTGTTGCAGCGCCTCGGTCTCGACCAGGCCGGGAGCGACGGCGTTGACGACGATCTTCTTGGGCGCCAGTTCGACCGCCAGGTAGCGGGTGAGCGCCTCCAGGGCGGCTTTGCTGGCCCCGACCACCACATAATCGGGCAGGACGCGGTTCGCCCCCGGGCTGGAGAGGCTGACAATGCTCCCGCCGCCGCGTTTCTCCATCAGCGGGGCGGCGCGCTGGGCGGCGAAGAGCAGGGCGCGGGCATTGATGTTCATCGTCCAGTCCCAGCCCTTCGGCTTCTGCTCCAGGGCCGGGCGGTTGTAGCCCGAGGCGGCGTTGTGGACGAGAATGTCCAGCCCGCCAAAGCCTGCCTCGACCTCGTCGAACAGGCGGGCCAGATCGTCCAGGTCGCCGACATCGGCCTTGACGAGCAAGGCGCGGCGGCCGAGGGCTTCGATCTCGGCGGCGGTTGCTTCGGCCGGCTTTCGGTTGCGGAAGAAGTTGACGACCACGTCCGCGCCGAGGCGGGCGAAGTGCAGGGCGATGGCCCGCCCAATGCCGCGCCCGGAGCCGGTCACCAGGGCAATTTTGCCGGCAAAAGGGAGGATGGAAAAGTCGTTCATCGGCTGGAGTATATCACAGCCACTCTTCCCGGTTCGTCGGGCCAAAACCCCACCGCGGGAGGGGGCGCTTTGGCTGGTTGCAGCGTAAAATCAGCAGGCATGCCGGCATGGTAAAATACTTTTCGGTTGCCATGAACCTCTTTCAGGAAAAACGCCCTTTTCTGCTGCTGGTGGGGTGCATTGTTCTCCTGGCCGTCACGCTGCTGGCGGCCAGCCTAGACCGCCTGGAATTGAAGCCCGCCGCGCCGTTTTTGCCCGCCGTCGAAAACGAGGCGGGCCAGCCACCCGCGACGCGCCCGCCCGATGTCCTCTTTTGGTACTTGATCGTCATCCTCATCGGCATCCTGACCGTGGCGACGATCGTTGCGCTGATCTTCACCCCGCCCAAGCAGCGCCGCCGCCTGCTCCTGACGCTGCTGATGATGACCTTTTTGCTGATTGTGGCGGCGCTGTTCATTTCGCGTCAGGGAGAAGCGCTCGAGATTCCCGTCGAACAAAATTCGCTGGCCGTCGAGACGCCGGCCGAGGTGGCCACGCCGCAAGTGGATGAGCAGGTCGCGCCGTCGGAGTTTGTGGCTCCGTCGGTTTCCCCTTGGCTTTCCTTTGCGATAGCCTTTTCCTTTTTTGCTGCCATCGTTCTCGTCCTCTGGCTGGGGTGGCGGGGGCGGCGCGCCGACCAGGAGGTCCATTTCGAGGCATTGGCGCAGATTGCCCGCCAGACGTTGGATGATTTGCAGGCCGGGAAAGATTACGGCGATACGGTCATCGAATGCTATGCCCGCATGACCGAGGCCGTGCGCGAACGGCGCGGTCTCAAACGCCGCGAACATATGACGCCCAGCGAGTTTGCCGCCGCTCTGGAGCGCGCCCGCCTGCCCGGCCAGGCGGTGCGGCGTTTGACCCGTCTGTTCGAGGCGGTCCGCTATGGAGGCCGGCAGTCCACCCCCCAGGACGTCGCCGAAGCGATGGACTGTCTGACCGCCATCCTCGATGGCTGCCGGGAGGCGCGATGAAGGCCCGCCGCGGCTGGCTTCTCTTGTTGGCGGGGCTGGGGCTGGCAGCCGCCCTGGGCTTCTTGCTGCGTGAGATCGTCCGCACCTATCTCGTCCTGCCGCTGACAAAGTTCTTCTGGCTGATCCGCGGCTATTATGGGGCGTTCTCCCAGGCTTCATATTTCATTATCTTGCTGGTGGTCGTCGTCTTGATCGGCCTGGTCAGTTTTCGACTGATGGACTGGATCGAGATCGGCCGCCGGCGGGATGAGCGGCCCAGGCGCGGCGCGGTGCGTCAGATGACCTTTTGGCTGGAGCGTTCTCAGCGCAGCGCCTATGCCCGCTGGTATGTGGCGCGCAGTCTCGCCGACCTGGCGCTCGATCTGCTGGGCGGACGCGCCGGCAGCCGGCGCCGTGACCAGGACCTGGCAGGCGCCGGCTGGGATCCCCCTCCGGAAATTCAAGAGTATCTTGAATCTGCCCTGCGCCTCAGCCCGGCCGGTTTTGCCAGGAATGAACCTTCCTCCCCCCAGGTAGCGGCTCTGGAATATGATCCGGAGCGAGTCGTCGCCTATCTGGAATCGATTCTGGAGAGTATCCATGACCATTCCCATTCTTGAGACGTCCAAAATCTGTCAGCAGGTGATTGCCGAGGTCGAGAAGGCCGTGGTGGGCAAACGCCGCCTGCTCGAGACGCTCATGGCCGCCGTCCTGGCGGGCGGGCACGTTCTCTTGGAGGACTATCCCGGCCTGGGCAAGACGCTGATCGCCCGTTCGTTCGCCGCCGTCCTCGGCCTGGATTTCAAGCGCATCCAGTTCACGCCCGATCTGCTGCCCGGCGACATCACCGGCGGCTACGTTTTCAATCGCAGTCAGGATCGCTTCGAATTGCGCCGCGGCCCGGTCTTTACCCATTTGCTCCTGGCCGATGAAATCAACCGCGCCTCGCCCAAAACCCAGAGCGCCTTGCTGGAGGCCATGCAGGAGGGCCAGGTGACCCTGGAGGGCGAGACTCTGCCCTTGCCGGAGCCTTTCCTGGTGCTGGCGACTCAGAATCCGATCGAGTACGAGGGCACCTTCCCGTTGCCCGAGGCGCAACTCGACCGCTTCATGCTCAAACTGACCGTCGGTTATCCTGGCCTGGAGGAGGAGCGCGAAATCTTGCACCGCCGCCATCTGCGCCGCCAGGATGAGGTCGCGCTGGCGGTCATCGCTTCGCCGGCGCTTATCCTGGAGATGCGCCAGACGGTCGAGGCCGTTCATGTTGACCCCGATCTGGAGATGTATATTGCCCGCATCGTTCAGGAAACGCGCGCTGAACGCCATGTGGCCGTCGGGGCCAGCCCGCGCGCCTCTCTGGCCTTCCTCAAAATGGCGCGCGCCCAGGCGGCGCTGGAAGGCCGCGACTACATCCTGCCCGATGACATCAAGCGCTTTGCCGAGCCGGTCCTCAGCCACCGCCTGATCCTCCAGCCCGAATTCTGGCTGACCCGCCACGTGGCCGAGAATGTCATTGCCGATGTTTTCGCCCGCGTGCCTGTTCCGGTGTTGAAGGTGTGAACGTTTCTCCTCTGAGACGCGCGCTGCTTGTCGCCGCCCTGGCTTACCTGCTGATCCTCGTCGGCCTGGCTTTGGCGCGGGGAATCCTGCTGGTCATGGCTTTGCCGATCCTGGTCTACCTGCTGGTCGGTTTGGCGGGCGCGCCCTCCGGCGCGGACCTCGAGATCGTCCGCACGCTGAGTGCCGGGCGCCTTTGGGCTGGCGAGGAAGCCGAGGTGACCCTGACGGTCACCAATCGAGGCGCGGCCCTCGAAAGGGTCCAGTTCGAGGATGTCCTCCCCGCGGGGCTGGAGGTGACGGCTGGCTCACTCTGTCATTTGGTTTCGCTGCCGGCGGGCGAGTCGACGCGCTGGACGTATCGGGTGCGCGGCCGACGCGGCTACTACGCCCTGCGCCAGGTCCGCGTGACGGCAACGGAGGCGCTGGGCGCGTTTGGCCTCGAGACGTCCGTCCAGACCGAAGGCCAGTTGTTCGTCCTCCCGCCCGTTCTGCGCCTGCGCCGCGTGGACATCCGCCCGCGCCGGACGCGGGTCTACTCGGGCACCATCCCGGCCCGGCAGGGCGGCCCCGGCGTCGAGTTCTTCGACGTGCGCGCCTACCAGAGCGGCGATTCGCCGCGTCAGATCAATTGGCGGCTCACCGCCCGCCACCCCGAAGGGTTGTTTGCCGATCAATACGAGCAGGAGCGGGTGGTGGACGTCGGTATTATCCTGGATGGCCGTCTGCGCACCAATGATTTCGGCGACCGCTCTATTTTCGAACATTCGGTGCTGGCCGCCGCGGCCCTGGCCGATGCGTTCCTGGCGGTCGGCAACCGCGTGGGGATGCTCTTCTACGGCCACCACATTCACTGGACCATTCCGGGCTATGGGAAGGTACAGGGGGAGCGTATCTTGCACGATCTCTCTCGCCTGGATGCGGCCGAGGCGCAGGTCTTTCAGGAACTCTACATTCCCCGCCGGCTGTTCCCGGCCTTTTCGCAACTGGTGGTGATTACGCCTCTGACCGGCGACGATTTCGCTCCGTTGGTCGAGTTGCGCTGGCGCGGCTATTCGGTGCTGGTCATCAGCCCCGATCCGGTGGCGTTCGAACTCCAGGGGCTGGCCCCCTCGCCGGCCGCGGAATTGGCCGGCCGGATTGCGCATATGCAGCGCCAGGTCTTGATCCGCCGCTTGCGCGGCGCCGGCATTCATGTGGTCGATTGGGATGTCGCCCAGCCGTTCGAGCAGGTGGCCCGCCGCGCCCTCGAACGGCGGCAAATCATGCTGAGAGGCGTGCGATGACCCGTCCTCTTCTCTTGCTGGCCCTTCTTCTGGCGAGCCTTTCGATTGCGGGGGCGACATTTCTGAACGGCCTGGCCGGGCTGGGAGCGGTTGCCCTGGCGAGTGCAGGCGTGTGGCTGATCGGCCTCCTGCGCGGCTGGAAAGGGATGGCCGCGCCGATGCTCTTTTTGCTCAGCGGCGCGGCTGCGGCGGCCTTCTTGCTTGCTGCGCCCTCGACAGTTGAGACCGCTCTGCTCCTCGGCGGGGGGCTCGCGGCTTTCCTGGCCTGGGACCTGACGGATTTCGACGCCCGCCTCGCCCTGGCCGAGGCGTCCGACCGTCCGCGGCTGGAGCGCGCCCACTTTTCCCGCCTGGGGTTGGTGGTGGGCAGCAGCGTCCTTCTGATCCTGCTGGCCTTGACCCTCGCGGTCAAACTCAACTTCGAATGGACGGCGCTTCTGGTTCTGATCGGGGCGGGCGGGCTTGGTTACCTGGTCAGCCAAATCCGATCGGGGAGATGAAACCGCTTTTCTTGCAGCCTTCGATACCCTTTACGAGGAACACCAAGTTTTTGGACGAGAAGCCGGTTGTGAGTCGCCACTCAGAGAAAAAGCCCTAAGGGGCAGGCTTGTGTTTCACAGCCTCGTTTCTTTATGGTACGATTCGAGCAGCCGCAAGAGGATATTCCTATAGGAAGCCACTTATGTTCGATCTTCCCGACGATGAGATTTTGCCGCTCTCGAAGAAACACGTCTTCTGGACGTGGTCGGCCCAGGCGCGGGTCGAGCCGCTGCCTGTGAGCCGCGCCGAAGGCGTCTACTTCTGGGACACGGCCGGCAAGCGCTACCTGGATTTCAACTCGATGACCATGTGTGTCAATATCGGCCACGGCAACCAGACCGTCATCCGGGCGATGCAGGAACAGGCCGCCGTGCTGCCCTACGCGGCCCCCGGCATGGCGACCAAAATCCGCGCCCTGGCAAGCAAGGCCGTCGCCGAGGTGACTCCCGGCGGCGAGTTGTCCAAGATTCTCTTCACGCTCGGCGGGGCGGACGCTAACGAAAACGCCGTCAAACTGGCGCGTGGCTACACCGGCCGCTTCAAGGTCCTGACCCGCTACCGCTCCTATCACGGCGCAACGGCCGGGGCGATGGCGCTGACCGGCGACCCGCGCCGCGTCGCCTGGGAACCGGGCCTGATGCCGGGCGTCGTCCACTTCCTTGACCCCTACCGTTACCGCTCCACCTTCCACCGTACCCGTCCCGACCTCCCCGAAGCGGAGTTCTGCCAGGACTATCTCAACCATCTGGAGGAAATCATCCAGTACGAGGGGCCGGAGACGATCGCGGCGATCCTGCTCGAGACGGTCACCGGCACAAACGGCATCATTATCCCGCCGGAGGGTTACCTGCAGGGCGTGCGGGCGCTGTGCGACAAGTACGGCATCGTCCTGATCGCCGACGAGGTGATGAGCGGCTTCGGGCGCACCGGCAAATGGTTCGCCGTCGATCATTGGAACGTCGTCCCCGACATCATCACCATGGCCAAGGGCCTGACCTCGGCCTACGCGCCGCTCGGGGCAGTGGCGATGAAACCGGAGATTGCGGCCGCTTTCGATGAGCGCGTTTTCGAATCGGGCCTGACCTATACCTCGCACCCGGTCTCCCTGGCCGCGGCGGTCGCCAATATCCAGGTCATGAGGGACGAGCGCATCGTCGAGCACGCGGCCGCGATGGGGCCGGTCTTGAAGCGCCTGCTGACGGATCTGGGCGAGGCGCATCCCTCGGTGGGGGAGGCGCGCAGCATTGGCCTGTTCGGCATCCTGGAATTGGTCAGAAACCGACAGACAAAGGAACCGCTTGCTCCCTGGAACGGCTCCAGTCCGGAGATGGCCGCCTTGCGCAAGTTCTGCCTCGAACACGGCCTTTTCCTGTACACGCACTGGCATACCGTCCTGGTCATTCCGCCGCTCATCATCACCGAGGCGCAGTTGCGCGAAGGATTCGACGTGCTCGACCGGGCGCTGGCGATCACCGACCGGGCTGTCGGCAGATAATTTTCCCCGGCTAGGTCGACTCAGGGTTGATTGGCTTTGTGGATCAACCAGGCAGCCTCGATCAATAACAAACCGCCGATGCCCATGGGGGCGCACATGAGGGCCAGAGGCAGCAGGGCGTCTTGCAAGTAGTAGAAGCCCAGCAGGTAGTACATGGCCAGGGTGACGCCCAGGAATGCCAACAGAATGCCGGCCAGGAGGGGGCGCCTCCACCCCATCCAGGCCAACGCTCCGGCCAGGACGACCGGCGTCAGCACGGAGAAGGCGTTCATGTTGCCGGCGGCAATTTGGCCGATTCCGGTCGCGATCCAATAGAGACACATCAGGCTCACGATGGTCGTGGCGGCAATTTTCAACCCTTTGGCAAGTCTCATGGTTTGTTTCTCCTGAAGAGTCAGACGAGGGGAAGGTCGGTTCGTCCCCTCAGGGCTTCTTGGCATAGGCGCGTTGTTTGCCGATCAGACCGTTCCTGCCGCGGCCGAACGACATCCTCTTGGCCTCATTTCTTCCGCCGCAACAGGAATTGCCACAGGGCGCGCCGCAGCAAGTTGCCCCCCAGGCTGGCGAGCAGGATGGCCAGAGTCAGCCCGCCAAAGAAGAGCAGGCAGGTCATGTTATCGAGCAGGTTGCGTTGTGCCGAATCGGCGGGCAGGGAGTCGCGGTACAGGACGAAGAAGGTCAGCCAGATGCCCAGGGCCAGGACGATGAACAACAAAGTCAGGCTGCTGGCCAGCCGGCCCAGGCAGGAACGTTTGAGGGCGGGGTCAATTTGCTCCAGGTCGGGCATGGCGCCCGTCAAGCGCAGGAACTTCTTCTTCATGCCGTGTCCATCGGCCTGAATTATACGCACTTTGTCGTCTCCAACTCAGTCCTGCGTCAACTGATAGTTGGGCGCCTCTTTGGTGATGATGACATCGTGAGGATGACTTTCGATCAGCCCGGCGTTGGTGATGCGCACCAGGCGGGTTTTCGTGCGCAGGTCGTCGAGGCAGCGCGCGCCGGCGTAGCCCATGCCGGCCCGCAGGCCGCCCACCAATTGATAGACGTATTCGTGCAGCGGCCCTTTATAGGGGACGCGGCCCTCGATCCCCTCTGGGACGAGTTTGCTGCCCCGACTCTGGCCGCTGCCGTAACGGTCGCGGCCGTATCCCTGCATGGCGCCCACGCTGCCCATGCCGCGATATTCCTTGAAACGTCGGCCTTCGTACAACACTTCTTCGCCGGGCGCTTCCTCCAGGCCGGCCAGCAGACTGCCCAGCATGACGGTATCGGCCCCGGCTACGATCGCCTTGACGATGTCGCCGCTGTACTTGATGCCGCCGTCGGCAATGATCGGGATGCCGAAGGGACGCGCCGCCGCGGCGCAGATGTGGATGGCCGAGAGTTGCGGCATGCCTGCCCCGGCCACGACGCGCGTCGTACAGATCGACCCTGCCCCGACCCCCACCTTGACCGCCGCTACCCCCGCCTCGATCAGCGCCCGCGTCCCCTCGGCGGTGACGACGTTCCCGGCGATGATCGGCAGTTTGGGGAAGGACTGATGCAGGCGCTGGATGGCGTTCAGCACGCCGCGCGTGTGACCGTGGGCGGTGTCGATCACGACCACATCCACCCCTGCCTCGACGAGCAGGCCGGCGCGCCCCTCCAGGTCTGCCCCGACGCCCAGCGCCGCGCCGACCAGCAGGCGGCCGCGTTCGTCTGCCGAGGCAAGGGGATATTCGATTTCCTTCAGGATGTCTTTGACGGTCAGCAGCCCTTTCAGGTGGCCGCTCTCATCTACCAGGAGCAGTTTTTCGATGCGGTGCTTTTGCAGGAGCGCCTTGGCTTCCTCGCGCGAAATGCCCACCGGCGCGGTGACCAGCGGTTGATGGGTCATGAACTGACTGACCGGCAGAACATAGTCTTTGGGTTCCACAAAGCGGATGTCGCGGTTGGTCAGGATGCCCACCAGGGCGTTGTCTTCGTCTACAATCGGCACGCCGCTGATCTTGTAGGTCGACATGATGGTTTCGGCCTCTTGCAGACTGGCCGTGGGCGGCAAGGTGATCGGGTCGGAGATCATCCCCGATTGGGCGCGCTTGACCTTGTCTACTTCGGCGGCCTGGGCTTCGGGGGCGAGGTTGCGGTGGATGATGCCGATGCCGCCCTCGCGCGCCAGGGCGATCGCCAGCCGCGCTTCGGTGACCGTATCCATGGCCGCCGAGACGAGCGGAATGTTGAGGCGGATCTCGGGCGTCAGCCGCGCCGAGACGTCCGTATCGGCGGGCAGGACTTCGCTGTAACCGGGCACCACCAGCACATCATCAAAGGTGAGCGCTTCGGACGATTGAAACAGGTCTTCGTTCATGGTCCTTCCTTTGCAAACTAGAGGCAGCAGGTTTGGCGCAATTCTATCAAATTCCGTCTAGACAGCAAACTGTCAAAGGTCATGTCGGCGTCAGGCAAAGGTCAGCCGATGGCGGCAGGAATGTTGACCCGCCCCTCTCTCCGTGTTAAACTCATGGCATGGGATTGAGGAAACGATGAAAATGATTCGGCTTCTTGGGCGGGGCGGGGTCGGCATTCTGCTGGCGTGGTTTGTCTTCGGCGCAGCGCGGGCGCAGACGGCCTCGCCGGTGATTCGCGCGCCCCAGGCAGGCCAGACCCTGCAGGGGGTGGTGACGGTGATCGGCAGCAGCGATGCGGCCGGCTTTCTCTCGGCTGAAGTGGCTTTTGCCTATGCCGATGATGCTACGGATACCTGGTTCCTGATCGCGGCTTCCGATCAGCCGGTGCAAGAGGGGGTGCTGGCGGTTTGGGATACCACGCCGATTACCGACGGGGATTACACCCTGCGGCTGCGCGTGTTTCTGACCGATGGCACTTTTCTGGACGCGCTGGTCTCTGATTTGCGGGTGCGCAACTACACCCCCCTCGCGACGCCCACTCCCACACCATCCCCCACGCCGAGCGAGACCCCTGTACTCGTGCCTCTTATCCTCCCGACCGCCACGCCTCTTCCGACGTTCACCCCCTCGCCGTTTCCCACCCCGACTTCTCTGCCGACCAACCCGGCCGCCTTGCCGGCCGGCGAGGTCTATCGCAGCGCAGGCTACGGGGCGCTGATCATCCTGGCGGCTTTTGCACTGCTGGGAATTTATTCGCTCCTGCGCCGCGGGTAGTGGAGCGCGAAAAAATCAAGGGCCCATCGCGGATGGATGGGCCCTCTTCTTTTACCTTTTCACCGGCGTCACGGCCTGACCAGGACGAACGTGCCGGTGAAGTTCACTTCGGTGCGCAGGTATGGCTCGGCTGTCAGCCAGGAGCCGGCCAGTACCAGGCGGCCGTCATGGGTGTTCGGATCGAGGACGGTCGGGGTGGGCGTCTCGCTCAGAGGGGGGAGCGCCATCCAGGCATCGTTGTTGGCGTCCCAATAGAAGACGCTGTGGGCGGCGTTCTGCTGGGCGCTGTCCAGCCAGTACTCGATGGCGATTCTCGTCCCGGCAGGCAAGACCTCGACCGGATTGCCGTCATAGAACAGCCGGATGCGCAGGCCGGCAGCATAGGCCCGGTCGGAGGGCAGGCTGCCAGGCAGGTCGGCTTCGGGGATCAGTTCGAGCATGGCCTGATAGCCGCACAGTCCTGTAAATTCGACGCGGTGGGTGTCATTCAACACCACCCGAGTGACGGGCTGCTCACAGGAAATGTCTATGACTTCCCCGCCGGTGATGGGCAAGGTGATCCGCCGGACGGCTGCCGGGCGCGGAGAGTCGGCTGGGGACGGCGCAGGCTGGGGCTGGGGCGGCGGCAAGAAGGGATTGACCGGCAGCCAGGGATCGTATAGAACATCCTTGTAAACCGGGTCGCAGGCCGGATCGCTGGGCCCGTTTGGACAACCCCAGAAGTTGCCGAGGGCCACGACGGTGCCGCCGCCGGTGGTGCTGTTCGACACGCCGTGCAGGTTGCCGGAGAAAGCGTTGTTGGTGATCACGAGCGAACCGAGGTCGGTGCTATCGGAGACGTTGATCCCGCCCGCATTCGGCCAGAGGCCGCCGTTGCCATTGTTCTCGATCTGGTTGCCGGTGATCGTGACATTGGAGGTCGTCCCGCCGATCCAGATGCCGTCGCCCCCCGAACCGCTGACGGTGTTGCCGGTGAGGGTAACCAGGGAGGCATTATAGATGTCGATCCCATCCTGGCCGCTGTTGGTGATCGTGTTGCCGCTGACGTTCACGTTGTTGCTTGTATCGACGTACAGGGCCCAAGTGCTGCCGTCCACCTGGTTTCCGCTGATATTGGCGTTGTCTGCCAAATAGGCGTAGATTCCGGTCTGGGCATCGTTGACGGTGTTGTTGGTCACCACTGTTCCGTCGCCGGGGTCGTATAACAGGATGCCGGTGGCCGTCCAGGTGGCGGGGGTGTAATCTACATCGCTGACCGTGTTGCCGTCCACCACGGCTGTTGCGCCGCCGCTGACCTGAATGCCGTTCTGGGCAGTGATGCTGGTCGGGCCGATGCCGGTCACGGTATTGCCTTGAATGGTGGCGTTCAGGTTAGAACCCGTGACGACGATACCGGTCTTCTGGAAGTTGGTGACGGTGTTATCGATGATGCCGATCGTCTGGGGGGCGACGCCGTTATTGTAGACGTAGATGCCGACGCCGTGCTGCGCGCCGCTGAAGGGGGTGTCGGTGATGTTGATGACGGTGTTGCCCTGGATCGTTCCGCCGGCGTTGAAGTAGCCGACGCCGACGAAGCGGTAGTTGAGGTTGCCACGTCCCGCGCCGTCCACGGTGATGTCAATGAGCGAGACGTTGCTGGCCCCCGTCACACAGACGATGGCCTGGTTCTGGTTCGCGGTGGTGTAGCAGTTGGCGATGTCGTTTGGCGACTGGATGATCACGCCGGGGGCGGTGCCCTGCAGGGTGACATCCTTTGTGATGAAGATCTGCGCCTGATAGGTTCCCGGCTCGATGTTGATCACCTCGCCGGGCAGGGCGAAGTCAATGGCGGCCTGGATGGGGTTGGCGCACGGTTGATTCCCGGCCGTGAGCGGGTCGCAGTCGGCGGCGGTGAAGGTGTAGGTCGTGCCGCCGCGCACGATGTAGGGGTCGGGGTCGGTCAGGGCAGCCGCCCCGTCGGCGGTTGCCAGCGGGATCGGATTCCCGTCCGAGTCGAGCAGCACCGCCCCGGCGTCGTTCATCGTTTCGACCGTTTCTGTCAGGTCGGTCTCTTCGCCGGGGACCACCTCCTCCGTTGCAGGCGGTTCTTCGGTGGGCGACGAGTCGTCGGCCAGCACCGAACTGGGGGCCAGAAAGATGGCCGCCATCAGCAGGGCAAAGACAGTGCAAAGGACAGTAAATTTCTGGATGATCGGTTTCATAAATCACTCCTCGATATAAAACGCCCGGGAGAGTCTAAATTCACCCCGAGCCGGGCATATTTTATCACAGTTCGTTTCCAGAATAAATAGACATTTTTCATTTAGATAGACGCTTTTCATGTCTGTAAACTGTCAGGCGGCCGACAGCAGATAGATTCTCGCTTGGGCAATCACCGATTCTGCGACGGTTGACCCGCGCTCTCCTTCGTGTTAGACTCAATCCTTACCTTTCGAAGGAATCGCCATGACCGAAACTTACCTGATCGTCGGCCTGGGGAATCCGGGCCGCGAGTACCGCGAGACTCGCCACAACATCGGCTTCATGCTGCTCGACCGGCTGGCCGTCAAACTCGACCTGCGCTTCACCCGCTTGCAGTCGCGGGCCCTGGTGGCCGATGGCTGGTATCAGGAGCGGAAGATTCTGCTGGCCAAGCCGCAGACCTTCATGAATCTGTCGGGGCAGGCCGTTCAGGGATTGATGCGCTTTTATCAACTCCCGCTCGACCGTCTGCTCGTCGCCCACGACCACCTCGACCTGCCGCTGGGCGTCCTGCGCCTTCGCCCGGACGGCGGGGCGGGCGGACAGCGCGGCATGGAGTCGATCCTCGAACGCTTGGGCAGCGATGATTTTGCCCGTCTGCGCCTGGGAATTGGCCGTCCGCCCGGACAGATGGACCCGGCTGCCTATGTCTTGCAGGACTTCGCGCCTGCCGAGCGGCCCCTTCTCTCGGACGTGCTCGAACGGGCCGCCGAGGCGGTCTTGACCTGGGTGACCGATGGACTGGAGGCCGCCATGAACCGTTTCAACGGCAGTGTGGCCTGAGTATAGGGGCATGAAAGCGATTCTCGATTCGATTCGCGCTTTGCCGTCGTACCGCTCTTTGCTCGAGGCGTTGAAGGCCGGCCGCTCGTTGCCCGGGCTGGCCCTGCCACGGGCTGCCCGTTTGCCGCTCCTGGCTGCTTTGTACGCCGACCTGGGCTGGCCGGTCCTGTTGGCCGTTGACCGCGCCGATCATGCTCTCCGGTTGCACGACGAACTGGCCTTCTGGACCGAGAACGCTGCCCGCTATCTTTTTCCCGAACCCAATCCTTTGTTCTACGAAAACGCCGCCTGGGGCGCGACGATCCGCCGCGAACGCTTGCAGGCGCTGACCGCCCTGGCGGTTTACCATTTGCCGTTTGCCGAAAGCCCCTCTCGACCGCCGATTCTGGTGACCTCGACCCGCGCTTTGATGACCCGCACCCTGCCGCGCCGCGATTTCCTCAAGGCCTCTCGTCGCTTGAGGCTGGGGGAGGCTATCTCTCCCCGCCGTCTGCTCGACGAATGGGTGCAGATGGGTTACCAGGCCGCCGACACCGTGCTCGAACCGGGCCAGTTCTCACACCGCGGCGGCCTGCTCGACATTTGGCCGCCCTGCGAATCGCACCCCCTCCGCCTGGATTTCTTTGGGGACGAAATCGAATCGCTGCGCCGCTTTGAACCGGCCACCCAGCGCACCATCGAACCGGTCGAGAGTTTGCTTATCACTCCGGCGCGTGAATTTCTGCTGCCCTCCTCCGCAGCCAATGACCCCCTTTTTCCCGAGCCGGTCCACGAGTTCTATCTGCCGGTGCTGCATCCCTGGCCTGCCACCTTGCTCGATTACTTGCCCTCTCCGGCTCTGATCCTGGCCGACGATTTCAGCCTGCTGACCCATACGGCGGTCGAGATCGAAGAACAGGCCATCGTGATGCGAAACGAATCGATTGCTCAGGGAACCCTGGCGGCCGATTTCCCGATCCCCTATGTCTCCTGGTCTGAACTGGCCGATGGATTGCAGCACCGCGCTTGCCTCGACCTCGGCTATGCTGCCGAAGCCGAGACGATTGAGCAGGCTGACGAAGACCGCCTGGGCGCCCAATTTGGACCGCTCGAACGGTTTGGCGGGCGGCTCAAACCTTTGATCGAGTACGTCGGCCGGCTGGCAAGCGGGGGTCAGCGGGTGGTCGTGGTCTCGCGTCAGGCTGGCCGGCTGGAAGAATTGTGGCTGGAGAAGAGCGAGGTCGAGTCGGGAAGCCAATCGGCGGTTGTTTTTATCGAGGGATCGCTCTCGGCCGGTTTTTCTCTGCCCGGCATCGTGCTCCTCACCGACTCCGAAATTTTCGGCTGGGAACGTCCGCAGCCGCGTACCCGCCCGCGCCTGACAGCCGAGACCCCCGAAATGGCCTACGCCGATCTGCAGCCCGGCGACTGGGTCGTTCATGTGGACTACGGCATTGGCCGCTACACAGGTTTGGTGCGGCGTACCCTGGATGGTCTGGAGCGCGAATTTTTATGCGTCGAATATCGTCATGGCGATCAAGTCTTCGTGCCGATCCACCAGGCCGACCGGCTGACCCGCTACATCGGGCCGGACGGCGCGCCGCCGGTGGCAGGCAGCCTGGGCAGTCAGGAATGGCCAGAGACCAAGCGCCGGGTGCGGGAAGCGGTTCAGGAGGTGGCTGCCGAGTTGCTCGATCTCTACGCCCGCCGCCGGGTGGCCGAAGGCTATGCCTTTGCCGCCGACACCCCCTGGCAGGCCGAACTGGAATCCTCTTTCCCCTATATCGAAACGGACGATCAGATTCGGGCGCTGGCCGAAATCAAGAAAGATATGGAGTCTCCCCGTCCGATGGATCGCCTGTTGTGCGGCGATGTGGGCTACGGCAAGACCGAGGTCGCCCTGCGGGCGGCTTTCAAAGCAGTCATGAGCGGAAAGCAGGCGGCCGTCCTCGTCCCGACCACCGTCCTGGCCCAGCAGCACTATGAGACTTTCCGCCAGCGGCTGGCCGCCTTCCCCGTCACGGTCGAGATGCTCTCGCGCTTCCGCACCCCGCGCGAACAGAGTCAAATTCTCTACGGTCTGGCCACCGGCGCCATCGACATCGTCATCGGCACGCATCGCCTCATCTCGCCGGATGTCCAGTTCAAAGACCTCGGCCTGGTCATCATTGACGAGGAACAGCGTTTCGGCGTGACCCACAAGGAACATCTCAAGAGGCTGCGCACCGAGGTGGACGTTCTTACCCTGACTGCTACGCCTATCCCGCGCACCCTCTACATGGCCCTGACCGGCGTGCGCGACATCTCCAATCTGAACACGCCTCCCGAAGAACGTCTGCCGATCGTGACCCACATTGGGCCGTATTCGCCTCGTCTGGTGCGGCAGGCGGTGCTACGCGAGTTGGAGCGCGGCGGACAGGTTTTCTTCGTCCACAACCGCGTCCAGACCATCGGAGCCATGCGCATGCATCTGGAAAAACTGGTGCCCGAGGCGCGGATTGCCATTGCCCACGGTCAGATGCCGGAGAACGAACTGGCTGACGTTATGCGCCGTTTCACCGCCGGCGAGGTGGATATCCTTCTGTGCACCTCGATCATCGAGTCGGGGCTGGATATTCCCAATGCCAACACCCTGATCGTTGACCGGGCCGATGCTTTTGGCCTGGCGCAGTTGTACCAGTTGCGCGGTCGGGTAGGGCGGGGGGCGGCGCGCGCCTACGCCTACTTCTTCCGTCATCGTAAGTTGCTTCCCACCCCCGAAGGTCAGCAGCGTCTGGAAATCATTGCCGAGAATGCCCGGTTGGGGGCGGGCTATTCGATTGCCATGCGCGACCTGGAGATGCGCGGGGCGGGCGAACTGCTCGGTACGCGTCAATCCGGGCATATCGCTGCGGTTGGCTTTCACCTGTACACGCGCCTGCTGGCTGCCGCCGTGCGCGCTCAGCGTCAGGCGCGCGGCCTGCCGGAGACGGCGCGGGCGGATGTCTTGCTGGCCGAGGCAGGTCTGCCGGTCAATGTGGACCTTCCGCTGGCCGTCGGAATCCCCGCCGACTACATCGGCGATCAGAATCTGCGCCTGCGCCTGTATCGCCGCCTGGCCGATGTGACCGACGAGGCAGCCCTCGACGCCCTGGCGGCCGAATTCGCCGACCGCTTCGGCCCGCTGCCGGAGATGACCCGTCACCTGTTCTATCAAATGCGGGTCAAACTGCGCGCCGAGGCGGCCGGACTGGTGGCGGTCGGTTGGGAGAATGGCCAGATCGTCCTGCGTTATCCCCCTCCGGCGGAGGAAAAGTCTGCCCCCCGGCTGCCAGACCTGGGTCCGGATGTGCGCGGCGGGAAGGGCGCCTACTGGTGCACTTTTGTCAAGGAGAACCACTGGCAGGCGCGTCTGCTCGAGGTGCTGGATTCGTTGAGAAAGTAGTTCTCTCGTTGCCTGCTCAGGCCAGGCGGCGGATGCGCACCTCGATCGCCGGCTCGTCTTTCAGCAGTTTCACCAATTCGCCGGTGTCGGTGTTTCCGTAGTGGTAGGGATAGAGAACGCGCGGCCGGAAGGCGCGCGCCGCCGCGGCGGCCATTTGGGGGGTCATCGTGTAGGGCAAATTCATCGGCAGGAAAGCAATGGCAATCTCTT
Source organism: uncultured Anaerolineales bacterium (assembly GCA_937960595.1). Lineage (GTDB taxonomy): Bacteria > Chloroflexota > Anaerolineae > Anaerolineales > Villigracilaceae > JAFGSI01. The sequence continues at coordinate 132,392 of CALGPL010000010.1, read as the reverse complement.
GCAATTCGTTCATCTCCGGGATGTTTTCGGTGTCGCCGGCCACATAGACGCGCGTCTCGCCAAAGGTGAGGACATAGCCGTTGCCGAGGCCGCGCGGGTGAAACGGCTCGCCGTTCTCGCGCCGGTGTTGGATGTTGTAGGCCGGGACGGCCTGGATGGGGATGCCCAGCACGGTCTGGGCCTCGCCGTTGCGCAGGACGATGCCGCCGCGGAGTTCGCGGGCGCAGGCCTCGGTCAGGACGAGCAGGGTGGAATCGGTCCGGATGGCGGCCAGCGCCTGCGGGTCGAGGTGATCGCGGTGCTCGTGGGTAAGGAGAATGAGGTCGGCGCCGGTAAGTTTCGTGTAGTCAGCAACCCGGCTGAAGGGGTCCACGTAGATGGTTTTGCCGCCAAAGGTCAGCAGCAGACTGCCGTGGCCGAGGAAGGTGATCGCCAGTTCGCCTGCTGAGGTCGAAAAGCGGTCGGTTTCAAAGGGCGCGAGGGCGTTCATTTCTGACTCCTTGATAGGTTCTGTTCATGGGTCGGCGCCCAGGGTTGGCTCGATTTCGTCGCCTGTCAGGTCGGCGGCGGGTGAACAGGGCTTCGTTTTTTGCCCTTTCATTGTAGCACGTCTTTTTGGGAGGAATGCTATAATGAGAAAAATCCCTCACACTCTCCCAGGAGAACTTCGATGGCTGAACATTCCCTCCTCTATCTCTCGCGCGCCGATGTGGAAGCCGTGGCGCTGGACATGAAGACCATCATCGAGTTGCTCGAGAAGGCTTTTGTCGACAAGGGTCACGGCAAGGTGGAAATGCCGCCCAAGCCGGGCATCCACACCATGCCCGATGCCTTCATTCACGCCATGCCGGCTTATATCCCGTCCATGCGCTCGGCGGGCATCAAGTGGGTCAGCGGCTACCCCGAGAATTTCAAGCGCGGCCTGCCCTATATCACCGGTCTGCTCGTCCTCAACGACGTCGAGACGGGCCTGCCCTACGCCGTCATGGATTGCACCTGGGTCACCGCCATGCGCACGGGGGCGGCCTCGGCCCTTTCGGCCAAGTACCTGGCCCGGCCGCAGAGCGAGGTGGTGGGCATTCTGGCCTGCGGCGTGCAGGGGCGCACCAACCTGGAGGCCCTGGCCTGTCTCTTCCCCATCCGGCGCGTCTATGCCTACGACATCCTGCCGGAAGTTCAAGAAAAGTACGTGGCCGAGATGCAAGCCAAATTCGGCTTTGAGGTCATCGGCGTCCAAGAGCCGAAGCAGGCGGTGGTCGAATCGGACCTGGTTGTGACCTCCGGGCCGATTCTCAAACACCCGACTCCGACCATCGAAAAGGACTGGCTGCGCCCCGGCGCGTTTGGTTCCGCCGTGGACTTCGACTCGTACTGGACCGGCGCGGCGCTGGCCCAAATGGACCGCATCGCAACCGATGACCATGCCCAGTTCCAATACTACAAGTCGGTCGGCTACTTCCAGCAGACTCCCGATCCCTACGCCGACCTGGGCGAACTGGCCGCCGGTCTCAAGCCGGGCCGCCAGTCGGACAGCGAGCGCACCCTGGCGATCAACCTCGGCCTGGCGATGGACGACATGGCCGTTGCCCCCGAGATCTACCGCCGGGCGCGCGAGAAGGGGATCGGCACCCGGCTGTCGCTGTAAGACTGTCCCATTGACCCGCTTTGGCGCCTGAGATGAAAATGAGACCCGGGTTGTTGCCGTTCGTTTGCCTCTGGTTGGCCCTCTTTGGGCTGGCGGCTTGCAACCTGCCGCGCCTCGAGGCGACGCCGGGCGGAGACGCTCTGGCCACCATGGTCCGGCAGACGATGAGCGCCATCGAATCGCTGACGCCCGCCGCCGCGCGCACGCCCCAGGCGACCCCGACGCTGCCCGCCAGTCCTCCCCCCAATTCGGGCGAAGTCAGCGGACAGATTTGTTACCGCAACAGTGCCATGTCGCAGTTGACGCTCTATTTCGCCAACACGGCCACCGGCGCGGTGATCGACATCCCGGTTTCGCGCCCGCAGACCGAGTACCGCATTCTGCTCGAGCCGGGGACGTACACCGTCTATGGCTGGCCACCCGATTACTCGATTGGCGTCCTCCATGAGGGCGGCGCGTTTCAGGTGGTGGCCGGGCAGCAAACCGGCGGGATCGACGTCTGTGACTGGAGTCATGGGCCGTTCGACGTGCCTTATCCGCCCGGCTATTCGCCGCTGACGGGCAGCGGATCCATCTCAGGGGGCATCTACGGCTATCCGTTTGGCAGCCTGCCCAACATGTATGTGGTGGCGCGCAATCAAGATACCGGTTACTGGTACTGGGTCGGGACGCCGATGGGCGTGGCCTGGTACTCGTTCGATGAACTACCCGCCGGCCATTATCAGGTGGTGGCGTATGACATCAGCGGCCATGCCGGCGGCTGCCTGACCATCGTGGTCGTCTCGGGCGGAAGCCGTGTCACCTGCGATGTCGTTGATTGGAGCGGAGGGTATCCGGCGATGCCGGGCGGCATTCCATAGATCGAGCCGCTCTCGGCCGCCATCAGACGACGAAAGGCAATCTTTCTCCCTGCCTTTCGTCGTTTCGTGTTAGAATAGAACACTCGTTCGTTTTTCTGCGAAGTTTCCTATGGAATTCAAACTTCACGCCCCCTTCCAGCCGACCGGCGACCAGCCCGAGGCGATTCGCAGCCTGGTCGAAGGCGTCCGACGCGGCGCCCGGCACCAGGTCCTGCTCGGCGCGACCGGCACCGGCAAGACGTTCACCATTGCCTCCGTCATCCAGGAATTACAGATGCCGGCGCTGGTCATGGCGCACAACAAGACCTTGGCGGCCCAACTCTACGCCGAGTTCCGCGAGTTCTTTCCGGACAACGCGGTCGAGTATTTCGTCTCCTATTACGATTACTACCAGCCCGAAGCCTACGTGCCGCGCCACGACCTCTACATCGAGAAGGAGACCGAGATCAACGAGGAGATCGAGCGCCTGCGTCTCAAGGCCACCGCCTCGCTGATGTCGCGCAAAGACGTCATCATTGTCGCCTCGGTTTCGTGCATTTACGGGCTGGGGTCGCCGGAAGAGTACGGCCGGGGGGTGGTTCAGTTGGAAATGGGAGAACTCTATCGCCGCAACGCCCTCATCCGCCATCTGGTGGATGGTCAATATCAGCGCAACGACATCGATTTGCAGGCAGGGACCTTCCGCGTGCGCGGCGACACGCTCGAAATCGTCCCTGCCTATGCCGACAAGACCGGCTTCCGCATCACCTTCTTCGGCGACGAGGTCGAGCGCATCCTGGAGTTCAACCCTCTGACGGGCGAGATTCTGGCCGAGCCGCAGCGCATCGAAATCTACCCGGCCAAGCATTATCTGGCTCAGGAGGACAAACTCAAACAAGCCATTGCCGACATCGAGGCCGAGTTGGAAGAACGCCTGCGGCTGTTCAAAGAACAGGGCAAACTGCTCGAGGCCCAGCGCCTCGAACAACGCACCCGTTACGACCTGGAAATGCTACGCGAAGTCGGCTACTGCTCGGGAATCGAGAATTACTCCCGCCACCTCGACCGGCGTCCTCCCGGCAGCCATCCCTGGACCCTGATCGACTTTCTGCCCTCGAACTATCTGCTCATCCTGGACGAGTCGCACATGACCGTGCCGCAGATTCGCGGCATGTACAACGGCGACCGCTCGCGCAAAGAGACCTTGGTGGAGTACGGCTTCCGCTTGCCGTCTGCCCTCGACAACCGACCGCTCAAGTTTCAGGAATTCGAAGAGGTGATGGGATACACCATCTACACCTCGGCCACGCCCGGCCCCTACGAGATGCAGCGCGCCGAACAGGTTGTCGAGCAGATCATCCGCCCGACCGGCCTGGTGGACCCGCAGGTCGAGGTCCGCCCGACCCGCGGCCAGATCGATGATCTGGTAGCCGAGATTCGCGCCCGGGTCGAGCGCGGCGAGCGGGCGCTGGTCACCACCCTGACCAAGCGCATGGCCGAGGACTTGGCCCAGTATCTCGAGGAACTCGGCATCAAGGTCCACTACCTGCATTCGGAGGTGGAGACGCTGGAGCGGGTCGGCATCCTACGCGATTTGCGGCTGGGCGTCTTCGATGTGGTGGTGGGCATCAACCTGTTGCGCGAGGGCCTCGACCTGCCGGAGGTCTCGCTGGTGGCGATTCTGGACGCCGACAAGGAGGGCTTCCTGCGTTCCGACACGGCTCTCATCCAGACCATCGGACGCGCCGCCCGCCACGTCAACGGACGCGTCATCATGTACGCCGACCGGATGACCGACTCGATGAAGCGCGCCATGGACGAGACGGAGCGCCGCCGCGCCAAGCAGTTGAGGTTCAACGAAGAGCATGGCATCGTGCCGGTCAGCATCCACAAAGCCATCCGCGACCTGACCGATCAGTTGGCGCCGGCCGCGGTGGCCGAAATGCGCGGCGAGTACAAGGCCGGGAAGCGCGCCGAGGCGACCTCGCGCTCCGAATTGCAGAAGATCATCGCCGAACTCGAAAAGCAGATGAAAGAGGCGGCCAAGAATCTGGAGTTCGAGCGCGCCGCTGCTCTGCGCGACGAGATGTACGAAATCAAGGCTATCCTGGCCGAGGACGAAAGCCTCAAGCCCTGGGAGCGGATTCGCCTGCTGGCGGGGGAAGAACAGTAATCAGGCGCCCGTCATCCGTTGTCAGGAAGAGAGAAAACCGACTTTCGCGTCGGCTTTCTCTTGTCCTTCCCTGGGCTTTGATCGGTTCTCCCCAGGTTTTGACATCGAGGGGATTCAAACTTTCGCTGTGGTCGGCAGGCTGCTGTTTCTCAGCCTCGAATGACACGAATCTGGCAGCGGCTCAGAAGAGGAAGGGGAAGAAGGCTTTGACCTTCTTGCGGTAGGCTTCGTATCCGGGCAGGCCGGCCAGGATTTTTTCCTTGCGAAGCATGTTGGGAATCCATAGGAACACGATGAAGAGGAACAGCGGTATGAAAGCCACCCAGGTCATGCCGAGGAGGGCAAAGGCAAAGTAGATCAGGAATTCGCCGAAATAGTTGATGTTGCGCGAGAGGCCAAACATGCCGTCGGTGATGAGTTCGGTGGGGCGCAGTTTGAGCGCCGTGAATTTTTGCATGTCGGCGGTGAAGACGAAGAAGACGCCGAAAATGTTCAGGCTGACGGCAAGCGCCAGCAGCCAGAGCGGGGCGCGGACATCCCACCAGGTGATGAGCACCGCCGGCAGCCAATAGAGCGACAGCGCGGCCCAGGAGACCAAGCCAAACCACAGGCTGGTTGGGCGCGTCCAGTTGGCGTCGGGGAAAAGGTGGGTTTTCATCGCCCACAGCAGACCGTAAGTGCCGTGCAGGGCCAGGTAGATCCAGGCGGTGGGGTTGTCCCAGCGGTGGAAGTAGGCCATCAGGCCCAGGATGACCAGGAAGGTGAGGCCTTTGTTGGTGTCGATAAAATAGTTGAGTTTCATTCTTGCTCTCTCCAGAATCGAATTATGGGTACACCCATCTCTCGAACAAGTCGTCGAGGTCGCAGTGACAATGCTGCTCGGCCAGGGCCTGGAAATCGGGCGTGTAGCCAATCCTCCAGGAGAAGACCTGGCTGTAATCTTGCATCAGGGAGCGGTAGGCCTCCTCGCCCAAACGCTGCCGCAAGGCGTCGAAGAAGAAAGCGCCCTTGCCGTAGACGATGGCAATGTAATCCCGGCTGCTGTAGTCGTTCACGGCCAGGCCAATGGGCAGGCCGGGACTGCTGGCCGAGTCCCAGTAGGATTGCAGACTGGTCAGGCAGGCCTCGCCGCTGGCTGGCCCGTAGCGTTGAGCATAGTACAGGCAGGTATTGTATTGGGTCAGCGATTCGTCCAGGTAGGGTTCGTCCTGGGTGTCGTTGCCGACCAGGTTATAGAACCATTGATGGCCGACCTCATGGGCAACGACCTCTTCCAGGAAGGGATCGTTCGTATAGGAAAAAGAGAGGTTGATGGCGGTCAGGCCGGGGTATTCGACCCCGCCGGCGCTGGTGGAGATGGGAACGATGTCGAATTCGGTATAGGGGTAGGGGGCGAATAAATCGCCGAAGATGGCCAGGCTTTGGCGGGCGGTTTCGAGGGCCGAGCGGGCAATGGCAGCCTGGGCGTCGGCCGGATAATAACTGTTGATGGTGATTCCATCGCTCGTCTCGCTCACCACCCGGAAATTCGAACTGGCGGCCAGGTAGAAGTCGCGCGCCGGGCCGCAGGCGTAGCGGACGGTCTGCCGGCTGCCGGTCTGGCGACGTTCGATTTCCACGCCGCTGGCGACCAGCACCTGATCGGCGGGGGCGTCCACCGTTACGTGGTAGAAGGCGGCGTCCGAAAAGAGCGGGTCGCCGTCGGTGTCGGGCAGGCCGTTGTTCCAGCCGTCCTGGTCATAGACCAGCACGGTTGGATAGGCATGGGCGAGCGAGAGCACTCCCTGATTGTAACCAAAGATGCCGTAATAATATTGCCCGCCGCGGGTGGGAACGGTCACAGCAAACTCGATGTAAAGCAGGCGGGCATCGCCGGTTTCCAGCGGCGGCGCGAGGGGGATGCGCAGCATGCCGACGGCGCGTTCGGGGGTCACGGCGGCGCCGTCGACGCGCACGGCGCCAATCTCGATTTCGCCGCCGAGAATTTCGGGGAAGAGCGCCAACCAGACCGAATCCAGGGCGGTCTCTTCGTTGTTGGTGTAATCGATTTCTTCGATTCCCGCCGCGTGTTGCATGTCTTCGGCCAGGGAAAGGCTTAGATTATAAATGGTGAGAGGCGGCAGGGTTTCGAGCGCGCTCCATTGCGATTGCCTCCAACCGGCGCGGAAGACGGTGCGATCGGCCCACTCGATGGGGGGCGGCGGCAGGGGAGATGGCGGCGCAGATGTGGCAGAGGCGGTCGGCGTTGGGGAGGGCGTCGGGGCGGCCGGCTCCTGGCGGATGCCGCCGGGGAGACAAAGACAGGAGAGCAACAGGAGGAGAAAGGGGACAAGAAGAAGGTTTTTGCGCATAGATATCCTAGAAGAGAAAAACACGGATGGCTCTCTGGAGCGCTCTCCAAAAGCCGTCCTTCATGGCGTCTCCGGGGCAAATCGGGGTCTGGAAACTTGTGGGTGCGTTTGGATTGTATCTTACCAGGCGATGATTTGGCGAGGGGTGATTTTCACAATCAACCCCTCTTCGGAATCGAGCCAGGATTGCGGATCGGGCTTGGCCAGTTCGTCTGGGCTGAGGTAACGGCGGTAGACGCGTTCGGCGCGGGCGCGCACCTCGGGGCGCGGCGCGGTGATCAGGTCTGCCTGGCCCTCGATCAGGACGGCGGTCAGCCCCTCGATCTTGTCGGCGACATCCACCACCAGGGCGCAGGCGGGTCGTTTGCGCAGGTGACGCACTTTGCGGGTCGAGGCAAACGAATGAATCCAGAGGCAGTTCTCCTCCCACAGATACCAGACCGGCACGACGTGCGGCGCGCCGTCGGCCGAGACGGTGGCCAGGCGGCCGAGCAGGCCGGGGGTGGCAAGAAAAGAGTCGATTTGTGCTTGAGTGGGGGTCATACGTCTCCTGTTGTTATCCACAATTCAAACTTCGACTTGGATGGCGCTGCCGCTTTCGTAACGGCGCAGGCCGAGATGGAAGAGGGTCAGTGCCAGAGCGAGGAAACCGGCGGCTGCCAGCGCCATGCTCCCCAGGGTGGGCCAGGAAAAGGCGCGCACGAAACCGGCCGGCACCGCGCCCAGGAAGGCGGCCGGCACAATCAGAAAGAGGACCACTTTGGCGGCCTGGTTGAAGAGGGTAATCGGATAGATGGCGAACGTGATGATGGCGTTGACCGCCAGAGCGGTGAACGTCCCGCCGGTGCCCAGCCAGAAGGCCAGGCTCTGGACGAGGATCAAGAAGGCGATAAAGATGGCTGTTGCCAACAGGATCGCCAGGATGAAGCGACCCAGCCCGCCCCAGGAGGCCTGGCCGGAGGCGAAATAACTGAGGAAACCGTAGAGCAGGTCGCCGAAACCGCTCGGGACGACGCGGCTGGCGAGGACGTGCAGCAGGACGGAGCGCGGCAGGGAGAGGTAGTAGTCCAACCGGCCGCCGGTGATGATTTCGGCCAAATTGAAGGCGTTGCCGAAGAACGCGCCGGCCAGACCAAAGGCGCCGGCGGCGATGCCGAAGACGAGGAACATATCGCTCAGTTCCCAGCCGCGCACCTCTTTGAAGCGGTCGAAGAACAGCACCCAAACCAGGAAGTAAACTCCATCGTTGAGGATCATGCCAATTGCCTGGGAAAGGAAAGCAGCGCGGTATTCCATGGCCGAGGCCAGGTTGGTCTTCCAGAGGGAGAGGAGGAAATTCAGTTCACGCATGGTTGCCTGCAAAGGAGCGGTTTGCCAGAACGCGCCGGGGGGCCGAAGGGTGTCGTCAGCCGCCGTTGATGGCCAGCCGTCTCATGCCGCTTCCGAAGGCCAGGGCCAGGCCGCCGCCCAGGACGGCGAGCCAGAGAATTTGGCCGAGGAGAGTTTGCACGAAGACGGTCGTCTCCGGGCGGACGAAGAGGCGCGCCGGCCCGTACATCATGTAGGCGAAGGGCAGGCTGCGGCAGACGGTTTGCAGCCAGGCGGGGTAGAAGTCGAGCGGAATGAGCATGCCGCCCAGGATGAAGACCATCTTCTGATAGATCCATTCGAAGGGAGCCACCTCTTCGGCAAGGAAGGCTGCCAGGCCGATCAGGGCATTGAAACAGAAATGCAGCAGCCAGGCCCCGGCCAGGGCCAGGAAGGCCGGCGGCCAGTGGGCGATTGCCGGCGGCGGCCCGGCCAATGCCCAGACCACGACGCCGCCCAGCAGGAAGAGCATCCCCATGCGCGGCAGGCTGTCTCCCAGCCCGCTGGCCAACTGATAGAACAGGAAATGATAGGGCTTGTTGAGCAGGTAGGCGATGGATCCATCCTTGACCTGCTGCGAGATGAGACGGGCAAGGCGAGGGCGGCCGAGTTCGAGCGTCTCGGCCAGCAGGAGGTACCACATCGTGTCCCGCAGGGTCAGGCCGTGGATGGCTTCGGTCCCGGCAGCGGCAAAGGTCACGCGCCACAATTGGAAGAAAATCCACATGAACAGCACGATCACGAGGGCGCGCGTCAACAATTCGGCCGGATAAGCCAGGCTGTTGAGCAGATTGATCTTGAGGATGGCGAGGTATTTTTTCATCTCTGCCCGCTCAGAGGGGCGTCGGTTTCAGGGTCAGTTCGATGACCGGGACGATGACCTCGGGCTGTTTGACCGGCAGCCAGAGCAGCAAGTCCTGTTCACTCAGCCCGAGTTGTTCTGCCTCCCAGGTCGGCGGCCGGATCTGGACCTCGCTGCCATCGTGGAGAAAGCGGGCGTAGTCGACGCGCCCGCCCAGTCCGCGCAGGATCAGCGTCCGGAACGGCCAGGCGAAGATGTGAACGTAGACCTTGTTTCCGCGCTGGGTTAGGCGGCAGTCTTGCGGGGCGGAGAATTCGCTTTGGGTGCAGCCGTAGATCGATTCGGCGTGCAGGGCCATCCAGTCGGCGTAGACGCCCAGGGCGGCGACGGCGCGCGGGTCGAAGGTCCCCAGGGCGGTCGGGCCGATGTTCATGAGCAGGTTGCCGCCGCAGGCGACCGTGTTGATCAGCATCCGAATCAGTTGAGCGGGACTTTTCCAGGTTTCCTCGTCGCGGTGATAGCCCCACGAGCCGCTAAACGTCTGGCAGACCTCCCAGACAACCGGCCGGCCATGGACGCGCACCCACTCGGTCGGCTGGACCTGTTCGGGGGTGTGGACGTCGGCCTGTTCGGGCGGCAGGTCGAGGCGGTTGTTCAGAATGAGGCGCGGGGCCAGTTCGCGAATCAGGGCGTATAGTTTCTCGCTCTCCCAATCCTTGCGTCCCTTGCCGGGGAAGTTCTTGTAGGTCTTGTTCGGGTAGGAAAAGTCGCACCACAAGATGTCGGGCTGGAAGCGGGTCAGCAGTTCGGCCACTTGGTTGCGGATGTACTCGGCGTAGCGCGTCATTTTGCGGCCGCGGTTCAGCCGGGCGGCCGCGGGGTGGTCGCGCAGCGGGTGATAGACGTCGAGGGTGAAGTCGGGGTGATGCCAGTCGAGGAGGGAATAGTAGAAGCCGACCCGCAGCCCCTCGGCCCGGAAGGCTTCGACGAAGGGGACGAGCAGGTCGCGGCCCGCCGGGGTGTTGGGGGCCTTGAAATCGGTGAATTGCGAGTCCCACAAACAGAAGCCCTCGTGGTGTTTGGCCGTGATGACGGCGTACCTCATCCCGGCCTGGCGGGCCAGACGCGCCCAGGCGCGCGGGTCGTAGCGCTGCGGGTCGAAGCGGGGGAAGTAGCGCGCCTGGTAGTCGTCGGGGGCGATTTTTTCGCGCGATTGGACCCACTCGTGACGGGCAGCCAGGCTGTACAAGCCCCAGTGGATGAACATCCCGAAACGGTCGTGGACGAACCAGGCGGTGTCGCCCTGGGTAGGCTGAGGAGTGAGCATGGGTCCTCCTATTCGTGGCAAGGGCCGGAAAGGCAGGCTGCTAGGCGTTCCTCTCGGCTTGGGCGTAGATAGCGGCAATGACCTCCTCGAGCGGCGGGTCGGAGATGGTGATGTCGACCACGTCGCCGGCCTCGGTCAGGCGGGCCAGCACGCTTTCGACGGGCGTGCGGCGGGTGTCGAAGCGCAGTTTGACGCCGTAGCGTTCGCGGGCGATTTTGAGCGTCTCGGTGCCGGCTATCTCGAAGTCGGGGGCGACCTGCTGGGCGTAACGCACCTCGACCAGTTTGGAGGTCAGGAAGGAGCGTTTGAGGGTCGAAACTTTATCCTGATAGACGATCTGTCCATGATGGAGGATGATGACCCGTTTGCAGAGCGCTTCCAGGTCGCCGGCGTCGTGCGAGGTGAGCAGGACGCCGACGTTTTCGCGGGCGGCCATTTCGCGGATGGCGTCGCGGATGTGCTGTTTGGCCACCACGTCCAGGCCGATGGACGGTTCGTCGAGTAGGAGCAATTTGGGCTTGTGGAGCAGGGAGGCGGCCACCTCGCAGCGCATGCGTTGACCGAGAGAGAGTTTGCGCACCGGCGTCTCGAGCAGGTCCTGGATCTCGAAGGCTTCGGCCAGTTCGGCAATCCGCCTTTTGGTCTGGCGGTCGTCCAGTTCGTAGATCTTGCCGAAGAGGGTCAGGGTGTCGATGGCCGGCAGGTGGTACCACAACTGCGGCCGCTGACCGAAAACGGTCCCGATGTGGTAGGCCAACTGGCGGCGCTGTCGCCAGGGGGTGTATCCGAGCACGCTGGCCTCGCCGGAGGTGGGGAAGAGAATCCCGGTCAGGATTTTGATGGTGGTCGATTTCCCGGCCCCGTTCGGTCCGATGAAGCCCAGAAGTTCACCGGCTTCCATCTCGAACGAAATGCCGCGTACCGCCTCGACGGCGCTGACCTGCGGCCGGAAGAGGGCGCGCACACTGGCTGTCAGCCCGGCTGCCTTGTGCCTGGTTTGGAACGTTTTGGTTAGATTCTTGACTTGAATGGCAGGCATGTTTGCCTTTCCGGCGAGGGTCAACGTTTTCGGCGGCGCACACACGGGGCGATGCGCCGGCGGGAGGAGTCTATTTTAGCCGAATATGAACGTTCCGTCTAACAGGCTGTGCGAAAAAGCAAAACCCGGACGGGATTCGTCCGGGCTGGCAGTTTGGTTTGGCAGGTTGCTTGGATCAGTCGAGCAGTTCGCGCGGAATGTTGCCGCCGTTTTCGGCAATTTTCTTCAGCACCGTCTTGTGCAGCCAGACGTTCATCTTGGCCGAATCGCCCATCAGATCGGCCGGGCAGCCGAGTTCGGTGGCCAGTTCTTTGCGGGCTTCCAGGCTGCTGTCGATGCCCAGCAGTTTCAGCAGGTCAACGATGGAGACTTTCCAGTCGAGTTGTTCGGGGTTGGACTTGGCCATCTCTTCCAGTTTGCTGACCACGTCCACCTCGGAGATGGCGGCCGGCCGGGCGGGGACGGCGGGCTGGGCCGGGGCTTTCGCCATCGGGGTCATCGGCTTGTATTCGGGCGCATTGGCAGCCGGGCGGGCCGGGGCTGCTGTGGCCTTGGCCGGTTCCTCTTTCTTGCCGAGGCCCAGTTTGCTCATGATGGTCTTGAAAATGCTCATTTTTTCTTTTCCCTTTCTTGGAAAATATGATAAGGTTTGTACTCTTTTTATTATACTTGATTTTGGGCGGCGCGGCGGAAAATGCGCTTCTCCTGGATCCGCCGTTTTGTCATTTTCCGGCGTCGAAGTGATACAATTAATCGGTGATGGCGCGGCAACGATTTGAAATGATTCATAAGGAGTGAACGATGAGCAAAGAAAGTATGTTGCGCGACGAATTGCTCGAGATTGTCAAACAGATTGCCCGATTGCAGAGTAACCCACGCACCTGGCTCTCGTGGGTGGTGTATTTCCTGGCCCGTTTCGAGGAACAGGCCACCCTGGGCAGTCCGGCCAACCGCGAGTCCTATCTGGAAATGCTCTCTGCCTTGCAGGATGAAATCCGCAACCGGATGCAAACCGGCGGCTGGCATTGAGACGCGTTGGACGCAGAGCGAGCATGACCTGGAAATTGATTTCGTGGAACGTCAACGGCATTCGGGCGGCAGAGAAGAAAGGTTTCCTCGATTGGCTGGCCGGCTGCGGGGCGGACGTGGTCGCCGTTCAGGAGACGAAAGCGCACCCCGACCAACTCTCGGCGGCGCTGCGCAGCCCGTCGGGGTACCAGGCGGCCTGGAGCGCGGCCGAGCGCAAGGGGTACAGCGGCGTGGCGACTTTCTCCCGCCGCGCCCCGCAGCGGGTAGTCGAGGGGCTGGGGGATCCGCGCTTCGACACAGACGGTCGCACGCTCATCCATGAGTTCGAGCCGTTCGTCTTTTTCAACATCTATTTTCCCAATGGCGGGCGCGGCCCCGAATGGGTCGCTCACAAACTGGCCTTTTACAAGCGCTTTCTGGACCTGGCGCGGGGCTACCTGGAAGCCGGCCGGCGCGTGGTCGTGGCCGGCGATTTCAACACGGCCTACGCTGAGATCGATCTCGCCCGTCCGAAAGAGAACGTCAAGACCAGCGGTTTCCTGCCCGAGGAACGCGCCGGGCTGGGCGAATTTTTCGAGGCCGGCCTGGTGGATACCTTCCGGCATTTGCATCCCGATACGGTCAAGTACACCTGGTGGGACATGGTCACGCGCGCCCGCGAGCGCAACGTCGGCTGGCGGCTGGATTACTTCCTGGTCTCGCCCGATTTGCGGGAACGCATCTTGGCTGCCGAAATCCATGACGAGGTGATGGGCTCGGACCATTGTCCGGTCAGTCTGGTGCTCGATGTCTGAGCGGATGGGGATGAACCTACCTGCCGAATTGGTCAGCCTGCTGCGCGCCTGCCAGCGCGCCGCGGCCTTGACGGGGGCGGGCGTCTCGCAGGAGTCGGGGGTGCCGACCTTCCGCGATTCCCAGAGCGGCCTGTGGGCGCAGTACCGCCCCGAAGACCTGGCGACGCCCGAGGCCTTCCGGCGCCATCCCAAACTGGTCTGGGATTGGTATGCGATGCGCCGCGCCCGGGCAGACTCGGTCGCGCCGAATCCCGGTCACTACGCCCTCGTCGCGATGGCCCGCCAGATCGCCGATTTCACCCTCATCACCCAGAACGTGGACGGCCTGCACGCCAGGGCCGGCAGCCCCAACGTAATCGAATTGCATGGCAATATTCGGCGGGTCAAGTGCTTCGATTGCGGGAAACCCGCCGCGGAGTGGCATGGTGACGGTCAATCCGTCCCGACCTGCGCGGCCTGCGGAGGCTTGCTGCGCCCGGACGTGGTCTGGTTTGGGGAGAGGCTGCCGCCCGAGGCGCTGGAGGCGGCCTGGGCGGCGACGCGCGCCTGTCAGGTTTTCTTTTCGATCGGGACCTCGGGGCTGGTGCAACCGGCGGCCTCGCTGGCGCATGTGGCCAAGGAGGGCGGCGCGACGGTGGTGGAGATCAACCTGGAGCCGACGCCGCTGACGCCCTGGGTGGATTTCTTCCTGCGGGGCAAATCCGGCCAGATTTTACCGGCGCTGGTGACGGCGGTGTGGGGGTAGTTTCATCGCACGCAAAGACTTTGAGAGCGTGGCGACGAGACGCGCTTTCATGTGACCCACATGCCGCTCCAGGCGGGCAGTTTGACGTGAAATTTCTTGCCCTCGATGGTGTATCGCTGGCCGGTGATGAGATTGCGCACCACTTGTCCTTCGCTCCAGCCCAGAGGGGCGCAAGGGATTTTGAATTGCTGCGGACTGCTGGAGGCGTTGATGGCGACGACGATCTTTTCCTCGCCCAGGATGCGGGCGAAGGCGAAGTGGCCGTTGTTGGGGTCGGCAAACAGGCGTTTGTATTCGCCGCGCCGCAGGGCCGGAGATTGTTTGCGCAGGCGGATGAGGGTGCGCACCCAGTGCTGGAGTTCGAGATTCCACTCTCGGCGCTCCCAGGGGAAGGCCCGCCGGCAGTCGGGGTCTTTGCCGCCGGGCAGGCCGATTTCGTCGCCGTAGTAGATGGCCGGGGCGCCGGGGTAGGCCATCTGGAGCAGGAAGGCCAGTTTGACTTTGTCGGCGTTGCCTTCGACTTTGGTGAACAGGCGCTCGGTATCGTGCGAGCCAAGCGGGACGTACATGGCATAGACGTTTTCCTGCGGGTAGGCGGTGAGGAGGCCCTCGATCTTTTCGATGAAGTGGGGCAGGTCGAGGGTGCCGGCGTATAGAAGGCGCAGGAGAGCATCGCGGAAGGGGTAATTCATCAGGCCGTCGAAGTGCTTGTCGTTGACCCAGCGCGGATCGATCGTCCAGATTTCGCCCAACAAGTAAGCGTCGCGGTTGGCCGATTTGACCACCTGACGGAATTCCGCCCAGAAGTCGTCGTCATCGATTTCGTTGGGGACGTCCAGCCGCCAGCCGTCGGCGCCTTGTTCGATCCAGTAGCGGGCGACATCCAGGAGGTAGCGGCGCACGCGGGGGTTGTCGGTGTTGAATTTGGGCAGGCTTTTGTGATTCCACCAGCCGAGGTAATTCTGGGCTTCGCCGGGCGTGTAGGCCTCGAGGGGGAATTTCTTGATATGGAACCAATCTTGGTAGGGGGACTCGGTTTCGTTTTCGAGCACATCGGCAAAGGCGAAGAAGCCCCGGCCGCAATGGTTGAAGACGCCGTCCAGGATGACGCGCACTCCGTTGCTGTGGGCCAGGTTGAGCAGGGCGCGGAAGTCGGCCAGCGTGCCGAGTTTGGGGTCGATTTGGTAGTAATCGGTCGTGTTGTAGCGGTGGGTGGAGGGGGAGGCGAAGATGGGGTTGAGGTAGAGCGCGTTGACGCCCAGTTCGAGCAGGTAGTCGAAGCGGCGGAGGATGCCGCGCAGGTCTCCGCCCTGGAATCCGTGCAGGGTGGGCGGCGTCCCCCAGGGCACCACGTTGGGCGGGTCGTTGTCAGGGTCACCGTTGGCGAAACGGTCGGGGAAGATTTGGTAGAAGATGGCGTCCGGGACCCAGTAGGGTGTGGTCATGCGGGCTCTTGGGGCGAGGAGTTTGGGCGAACGGACGAATTTTACCTCATTTTAGGGCGGTGAGACGAGCCAGACGGCAGAGGTGGGCGGCAGGGACAGGCGGTAGGGCGCGCCGGCCGCGGCGGGCGGGACCTCGGAGCCGGTCAGCAGATCGAGGGGCGCGCCGTCGGCGAGCGGCCAGGCGGGGAGGGTGGCCTCGAGCGGCTGGTCGGAGAAGTTGTAGAGGCAGATGACCTGCTCATTTCCTTGCTGACGGAGGAAGCCCCAGGCGGAGGGCGGGGCGTCCAGTTCGAGCAGGGTGAAGTCGCCGGAGAGCAGGGCCGGGGAAGCGGCGCGCAGGCTCAGGACGGCGCGGTAGTGGTGGAGGAGCGAGGCGGGGTCGGCCTCCTGCTCTTCGACCGAGATGCCGTCGGCGGGGCGGTTCCAGCGGTCGTTGGGCATGAACCAGGTGGCCTGGCCGGGGCCGGCCTCGAGGGCATACCAGTCCATCGGTTCGCGGCGGTAGTTGTCCCAGTAGGGCGGGCCGCCTTTCTGGCCGGGCATGCCGATTTCCTCGCCGTAGTAGATCAGGATGGGGCCGGGCAGGCAGGCCAGCAGGTCGGCGCCGAGGCGCAGGCGGTCGGCGTTGCCGCCGGTTTTGGTGTAGAGGCGGTTGGTGTCGTGGTTGGCGAGGAAGCGGACGGCCATGGCTTCTTCGGGAAAGCGCGCTTCTTCTTCAAAGAGCATGGTCAGGAGGACCGGGCGGGCGCGGCCGTTGAGGACGCCGTCGCCGTTGGAGGTCTGGCCGCCGGTGAGGGTCTGGTAGAGCGGGAAGTCGAAGAGGGCGTCGAATTGGTCGGTGAAGAAACGGCCCAGGTCGCCGGGGCTGTTGACCCAGGTTTCGCCGAGCAGGAGCGCCTCGGGGTTGGCGGCTTTGATGCGGGCGCGCAGGGTGGTCAGGAATTCTACCGGCGGGAAGGTGGCGTTGTCGACGCGGAAGCCGTCCACGCCGTCGGTGTAATCGCCGTCGCCGTCCAGGTCGAGCCAGAAGAGGGCGGCCTGGGAGAGGTAGTCTACCACGGCGGGGTTGTAGTGGTTGAAGCGCGGCATGGCTTCGCTGTCGGCGAAGCCGGCGTAGAGGGTGTGGGCGTCGTTGCGCCAGACGAACCAATCGCTGTAGGGCGATTGCGGGTTGGCGTAGGCGTCCTGGAAGATGGGGTTCTGATTGGAGAGATGGGATGGGACGAAGTCGAGCAGGATGCGCATGCCGCGGGCGTGGGCGGCGGCCACCAGCGATTGCAGGTCGGCGAGCGTGCCGTACTCGGGGTTGACGGCGAAGTAATCGGCCACGTCGTAGCCATGTTCGGAGGGGGAGGGGTGGATGGGCATCAGCCAGAGGACGGTGACGTTGAGCGATTGCAGGTAGTCCAGTTTTTGCTCGACGCCGCGCAGGTCGCCGATGCCGTCGCCGTCCGAGTCGCAGAAGGAGCGGACGAAGATTTCGTAGAGAATCTGGCCGTCGAACCAGTCGGGGGTGGTGTAGGGGAGAGGGGCGGCCGAGGGGGACGCGGCTGGGGGCCGTCCGGCAAGCGTCGGCTGGCAGGCGGCCAGGAGGGTCAAGAGGAGGAGCAGGGAGAGGAGATATTTTTTCATGGATGGAGAAGAATGTTTCGGGGCGGCTGGTCGGCCGCCCCGAGGGATTAACCTTTCACGCCGCCGACCGTCAGGCCGGAAACGATGTAGCGCTGCATGGCAAAGAACAGCAGGATGATGGGGATGCTCATCAGGATGGACATGGCCGAGAATTCAGACCAGGGGGTGGCGAACTGTCCCTGCATCGAGCGCAGCGCCATGGCCAGGGTGAAGCGCGAGGGGTTGTCGAGGAAGGTCCAGGCCAGGACGAATTCGGTCCAGCCGGACATGAAAGAGAAGAGGACGGTCACGGCCAGGGCGGGGACGGAGAGCGGCAGGATGATGCGCAGGAAGGTCTGGGTGACGCTGGCGCCGTCAATGATGGCCGCTTCTTCCAGTTCTTTGGGGACGGTGTCGAAGTAGCCTTTTAGGTTCCAGATGGCAAAAGGCAAGGTGCCGGAGGCGTAGGCGATCATCAGGCCGGGCAGCGTTTGGCGCAGGGCTTCGCCGCCGATCCGAATCTGACTGAGCAGGACGTAGAGGGGGGCCAGGGTGGCCGTGGAGGGCAGCATCAACAGGACGATGAATCCGATCATGCCGGCCTGGCGTCCGATGAAATTGAAGCGCGAGAAGGCGTAGGCGGCCGAGGCGCCCAAAACCACCGCAAAGACGCTGGTGCCGAGGGCAACGATCAGGCTGTTGATCAGCAGCCGGCTGAAGGTCATGCAGGTGCTCAAATCGGTGGGATTCGAGCAGAGCAGAGGGAAAGGCTCGATCAACACTTTGCGGAAGGCGGCCAGCGAGGCGCCCGGCGGGATCAGGGTCAGGTCGAGGGGCTTGTCAATGTTGCGCGGGTCGAGCGCCATCGAGAAGATCCACAGGATGGGGAAGAGGACGATCAGCGCAATGGTCAGCAGGAACAACTGCAATCCCAACTGACGGAAGAAGGCTTTGCGTACCTTGCTGCCGCGTTCGGTGGGGCGGAAGAAGTGCAGAAGGTTTTGCCCAAACAGCGAGAATCCGACTTGAATCCGATGGGCGAAGGCGGCCCGGCGGGCCCGACCGGCCGGCGTGCTGCTCAAGAACTCGAGGAAAGAGAAGAAGTTGCTAAGCATTGTAGGCCTCCGTTGCGCGCGTGACCCGGTTGTTGATCAACGTGATGATGAGCAGGATCACGAAGACGATCAGGCTGAAGGCGGCAGCCACGCCGTAGAGTCGCTGCTCGAAAACCAATTTGAAGGCCTGGGTGACGAGGATTTCGGTCCGCCCGAAGGGGCCGCCGCGGCTGATGAAGTAGATGACGTTGAAGTTGTTGAAGGTCCAGATCGTACCGAGCATGATGGCGGGGACCATGGCCGGGCGAATCATGGGGACGGTCACGTTCCAGAATTTTTGCCAGCCGTTGGCGCCGTCGATGCCGGCGGCTTCGTAGAGTTCGTCGGGGATGGCCTGCAAGGCGCCGGTGGCGACGACGGTCATGAAGGGCCAGCCGAGCCAGACGTTGGTCACCAGCAGGGCGTAGAAGGCCAGCGGCAGGAAACTCAGCAGGCCGCCAATCGGCGGGGTGGTGGCGTCCAGCCAGCGGATGCGGGTATCGAAAGAGGTGCCCAGCCAGTTGTTGAGGTAGCCGATCAGGAAGTTGATTGCGCCGAAGTTCTGGTCGAACATGTTGCGCCAGGTCAGGGCGTTGATGTAGCCGGGGATTGCCCAGGGCAGGATGAACAGGGCGCGATAAATGCGCCGGCCGATCAAATTCTTGCTGTTCAGCGCCAGGGCGATCAACACGCCCAGCACCACATGGAGAATCACGTTGGTGAAGGTCCAGGTGATGTTGAACAGGAGCAGCCGCCCGAAATCGTAGTTTTCGATGGCCAGATTGCTGGTGATGATCTTGACGAAGTTGCTCAGGCCGACGAAGTCGGGGGCGAATTGTTCCCAGGTTTCGGGTCGCAGCAGATTGAAGCGCAGATTCTGGATGCGGAAGTTGGTGAAAGCCATCCAGACCTGGAAAATCTGCGGGAAGAACGAAATGATCGCCATCAACAGGCCAGCCGGGGCGATGTAAGCCCAGGCCAGCCAGGTTCTCTTGAGAGTCTGGCGGAGTTGCTGGCGCTTGCTCGAGGGGTCGTAGGGAGCCTCTTTGGGCTGTGCAACAGCCATGGATGCACCTCCTGGTCAAAATAAATCGAATAATAGCAAAGCAGGCGGGAAGAACTCCCGCCTGCCGGAATCGAATCTTACTGACCGCCGCGGATTTCGGCGACTTTGGCGGTCACGGAGTTGAATGCATCCTGGAGAGCGGTTGCAGGGTTGACGCCCTCATCCATGACCAGTTTGAGCATGTTGTTCATCGGATCCCAGTAAGCGCCCATTTCGGGGATGACCGGGAACGGCGCGCCGCCGGCGAAGGCAGCCACGGTCTCCTGCATCAGGCGGTCGGAGATTTCGACGCCGGAGATGGCAGGAATGTGAGCGGCCTTGGTCGGGTCGGCCAGGAGCGCCTGGGCCTCGGGCGAGAGGAAGAACTCGATGAAGGCCAGCGAGGCTTCGCGGTCGGCGCCGGTGGCGTTGGCGCTCAGGTAGATGTTCTCGGTCTGGACGTAACCGGACAGGGGGGCCGGCCAGGGATCGATGGCCAGGTTATCGGGGCCGATCGCCTCGGCCAGAGTGGCCGTGTTCCAGGTGCCGTCAATGATGATGCCGACCTGCCCGGCCTTGAACAGGTTGACGTCGTCATCGGTGTAGTTGGTGACCGGGCCGGCTTCGGGGAAGCGCTGGATCAACGCCACCCAGTCGGCGCCGCCGTTCTCGATGAAGGCCGGATCGCCTTCGGGGGTCATCAGCGCCCCGCCGACGCCGTTCAGGTGGCCGGCCGCAAAGAAGAAGCCGTATTCCAGATAGGCGCCATAGACATCGCCGCGGGTCGCCGCCTGAGCGTTGGCGACCAGTTCATCGAAGGTCGCGGCCGGGTTCGGGACGATGTTGCGGTTGCGGAACATGACCACGCCCTTGAGGGTCTGCGGCAGGCCGATCAGCGCGCCGTTGTATTGCACCGCGCCGAGGGCGGCCGGGTTGATGGTGTCCAGCAGATCCTGATCGATGTCGTCGGAGATGTCGGCGATCAGGGCGGCATCGTAGAAGGCGGGACCCCAGTCGGCCGCGCCGATCAGGACGGTCGGGCCTTCGCCGGTGGCAACGGAGGTCTCGAACTTGCCGCGCAGGTCATCGAACGGGACGTAGAGAACATCTACCTGGACGTTCGGGTATTGGGCCTGGAAAGCGGCGATCACGTCGTTCAGGCTGGCGATCTCGTTTTCCTTCCAGGCATGCCAGAGGGTGACGGTACCGCTGACGTTGGCAGCTCTGCGTCCGCCGCAGGCGGTCAGCAACATAGTGGCAACCACCAGAATGCTGACAAGGACAAAAATCTTGCGTTTCATCTTTCCTTCTCCTTAGAGTGTGTGAAATGAGGATTTGGTTTGCCATGCAAACCGCAGGGGGAATGGCAGGGGATTTAGACGGTAGCCAGGCTGTTTTGGGGAGCAGCCTGGGGGGGCCTCACCTCCTTTCGTTCTGTGCCTTGATGGAGCGCGATGGTCAGCGCCTGCACGACCGCTCCCAGGCTGGAGGAGCGTCGGCCGAGCATGGCGGTGGTAATGCGAACCACGCGGGTCGCGGCGGGGAGACTGCGCCGCTGAACTGCCTGCCGCATGGGTTCGAGCAGAATGTCGCCGGTTTGGGCCACGCCGCCGCCAATGATGACCATGCCGGGGTTGAACAAATTGACCAGGCCGGCGATGGCAATCCCGATGTGCGACCCGGCGCGGGCCAGAATTTGCTGGGCAATCAAATCACCGCGGCGGGCGGCGGCGGCCACCTCGCGGGCGGTGATGCTCTCGATGGGCTGGATCGCCGCCAGGGCGGTGCGTTTGCCCTCGCGGACGGCCTGTTGGGCTTGCAGCGCGATGGCCCGTCCACCGGCAATGGCCTCCAGGCAGCCGTGATTGCCGCAGGTGCACAGGGGGCCGTTCTCTTCGATGGTCAGGTGACCGATTTCTCCGGCCGAACCGGTCACGCCGTGGTAAATGCGACCGTCGAGCAGGAGGCCGGCCCCGATGCCGGTGCCGACTTTGATATAGGCGAGATTGCGCTCACCGCGACCCGCGCCGGCTGCCCATTCCCCCAGGGCGCCCAGTTCGGCGTCGTTGCTGACCGAAACCGGGCAGTTCCACATCTTTTCGAGCGTGTCGCGAATCGGATAGCGGTCCCAGCCGGGCATGATCGGCGGCGAGACGACCATGCCGATTTCGGTCACCATCGGGCCGGGGACGCCTACGCCGATGGCCAGCACCTCCCGAAGGCTTAATCCGGCTTTGGCGAGCGCCTCGCCCACCAGTTGATCGGCTTTAGCCAGACAGACTTTGGGGCCATCCTGGATGGCGATTGGCACCTCGATTTCTTCTATGATGCGGGCCGCCAGATCGGCCACCAGTACGCTCAGATGGGTAGCGCCGAAGTCGACTCCAACCACATAGCCGCGCCCGGCGTTGATTTCGAGGACAACCGGCGGACGGCCGCTGTGGGCGTTGATGCTTTCGGCCTCGCGAATCAGGCCGCTGGTCAACAAATCGTTGACGATGACGGTCACGGCGGCGCGGGTCAGGCCGAGCCGCCGGGCAATTTCAACTCTGGAGATACCGCCTGGGGTAAAGCGGATTAAATCCAAAACGGCGTGTTTGTTAACACTTTTTACATTTTGGGGGTAATCGGACCACGAAAAGGTGTTCATTCGCCCAAAAAGGGGGAATTTTCGCCAGACTTCTTGGAATATAATAGCACGAATTTAAACTTTGTCAAGTCTTTTAACTAACCGTGTCCGTGAAAAAGCGGTTGTATGAATTAAGGGTTTTCTTTCGAGACGCAAAGGCGCCCAGAAGAATTTGGGCTGCCCAGGACGTTTCCTGGTAGATTTTTGGGGCCTTGCCGTTCGTCGCGTCTTGGCGGCGATGACGAATCCGGTCCCCCGGCGCAAGGGCCGCCGGCGTAAAGGCAGCGGGGCGCCTTTAAAAAATCATGCGCGTCAGAAAGACGCGCATGCCGATTCTCGAGTATGATGACCGTTTAGGCTTTCAAGGCGCCCCAGCCGGCGTATTGGGCGGTGTCGCCCAGTTCGGCCTCGATGCGCAGCAACTGATTGTACTTGGCGACGCGGTCCGAGCGGGCGGGAGCGCCGGTCTTGATCTGGCCCATGTTGAGGGCCACGACCAGATCTGCAATCGTGGTGTCCTCGGTCTCGCCGGAGCGGTGCGAGGTGACCGTCCGCCAGCCGGCGCGGTGGCAGGTCTCGACGGCCTCGATGGTCTCGGTCAGCGTGCCGATTTGATTGAGTTTGACCAGCAGGGCGTTGGCGGTCTTCTCGCGGATGCCGCGGCGGACGCGCTCGGGGTTGGTGACGAAGATGTCGTCGCCGACGATTTGGATTTTGTCGCCCAGTTTCTCGGTCAGCAGACGCCAGGAGTCCCAGTCGTCTTGCGCCAGGCCGTCTTCGAGCGAGACGATGGGGTACTGACGCACCCAGTTGGCCCAGAATTCGACCATTTCGGGGCCGGTCAGTTTCTTGCCTTCTTTGCGCAGGTGGTAGGTTTTGGTTTCCTCGTCGTAGAGTTCGGAGGCGGCGGGGTCGAGGGCAATGGCGATTTGTTCGCCGCGCCCGGCCTTGAAGCCGGCCTTTTCGATGGCCTCGAGGATGACCTCGACGGCTTCGTTGTTGGCCTTGAGCGCCGGGGCATAGCCGCCCTCGTCGCCGACCAGCGTGGCATAGCCTTTGGCTTTCAGGACGGCCTTCAGGGCGTGGTAGATTTCGGCGTTCCAGCGCAGGCCTTCGGCAAAGGAGGGCGCGCCGAGCGGCATGATCATGAACTCCTGGGCGTCGGTGGATTGCCAGCCGGTGTGGACGCCGCCGTTGAGGATGTTCATCTGCGGGACGGGCAGCAGGTGGGCATAGACGCCGCCGATGTAGCGGTAGAGCGGCAGGCCGAGCGAGTTGGCGGCTGCCTTGGCGACGGCCAGCGAGACGCCCAGGATGGCGTTCGCCCCGAACTTCGACTTGTTCGGCGTGCCGTCCAGGGCGATCATTTCCTGGTCAATGGCTTTCTGGTCGGTGGCATCCCAGCCATAGAGCGCCTCGGCCAGCACCTCGTTGACCGCTGCCACGGCTTTCAGCACACCCTTGCCGTTGTAGCGTGCTTTGTCGCCGTCGCGCAGTTCGAGCGCCTCATGGATGCCGGTGGAGGCCCCGGAGGGAACGGCGGCGCGGCCCCACGAGCCGTCGGCCAGGATGACCTCGACCTCGACCGTCGGGTTGCCGCGCGAGTCGAGGATTTCCTGCCCGGTGATGAGTTCGATCATTGTGTCCATACGATTTCTCCAATTTCTGAAAATTCGGACGTCTGTCCGTTGGTTTCCAGGGCGTAAGTATATCGCAAGTTTGGCTTTGTGCGGCCTTGTCTTTGGCAAAAACAAAAACGCGGCGCACCTGACGATGCGCCGCAACGACACGATTCTCGTTGTCTCTACTTGCGCGTGGAGATCTTGAAGAGCGTGTAGAGCGGGCAGAACGAGACGATGCTGGTCAGGATGAAGACCACGGCCAGGATCAGCAGAATGATGCCCAGTACGCCCTGGACGATGCCGGTGAAGTACAGCACCAGGAAGAGCGCCGCCAGAACGAGGCGGATGATGCGGTCAGCCGTGCCCATGTTTTTGTTGAGTTTCATATGAATTCTCCTTCGATATTTATGAGATAAAGAGTTGGATCAGATAGGCCAGCCCTGCTACCAGGCCGATGCAAAGCGCGCAAACGAAGGCCAGTTTGAAGATTTTCATTTTGGGGGTGTTTTCCGTTTGCGTCATGTTCTTTAGATGCGCTCCAAGAGAGAAAGTTGCATCACCTGGCCGAATTGGTCGAATCTGCGGCGGGTTAGCCGTCGGCGCAACCGGCTCTCTCTTTGGCGGCGCGAATCAACCCCACGAACAGCGGATGCGGGCGCATCGGCCGCGAGAGAAATTCGGGATGGAACTGGCTACCGACCATGTAAGGATGATCTTTGACCTCTGCAATTTCGACCAACATGCCATCGGGCGAGAGGCCGGAGAAGACCATGCCGCCCTTTTCGAGCGCGGCGCGGTAGTTGTTGTTGAGTTCGAAGCGGTGACGGTGGCGTTCTTCGACCTTCTCGGCGCCGTAAGCCGCGGCGGCCTTTGTCTCCGGCTTGAGCACGCAGGGATAGAGGCCCAGGCGCATGGTCCCGCCCATGTCGGTGATGGCGCGCTGCTCGAGCATCAGGTCAATGACCGGGTAGGGGGTTGAACGGTCGAATTCGGACGAGTTGGCGTTTTCCAATCCCAAGACGTGACGAGCGAAATCGATCACCATGACCTGCATGCCC
Organism: uncultured Anaerolineales bacterium; assembly: GCA_937960595.1. Classification (GTDB taxonomy): domain Bacteria; phylum Chloroflexota; class Anaerolineae; order Anaerolineales; family Villigracilaceae; genus JAFGSI01. The sequence continues at coordinate 107,776 of CALGPL010000010.1, read as the reverse complement.
AGACACAACCCCAGATAGGGGATTTTCTGTTCGCGGGCATATTTGGCCGCCTGGATTTTGCCCTCCGTGCCGCGCGAGCCGAATCCGCCCGGGACGACGATGCCGGCGGCGCTTTCGAGCACCTCCCAGCCCTTGCCCTTTTCCAGGTCCGCCGAATGGACCCACAGAATTTCCAGTTCGACGCCCTGCGCCAGGGCGGCGTGTTTGAGGGCCTCGCGCACAGAGATGTAAGCGTCATGCAGTTCCACGTACTTGCCCACCAGGGCGATCTTGAGCGGCGGCTTGGGGCGGCGCACTTCCTCGACCAGCCGCTCCCAGGCCGACCAGTCTGGCTGGCGGCGGGCTTCCAGGCCGAGTTTTTCCAGGATGTAGTCGGCGACCCCGGCTCGTTCGATCAGAAGAGGGACCTCGTACAGGATGCGGGTGGTCATCATCGGGATGACCGCCCGCTTTTCCACGTCGCAGAACAGGGCGATTTTGTCGCACAGGTTTTCCTCGATCGGGAAGTCGGCGCGGGCGACGATCATATCGGGCGAAATGCCGATCGAGCGCAATTCGCGCACCGAGTGCTGGGTCGGCTTGGTCTTCAGTTCGTCGGTGGCGCCGATGTAGGGCAGCCAGGTGACGTGGGTGGCAAAGGTGTTCTCGCGCCCCAGTTCGGAGCGCATCTGGCGCAGGGCCTCTAGAAAGGGCTGCGACTCGATGTCGCCGACCGTCCCGCCGACCTCGACCAGGACGATCTCCGCGCCGGTGGTCTTGGCGACCGCGCCGATGCGGTGCTTGATCTCGTTGGTGATGTGCGGAATAACCTGGATGGTGCCGCCCAGGTAGTCGCCGCGGCGCTCTTTGGCGATCACCTCGGCGTAGACCTGGCCGGTGGTCACGTTGCAGACGTGGTTCAGGCGCACGTCAATGAAGCGTTCGTAGTGACCCAGATCGAGGTCGGTTTCGGCGCCGTCATCGAGCACAAAGACCTCGCCGTGCTGGTAGGGACTCATCGTTCCGGGGTCAACGTTGATGTAGGGGTCGAGTTTCTGGACGGCGACCTTGAAGCCGCGCTCCTTGAGCAGCAACCCGACTGCCGCGGCGGTCACCCCTTTGCCGACCGAACTGACGACGCCGCCGGTGAAGAACAGATATTTTGTGATCATGGCCACCTCTCAAACGGGAAATGGGCTCGTTGGGGCCGACTCTTCGACGCCGGCTTTGCCTGGCCTGGGCTGAAATGCAAAAGAAGCGGGGAGGGCCGGTGTTGCGGCGACCTCCCCGAGGGGTTGTGCGTTTTGGACAGGAAGTTTGGCTGGAGACGCTTCATCCGACCAGTTTGATCAAATCTTCCGCGGCGCGGCGCATTTCGAGAAAGATCAGGCCCAATTTGGCCTCCTGACGGGCCAGCGCAGTCAGGACGGCTTCGGAGCCGACCGAGGTCAGCACAATGAAGCCATTGTTCCCTTTGATATAGACTTGGTCCAGGCCGCCGCGCCCGAGTTCGGTGGCGATGCGTTCGCCCAGGCTGAGCATGGCAGCCGACATGGCCGAGACGCGGTCTTCTTCCACATCGGCCGGCAGGGCCGAGGCCATGATCAACCCGTCAACCGAGACGATGGCGGAGGCTTCGATATCCGGGGCGGAGGCCTGCATGGAACGCAGGCGGTTGACCATTTGTTCGCTGCGATTGACGCTCATCATTGTCTCTCCGGAAGTGCTTGCCTGAGTTTACCACATAATTATATCAGAGGCCGGAGATTGCAGGTTGGAGATTGCCTGCAAGTCCTGGTTGCCGCCAATTATGCCGGGCGTTGGCGCCGATTCTTTTTGGGCGCGCCCTTGCTCTTTGGGGAGGGCACATGATCGACCGGCTCCACATGCACGGTCACATCGGCCAGGGTCACAAATTCCTGCACGGCCGCTTCGATCTTCTCCGTGGCGGCGTGGGCGTCGTTGAGGGTGGCATTGCCGTCCATCGTGACGTGCATATCCACAAACCAATGCGCCCCCGACGGGCGGATGCGTACAGCATGGGCGTTGACCACGCCCGGCACGGCCGCGGCGGCCTGCTCGATCTTCTCGGCCATGCCCTGCGGGGCGCTGTCCAGCAAGGCCGAGACGGTCCGCCAGCCGAGTTCGCCGCTGACGTAGATGACGATCAGAGCCACCACCAGGGCGGCGAGCGAGTCGGCAGCGTGCATCCAGTCCAGGCCGGGGAGGAAGCGCGCCACCGTCACGCCGATCAGGCCGACGATGACGACCGACGACGACCAGATGTCGGTGCGGAAATGCAAGGCGTCGGCCTCCAGCGCCTGGCTGTTGTATTTCCTGGCCGCCTTGTAGAGCATCTTGGAACGGTTGATGTCGATGATGATCGAAATCCCCATCACCACGAAGGCCCAGACCGAGGCCTCGACGCGGGCAGGATGAAAGAAGAGCCGATCAATGGCCTCGTAGATGATCCAGCCGGAGGTGGCCAGCAGCAGGAGGGTCTCGAACAGCGCCGAGAGATTCTCGATCTTGCCGTGGCCGTACTGGTGAGTGCGGTCAGCAGGCTTGTCGGAGACGCGCACGGCAAAGTACGTCATGGCGGCGGCCACCAGGTCCAGCCCCGAATGGGCCGCTTCGGCCAGGATGCCGAGCGAGTTGGTCAGCAAGCCGACGATGAGTTTGAAGGTCGTCAGTCCCACCGCCGCCAGGACGGAGAGGAAGGCTACCGAGCGTTTTTCTTTTTGAGCCGATTCGGAAGTCATGAAACCTCTTTGTGAAACGGCCTGATTATACCTGTGAAATGCTCAGCCTAACACAATAGGAAAGATTTCCTAACAAAAGAACGCAAGGGGGGCATCCGTTCAGCGTCCCAGCAGACGGAAGAAGAGAGATTCGTCGTTCCCGATTCGCTGGGCAACAATGTGAGGATAGGAGGCCTCGGCGATGGGTTTGACCTCTTCCGGATTCGGAGGGCCGAAGTGGAAATTGTTGACCGAGCGGATGATTTCCGAGAAACTGGTGTAACTGCCGGCCAGCAGAAGGAGGAGCAGCACAATCCGCAGCGCCAGGCTCCAGCCGCGCCGACGCGGCGGAGCGGCGCCCATCAACGTCTGGCCGATGAAGATCCAGAAGTAGAACAGCGAAGGAATCGAGGCGCGCATCACCAGGTCGTTGTTGTAGCCCATCTTGAACAGCGGCAGGGCCGAGAGGATCAGGCAGAGCAGGCCGAACCAGCCGGGCGGGAGGCCGGCCTTCTTTTCGCCTTGCGAGGCGGCCCGGCCCAGCAGACGGGCGACGGCCGCGCAGGCGGCCAGCAGGCCGAATTCCAGCGACCAGAATTCGAGGGCTGTCCAAAGATAAGCGTTTCGGTCTTCGGCCAGAGTCCAGAGCAGGCCGACGGGAAAGGCGTAGCGGTTGGAGAGAATGTAGAGGGCGTGGATGACGGCGACCAGTCCGGCGCCCAGGTTGAGCGCGACGGGAAGCGGCGCCAACAGGACCCGCGCCTGTTTCCTGACCAGCAGCGTGATCCCCGCCGCCAGCAGATAGGGTGCCGCGCCCACCACCCCGAAGGGGGTCCAGAGGATGCCGGCGGCGACGGCCAGGCCCAGGGAACGGAACAGGCGCGGGTCGTCGAGGCAGGCGAGGGTCAGGCCGGCCATCAGCCAGGCGGCCAGCGCCTGTTGCGGCACCCAGTAGAGCAGGGTGGTCTGAGAGGAGAACTGGAAGAGTTTGGCCCAGTTTTCGATGTGGGCGCCCCATTGGAAGGGCGTTTCGGGGTCGGTGTAATGGCCGACCGCGTCCAGGCCGCTGGCCAGGCAGAAGAGCAGGGCCAGCGCCAGGGTCGGCCAGACTCTGGCCGGGAGAGAGGTCAGCCGCCGGAACCAGCCGAAGGCCAGCAGGACGCCCGTCAGGGTCCAGAAGAAGATGAAAATGTTGGCCGCTCCCCAGCCGAAGGCCTTGCCGACTGCCGCCGCCGGGAGGAAGTAGGCCAGGTAATAGACCACCGGCACGGTCTGACGTTCGAACTCGATTTGCAGCGGCCAGTCGGATTCGATCAGGCCGCGCAGCAGGGCATTGCTGGATTTGTAGTCGCCGTTTTGCAGGCCGAAGCCGCCCACACCCGAGAGCAGCAGCCAGGCGAGCAGGAGCAGCAGCGCCGGCCAGAGGGAGCGCAGACGCCGGTGGAAGGTCCGGTCGCGCTCGCGCCAGGCCTCTCGCCAGTCAAAGAAAACCGCGATCCCGGCAATGAGGGTGACGGTCAGGGCATACGGCGTCCGCAGCCAGCCCCAGGCGAAGAGCAGCGCCGGCAAGAGCAGGTAGAGGGTTGTCAGCGCGGCCAGGGGCAGGGGCGAGAGAGGCGCGGTGGGCTTTTCCGGGGCAGGGATCGGGTTTTGGGGAGAGTCCATTGCAGCGCGGTTTGGCAGGCGATCGCGATCCTCGATGGCTTTGCCACTCATGATTCCGGCGGCGGGGTCTTCTTCGACGATCGTTTGGCTTTTTTCGAATTTCTGCTGCTCTTGGCCGTCTGGCCCTTTGTGGGTGTCCGCTTGGCCGGCTTCTTCTTCGGTGCCGGTTCTGGGGCAGGCTGAGGGGCGAACCGCTCGTCGTATTTCGCCTGGACCGATTCGACCCCCGCCTCGCCCAGGGCGCGATACACCTCAGTCCAGCGCCCGCCGTCGTCGCTCACGAAGCGCCAGTCGAGGAAGGCATGGTGCTGGTAGGCGCCCAGTTCCACGTACAGGCCGCGCTCGACCAGGTCGCGGCAGGGGCGGAGGTATTCCAGGTGGGTGACGTAATCGCGGAAGATGACGTAGCCCTCGGAGGGCAGGGCCAGCCCGTCGGCAAGCGTTCGCTGGACGAGGGCCCCGGAGGCTTTGTCCATGAAAGCGACCGAGGTCTTGATCCAGCCGCGCGTCGCAGCATATTTGTTGTGGTAGACGACCAGGCCGCGCTCCAGGCCGGCGCGGTTGGAGAAGGCGAAGACGTCCTCGTTGACGTGGCCTTCGGGGGTGTAGAAGTCGTAAAGCAGGAAGTTGTCCACCTCGGCAAAGAGGTAGCGCCGGTGCAGGAGCGGAAAGACTTTCCATTCGTGGCCTTTGATGAGGCCTTCGTTCGGCCATTCGTCCCACTTGGGGGTGCGGAATTCCATGCCGTACTTTTCGCGATAGCCTTCGATCTGACCGTGGCCGAACATCGGCAGGCCGGGCAGGGTGGACATGAGCATGCAGACGCCGAAGTACTTGTCGCCGTCGCCGAATTGTTCGATGGCGGTCTTCTCGTCGGGGTTGTTCATGAAGTTGACAAAACGTTTGAGCACCTGCGGGTCGAATTCCAGGACGTTCTTCATTACCTGGCGGTACTTGGCGTTGTCCTCGTCGCGCAGCATGTGCATGAAGGCCGAGTTGTAGACGCGGTGCATGCCCAGGGTGCGGACGAAGTAACCCTCCATCAACCAGAAGGCTTCGGCCAGGAGGAGGGTATCCGGCACTTCGGCGGCGACGCGGTCCACGACCTCGCGCCAGAATTCGTTGGGGATGGCGGCGTCGAATTCGGCCTGGGTCATGCCGTGTTCGGCGCGCGACGGGATGGCGCCGCCCTGTCCGGGCGGGGGGAACCACAGGCGCTGGATGTGCTTCTTGGCCAGGGTCATCGCCGCGTCGAAGCGGATGATGGGGAAGTTGCGCGCTACGTGCAGGATGGCTTGGATGACGGCTTCGCGCACTTCGGCTTTCGAGTAATCCAGTTGGGCGGTGTCGTTCCAGGGCATGGAGGTGCCGTCGTTGCCGTGATAAATGTAGCGCGTCTCGCCGGTGAGGCGGTCGACGCGTTTGAAGACCACCGCGGCGTCGCTGCGGTCGTAGTAATGGTCTTCGATGACGACCGCCATGCGGGGGTCGTCGGAGAGGTCTTCGCTGTTGAAGGTGTAGTTGGGGTAGGGGGGATAGGGCAGCGAGAGGAACCAGTCGGGGCGTTCGGCGACCCAGCGCGAGTCGATGCCCATGTGATTGGGGACCATGTCGGCGGCCAGGCGGATGCCGCGCTGCCAGGCGCGGGCGCGCAGGTTGGCGAGCGCTTCCCAGCCGCCCAGGTCGGCGGCGATGTCGTAGGCGTAGAGCGAATAGGCCGAGGCGACGGCGTCCTGGTCGCCCATGCGCTGTTTGATGCGCTGACTGGCGCGGCTGCGTTCCCACAGGCCGATCAGCCACAGGCCGGTGAAGCCGCGCTCGGCCAGGAGGTCCAGTTCCTGGTCGGGGATCAGGTCGAGGGTCTTGACCCAGAATTTGTATTTGCGCGAGAGTTGTTCGAGCCAGACGTAGGAGTTTTTGGCGATCAGGACGCAGCGCGGCATCCAGTCGCGGTCGGGGCTGAAACGTTCGTATTCGGCGTAGCCGCCGAAGGTCAGGACGGGGGCCTGACCGGCAAAGCCGCCGGCGAAAGCGCCGCGGATGATTTCTTCTTTGAGATGGTCGAGGCCGCGCAAGAGGCGCAGGACGAACTGTTCGCCCAGGAGCGGGGCCCAGCGCTGGAGCAGATATTCGAGTTGGGCAGTCAGGGAGTGGGGGGCCACCCGGCCGGGGGCGGCCAGAACGTCGAGGAGGGTCTCGCCGCCTGCGCCAAAAGGGGGGCCGGCGCGCAGGAATTCCTGTAGGCGGGCCAGGATGAGCGGGTAGGCGGTCTTCTGGCGCAGTTCCCGGTCATCGAACAGTTCCTGATAGGGGGTGTAGGCCGGGTTGGCGTTGGCCAGGTGCAGCAGGAGCATCTCCTCCAGCGTGGATTGGCGGTGGGGCGTGCCGCCGGCCGTTTCCCCGTCCAGGTAGGCGCGGGCGGTCATTTCGCCGCGCTGGACGGGAAGAGGAGGAAACTCCTCGGTGAATTTCAGCAGGGCAGGTTCGGCCTCCAGGCCGGTCAGAGTTTCCAGGGCGCGGCGTATCAGGCCGGGATTCTGCCGTTCGTATTGGCGGATGAGGAGGTGCAGAACTTCATCGATCAGGCCCATCGCGTTGATGTCGCTGGCAGGCACCGGCTGGCCGCGCACACGGCTCATCGCCTCGGCGAAACGCCGGGCGGCGGCAAAGTCGGCCAGGACAACGTTGCCGTTCAGGGCGAAGAGGCCCTCGTCGAATTGATATTTTTGGCGGGCCTTTCGGGAAACGTGGAATTCGTATTGATTCATTTTGCCTCGTTGGCTCGAAGTGCAGATTGCTCTTGCCGATGCTTAATCATACCCTACTTGCCGCCAACCAGATAACCGATTTCGAGTATACTTTTAGTGTATGCTCTTCGATGCCAATCTTCTCTTTGCCATCTTGTTAGGGATCGAGGGTCTGGTTTACCTGATCTTGATCCTGCAGGCGCTGCGGCATCGCACCGGCCAGGAGGAGGCGGCCTCGCTGTTGGGGTTGTATGCCCTGGCGGCGCTGGCCCTGACCGTCTTCGAGGCGCTCTGGCGCTTGAATCTCATTCCGCTGACGGGCAGCCTGGTCTGGCGCTTTCAGGTCTACGGCCTTTTTTTCCTGGCCGTGCTGATGGTGCTGGTCAACCGGGCCTTTTTGCGCCTGCCGGGCCGCAGCGCCTGGCTGGGAGGGGGAACGCTGGTTTTTGTCCTGTCGGCGCTGTTCTCGGGCGGGGTCTTGCCCCTGCCCGAGATTCTCTGGTCGAATGGCCGTTATCAGTTGCCGAGCGCCCGGCTGGGATTTCTGATCCTTTTGCTGGGCTGGATCGTCTTCTTTGCGGCTGCGCTGCTGGTCACCCGGGCAGTCTTTCGGCGCACCCGCCAGCCGCTGCACCGCAATCGGATCAGTTACTGGCTGCCGATTCTTTCCCTCTTGGCAGCGAACGACATCCTGCTGTTGAGCGGTCGGAGCGGCTGGGGCGGCCTGTTGCGCCTGCTGGCCGTCTGGTTGATGACGTATATGCTCACCAAGCATCGTCTGGCCGATGCCCGGCGCATTTTCCGCGGCGCGATTCTCTATCTGTTGGGCATCGGCCTGTTGGTGGGCGCTTATGTGGCCGGTTATACTTTGTTCGGCCTTCTGCCGGGCTTCTTGCCCGACGTGGATCCGTTCTTGCTGGGTCTGGTCATTACGGCTTTTCTGGCGCTGATTTCCTTTTCTCTGTTCGGCCTGCTTCGCCCGTTGGTGTATCGCTTGCTGCCGGTCGAAAGTTACAATCCCAGCCAGACTCTGCGGGATTACAGCATCTCCATCAGCAACATTCTGGATGTCGAGCGGTTGGCAACGGTGGCGGTCGGATTGATCATCGAAGCGATGGATATCCGCCGAGGGTTTCTGTTCCTGGTGGACAAAGATACCGATCTGCACGGCCGGGTGACCTACCGCCTGCGGGCAGTGCGCGGCGCCGGCGAGCGGCCGCTGCGGGTCGGCGTGTTGAGCGCAGCCGGACCCTTTGCCCGTTTCTTTGCCCAGGGGCATCGTCCTCTGCTCCAGTATGATGTGGATATGCTGCCCGAATTTCGTCAGGGGCCGGCCTCTGAACGCGAGTGGCTGAGCAGTCTGGATACCGAAGTCTATGTTCCCATTTTCGCCAAGAAAGAATGGATCGGCATGTTGGCGCTGGGGGCCAAGTCCTCGGGCAACCGCTACACGGATGACGATCTCAACGTCCTGACTACCCTGGCCAATCAGACGGCCGTCGCCCTCGAGAACGCCCGTCTGGTCGAGAATCTGATTCGCCTGAACCAGGAGATTCGCCAGGCCTATCAAGCCCTCGACCGCGCCAACCGCAACCTGGAGCGGCTCGACCAAACCAAGTCGGATTTCATCAGCATCGCCTCACACGAGTTGCGTACTCCGCTGACCGTCCTGCGCGGCTATACCGAAATGCTGCTCGAGGACCCCGCCATCAAGGAAAATCGCTATCATTATCAGACAATCGAGGGCATCCACAAAGGCACGCTACGGCTGCACGAGATCATGGATTCGATGTTCGATATTGCCCAGATCGACGCCCGCACGCTGGAACTGTCCTGGCAGGCGGTGGACGTGCCGGAGTTGATTCGCTCGGTCAGCAGCGGCATGGCCGCGGCGCTCAAGGAGCGCAATCAAACCCTGACCCTCGACCTGCCCGCTCTTCCGGCCATCAAAGCCGACCCGAAGACTCTGCGCAAGGTTTTCCAGCACTTGCTGAGCAATGCCATCAAATTCACCCCCAACGGCGGCCGGATCACCATCCTGGGGCGGGCGTTGACGCCCAATCAGCGCGACTTGCCGGAGGGGGGCGTCGAGATCGTGGTGGCCGATACCGGCGTCGGCGTCGCCCCCGAGTACCATGATTTGATCTTCACCAAGTTCTATCAACCCGAGGAGGACCTGAACAAACACTCGACCGGCAAGACCAAGTTCAAGGGTTCGGGGGCCGGGTTGGGGCTGGCGCTCTCGCGCGGCATCGTCGAGGCCCACGGCGGACGAATCTGGGTCGAATCGCCGGGCTACGACGAGGTCACCTGCCCGGGCAGTCAGTTCCACGTCGTCTTGCCGTTGCGCCGCCAGGGCGAGAGCGAGACGGTGCGCATCTCGGAGGGGGCGCGGCTGAAGTTGTAAGCGAAATTCGCACTTGACATATCTGAATTTAGGCGTTATCATCCCCTTCGTAAGATGCCAGTCAGTTCACGTTGGAAGATAAGATCAGTGGCCCGCGGTTTCTTGCGCGGGTCGTTTCTTTTCGATCGTCCGATGGAACGAACCTGTCACACCCTATTCTTTTTGCTACAAGGAGCAAATCAAATGTCTGAACGTATCATCGGCACGGTCAAGTGGTTCAACGGCGGCAAAGGCTACGGATTCATCGCCCGCCAAAGCGGCCCGGATGTCTTCGTCCACTATTCCGCCATCCAGAGCGACGGGTTCCGCACGCTCGAGGAAGGCCAGAAAGTCGAATTCTCGGTCGAACAAGGCCAGAAAGGCCCGCAGGCGGTTCGGGTGACCGTTCTGTAGACTCGCACCGGAAATTACAATCCAATGGCAGAGCCGTTCCCCGACAGGAACGGCTCTGCCGATTCTGCCTCTTTTGCTACTGCGATCTCGGCCACAGCCAGCCGAACAAATCGTAGATCGCGGCCAGCAGGATCAGCGCGAATTTCAGGCTTGCCAGGACGGCGATCGGCGCCGCCAGGTCGACGCGCCCGTTGAAGAGTTGCTGGAATTGGCCGAAATTTTCGAGCGCGTCCAGAAGAGCCGCCGCCCACGCCCCCCAGCCTGCCCACTCGCCCAGGCGGGCAAACCGGCCCGGATGACGTCCGGCCGCCAGCAGGGCGCCGAGCGCCAGGGCCGCGGCGTAGGCGAACATGAACAGGTAATCGAAGCCCAGGCCAAACGCCGCAAACAGGCGCGCGCGGGCGTCCCAGGAGTCGAGGATGGATTGGGCCCGCTCCGGCGCCGCGGCGAGTTGCAGGGAAACGATCCCGGCCGGGGCGACGGCGTTCGTCAGCGGCCGGTTCAGCGGCTGGAAGAGGATGAGCAGGACAGCCGTCGCAAGCAGGAAAGTGTAGAACAGGGGCTTGCGCCTCGGGTTGGGAATCCAGGCGAGGGGCGCATTCATCAGGCAATACTCCGGCGGTAGACGCGGTGGTTTTTGTATTCCACCCCGTTGAGATTTTTTAAGTCGGCCCGCATCTGATGGGTGGTTTCGGCCACTTGAGTCATCTCGACGTGTTCGAATTGTTTGAACCCCAGAATGGTTTGAGCCATTTCGTAATAGAGCAAAGCGTTGCCGCCCAGGCCCTGATATTCGGGCAGGATGCCCATCCCGTTGCCGGAGATGGTCTTGGTGCGGCGCATTTCGAGCAGGATATCCACGAGGCCAAAGGGGAAGAGGCGGCCGCGGGCGCGTTGCAGCGCAGCGGAGACATCTGGGAAGGCAAACAGGAAGCCGACGATTTCGTCGCCGTGCAGGATGATCTTGATGAGGCGGTGGTCGGCCACCAGGAAGACGTTGTCGACCGCGTATTGAATGTCGCCCTGTGAGAAAGGATAGTATTCCCAGTTTTGGATGAAGGCTTTGTTGTAGGCCTGGCCGATGCGGGGCGCCCATTGGATGAGTTCGCGCTTGGAACGGAATTGCTTGACCTGTAAGCGGCCGCGCTCCTTGACGCGCTGGGCAATGCGCTCCACCCGTTCCGGCAGCCGGAACGAGTCGGCCGGCAGGTAGCAGGAGACGAAATCGACTTCCTTTTCGAAGCCGAGCGCCTCCACCAAGCGGGGGTAGTAATCGTAGTTATAGTTCGTCATCGTCATCATTTGACGGTGTTCGAAGCCCTCGATCAAGATGCCGTAGCCGTCGAAGGGCGAGAGGCCTTTCGGGCCGATCACCGTGTCCAGGCCGCGTTGGCGCGCCCAGTCGAAGACGGCCTCGAAGAGCGCGTTGGCCACTTCCTGGTCGTTCACGCTGTCGAAGGCGTAGAAATGCGCTTTGCGGGTGTTGTGGTAGGCATTGAAGGGTTTGTTCTCGGCGGCGCAGATGCGCCCGACCACTTCGCCATCCTGGACGGCCAAGAAGAAATCTGCCTCCGAATGCTCGAAGAAAGGATGTTTCTTGCGGTTGAGCGGCAGGTAGGCGTCCACGTAAAGCGGCGGAACCCACTGAGGGCATCCTTCGTAGAGTCTATAGTAGAATTCAACGAAACGCTTGACCTGCGCCTTGTTCTCCGTATCGATTTTTTCGATGGTGACCATGGGCCTCTCCTTTGGCAGGGTTGTGTTAGGTGAACGTCTCTTAAGTATATAACACCTTTGGCGCGGGCGCGGTAGAATCCCGATTGCCTTTTGCGTCCGGAAAGGAGCGTTGCGATGAGTGTTGGACGTGTGTTGGTGTGCATCTTGCTGCCTCCGCTGGCTGTCTTGGACAAAGGCTGCGGTGCGATCCTCTTGACTACGATCCTGACACTGGTCGGCTGGGTGCCGGGCGTGATTGCGGCGATTCTGTTCAACCGCCCCGAGAGGACGGTGGTGATCGTCAAGGAAAGAGGCGCCGAGAATTTTCCGGCCAGGGAGAGGTGATATGACCGAGAGCCATACGGAGGAATTCCGCGTCAGCGGCGAGGAGTTGCTGGCCAAAATCAAGCAGTTGATTCACGAGGGCAATGTCCGGCGGGTGATCATCCAAGATCGGGATGGAAAGGTGTTAATGGAGTTTCCGCTTACCTTTGGCGTCGTTGGACTTGTCTTGGCGCCGACGCTGGCGGCAGTGGGGGCGATCGCGGCGCTGGTCAGCGAGGCGACGGTGGTGGTCGAAAAGACGGACTGAGGCCGTTCTTCTGACGATGGGCGTCAACTTTCGCCGCGTGTTCTTGACCGTCAGCCTGCTCGCTCTGCCCATTTCCTATTTGTTGTTGTATGCGAGAATGCTGGCCGATCCCCTCCAGGTGACCGGCGCGGACTTCGTTGCTTTCTATGCTGCCGGCCGGATTGCCCGTCAGGAGGGGCCGGGACGCGCCTATGATCTTGGACTCCAGCAACGCTACGAGGAGCAGGTCGCCGGCTTCGAGATCGAGGCCGAAGATACCTTTCCCTTTCCCCACCCGCCGTTCCTCCTTCCGCTCGTCTGCGCCGTGGCTGGCGAAAACTATCGCCTGTCCTTCCTGGCCTGGAGCGGGCTGATGTTCGGCGTTTTGTTTCTGGCGGCGGCGACGCTGCTCAAAGTCAGCCAGGCGTGGTTCGAGGCGCCGGCGCGGCGTCTTTTGCTGGCAGGCTATCTGCTTTTCTTTCCCGCTTTTGTCAGTTTGATCAACGGGCAAGACAGCGCCCTCCTGGTGTTGGGCGGCGGCTTGTGGGCGCTGGGATTGTTTTCGGGGCGCGATGGGCCGGCCGGGCTGGGGCTGGCTCTGATGACGATCCGTCCACATCTGGCTCTGCCGCTGGCGCTGCCCTTCCTTTTCCGGCGGCGGCGGGTTTTCCTGTGGTTCGCAGTCGGCTGCGGCGCGCTGGCGCTCGTCAGCCTGGCTTATGTGGGTCTGGAGGGAATCGAGGGTTTCGTGCGCCTCTTGTTTCTCAGTGGAAGCGGCGAGGCGTATCACATTAACGAAGACCGGATGGTCAATCTGCTCGGCCTCCTGTTGCGGCTGTTCCCGGCGGCGCGGCCTTCGCTGGTGCGCATGATCGGGTGGGGCGCTTATGCAGGGACGATCGTCGGGCTTTGCTTCTGGTGGGGGCGCGGCCGCACCCTGGGCTGGTCCCAGGCGGGGACGGCCGTCCTGCTGACCCTGTTCACCGCCCCGCATTTGCATTTTCACGACCTGGTTTTGTTGCTCCTCCCGCTCACCGGGCTGGGAATCACGTTGAGGGCGGCGCGGCGTCTTCCGGCACAGGATGCAGCCTCCTTGCCGCTGGCGGCCTCGTTCCTGCTGCTCTGCGGCTACTTTGCTCCTCTTTTGCAATACAGCCTGCCTTATTTGCTGATGCTGGCGCTGCTGGCGGGATTATGGTTTCCTGATAGAATCGGCGGCGGAGACAATCTTCTCTGGAGGCGGAGGCATGAAATCGTATCGTAAAGAGTTGTGGTTCAACATTCCCTCGCGGCGCGGCTTTGTCAATATTACAGACGAGGTCGAACGTTGCCTGAAGGAAAGCGGCATCCAAGAGGGGTTGTGCCTGGTCAATGCCATGCACATCACGGCCTCGGTCTTCATCAACGATGATGAGTCGGGGCTGCATCATGATTACGAGCAATGGCTGGAAAAATTGGCGCCGCACGAGCCGGTGGAGATGTACTGGCACAACCGCACCGGTGAGGACAACGCCGACGCCCACCTCAAGCGGCAGGTGATGGGGCGCGAGGTTGTCGTCGCGGTGACGGGCGGGCGGCTGGACTTCGGCCCTTGGGAGCAGATTTTCTACGGGGAATTCGACGGCCGGCGGCGAAAGCGCGTCCTGGTCAAGATCATCGGCGAGTAGGTTGTTGCCGTTTATTTACGCGCCATCTCGCCGACCAGCAGGCCGAGGGTTTGCAAAGCGCGTTCGATGTCCAGATTCCATTTGGCGGCGTTGAGGCGGATGAAGTTGCGGAATTGTTGGGAGGCGGAGAAAAGGTAGCCGGGGGTCAGGGTGATTCCGGAGCGCAAAGCCCGCCGGTAGAGTTCGAGCGAGTCGACCTTTTCGGGCAATTGCACCCACAGCACGAATCCGCCGCTCGGGCGGGTGACGCGCGTCTCGGGCGGAAAATAACGCACCACAGCCTGCGACATCAGGCTGACGTTGCGGGCGTATTCGCGGCGGATGCGGCGCAGATGGTGATCGTAGCCGCCGGTCTCCAGGTAGCGGGCGATGGTCATCTGGACCAACGGCGCCGAGCCGATGTTGGCGGTGTATTTCAACCATTCCACTTCCGATTTGAATTTGCCAGGAGCCACCCAGCCAACGCGATAGCCGGGGCTGATGTCTTTCGAGAAAGAGGAGCATAACATCACCAGCCCCTTTCGGTCGAAGGCTTTGCAGACGGCCGGGCGCTGCTCGGCAAAATACAGTTCGGTCGAGATGGCGTTCTCAATGAGCGGAATGTCGTGATGGCTGAGCAGTTCGACCAGTTGTTTCTTGTTTTCGTCGGGGATGCAACTGCCGAGGGGGTTGTTAAAGTTCGAAATGACCAGGCAGGCGCGGATCGAGTTGTGGGCAATGGCAAAGCGCAGCGCGTCTAGGCTGATGCCGTCGCGCGGGTGGGTGGGGATTTCGAGCGCCTTGAGGCCGAGCGCCTGCAAGGTCTGCAGCATGCCGAAGTAAATTGGCGATTCGATGGCGACGATATCCCCCGGCCGGCAGGTGGCGCGCAGGGAGAGGTCGATGGCTTCCATGCAGCCGGAGGTGATGACAATGTCGGCAGGGGTGAGGTTGCAGCCGGTTTCCACCTGGCGTTGGGCGATCTGAACGCGCAGCCGTTCCAGACCGGGCGGCAGGTCATAGGTGTTGGCCAGGGCTTCATCTTCACGCGCCAGCGCGCCCACGATGCGGCTCAGTTTGGCAGACGGAAGCAGGTCCGGGTTGGGCAGGGCGGTGCCGAGTTGCACTAATTGGGGGTTGGTGATGTCGCGCAGGACCATCATGGTCAGTTCCTGGATGCTGACCTGGGAGGGATCCGGCCGCGGGGACGAGATGGCCGGTTCGGGCAATTCGGCCTCGAGCGGCCGCCGCACATAGTAGCCGGACTGCGGACGGGCCTCGATCAGGCCGCGATTCTCTAACTGGAGATAGGCTTGCAGGATGGTGCTGATGCTGAGACGTTTTTGCTGACTCATGGTGCGCACCGAGGGCAGACGGTCGCCGGGCCGAAACGTGCCCGAAGCAATCAGGCGCGCAATTTCCTCGGCAAGTTGTTCGTAGAGCGGTTCGCGGACAGCGGACATAGGACTCTTCTCCCAATACAGTTGGTCGGTGTGCCGACCGGTACAGTTTTTTCTATTGATAACTGTACCGGTTACAATTGAATATTTCTGCATCTGTTATTTTACTCTGAAATGCCCTAAAATAAAAGCGCTCGAACAAGGATTGCTGGATCGGAGGTCGATATGACAGTCAATCTTCCGCAGAATGCGCAGAAATCGCTGGTCGTCCGGGGCGGTTCGGAAATTCGTTGCCTGGAGGGAATGCTTTGGATCACCCAGGAGGGCGATGTGCGGGATTACATCCTGAAGGCCGGCGATTCGTTCCGAACCGATCGCAAGGGGAAAGTGGTGCTGCAGGCGCTGAATCACTCCTCCACCTTCAGCCTGAACTAATCCATTGCAGCATCTCATCACAAGACCTGCCATCTGACCCGTGGCAGGTCTTCAATTTCTGCTTTTTCTTTGGGCGGGGCCATCACTAAGAAAGGTCGTATCTGGTCTCATTTTGTTATCGTTTTGTTACCATCCGCAGCCCGAAATTGCAGTAAAATAGATTTGTCATTGGGATTTTGGGTGGAATGTCCATTGAAAAAAGGAGGGAAATGAAACGATCTGACGAGACTTTTTTCTCTTGATATCCATTCATCTGATGTAGTTCAGAAGGGATAGTTGAACGCGCCTGTTCGTCCCACAGGGATTAGCGGGCGCAAGTGGGAAATCGAGGAGGTCCCTGCATGATACAACGAAGGCTGTTCCATTTTTTTCTTGCTGTTGTCTTTGCCATCCTTCTCAGTGCAGTCTTGCCGACGGTCGCGCGGGCCGATGAGGCCCCGCCGCCGGAAACCCCGACGACCGTGATCGGCGACGACATTCAGCAAACGACTGAGGGGGAAGCAACCCCAGACGATCCAAATCTATCCACCCAAAGCCCAGACGAAAATACACCCGATGACGACGCCGCAGCGCCGGACGACGAGGGCGCTCCCCCGCCCGATTCTCCGCCCGCGGCTCCGACCGAGGAACCGGCCGCGGCTCCGACGATCCTTGCCAATCCTGGCGATTCGTTCTGGTGCCCGGCTGGGCAGCCGGCTGTTCCTGGCGAGAACGGTTGTACCTCCACGTTTGGAAGCGTCACCGCCCTTCTCGGCTTTTTGCTGGCCAACGAGACGGAGCCTCTCTATCAACAGGCCGGCGTCATCTATATTGCGGTTGGCGACTACAGCGGGGGTGAGACGAGCATCAACTTCAACTCGTTCCCTTTTGTCAACCTGAGCCAGTATGACCTCTCGCTCCAGGGTGGCTGGAATCCGAATCTGTCGTTGATTGACCCAGACGACCGCACTACTTTCACGATTCCCATCACCATCGGCGTAGAGGAGAAGCCGTGGACAGGGGCGTTGATCGTTCGCAACATCAACATCTCCGGCGTGACCCAGCAGGCTGCTCTGGTGCTGGTCTCGCAGAGCGACGTGACGGTGGTCAACGTCCAGGTTACTCACAGCGACACCGGCCTGGTCGTCGTGGCCGGCGGTGATGTGACTTTGGAGAACGTCGCGGCCGACCAAAATCGGAGGGCGGGCGCCCGGCTCGATGCAGATGGCGATGTCGCCGTTGTGGACAGCACTTTCAACGACAATGGAGCCATCTTGCGCAATCACACTGTCGTGGGTTACGGTCTCTACGTGACAAGCGATGGGGATGTGGCCTTGACCAATGTGCAAGCCAATCGCAACCGTCTGTATGGCGCTCGAATCGGGGCAGCGGGCAGCGTGGTTGTCACCCAGGGAGATTTCTCCGAGAATCGCGCTTATACCTGCTCGTGGTGCAACAACAATTACGTGGTCTATGGCTATGGCCTGCGGGTAGACTCGGCCGCGACGGTGACCTTGGTCAATGTCACTGCCGAGCGGAATTACCTCTACGGCGCTTCGATCAAAGCCAATGACTGGGTCTTTGTCGCCGATAGCCGCTTCAGCAACAACCGCTTCGACCGCTCCAGCCGCAATCAGGTTGGATATGGGTTGAATATCGTGAGCGGCGGCTATGTCACCCTTTCGGGGGTGCAGGCCAACGACAACAGCCTGTATGGCGCCACGATTCAGGCGGCAGGGGATGTTTCTATCACGACCGCTGGTTTTTCTGGCCACCGCTTGTATTCGTGCTCGTCCAATTACGAATGCGGCGGCGGATGTACGCCCTACGGTTACGGCCTGAAAGTGATGACGGACGGCAGCATCTATTTGTATCAGGTGACCGCCGACCGCAACGCGTTGTATGGCGCTTATCTGAAGGCCGCAGGCGATGTTTTCATCTACACGGGCAGTTTCAGCCAGAACGCCTTTGGCCAGGGCGGAACCCGCGTCGGCTACGGGCTGCAGATCGTCAGCGGCGGCGCGGTCGGGTTGACGAATGTGGCTGCCTCGGCGAACAACCTGTATGGCGCCTCCATCCAGGCCGGCACGAACGTTTCAATCTACTACAGCGATTTCTCTGACAATCGTTCGTACACCGGTTCGGCATGCAGCGGATACACCGTTTATGGATATGGCCTGAAAGTGACGGCTGGAGGAAGCATCCAACTGGACGGCGTCCGGGCGGAGCGCAACTATCTCTATGGCGCTTCTCTGCAAGCCGGGGCGAACGTCTCGGTCAACAACAGCATTTTCAGCAACAATGCCTTCCGGCAGTCGCAGAGCCTGCAAGTTGGGTATGGGCTCAAGATCGTCAGCGGTGGATTTGTTTCCCTGGCCGGCGTACAGGCCAATCACAACCGCCTGTTTGGGGCCGATGTGCAAGCAGTCGGCGACGTCTCGGTCATGGCGGCGAGTTTCTCCGGTCATGATCTGTACACCTGCTCGACCAACTACGAATGCGGCGGTTGCACGCCCTACGGCTATGGTCTCAAGATCGTAACCAAGGGCACGATCTACCTGTACGATGTCACTACCGAAGACAATGTCCTCTATGGCACCTACCTCAAGACCGACGGCGATGTGTATATCACCAGTAGCCGCTTCAGCCATAATGCGTATAGCGCAGGCAAGGTCAGAGATGGTTATGGCCTGCAGGTGATCAGCCGCGGAAACGTCTGGTTGTGGGATGTTCAGGCGGTGGACAACAACCTCTTCGGCGCCAAGATCCGGGCCGTGGGGAATGTGACCATCCAGGCGGCCAATTTCTCGGACAATGGAGCCTATCGCTATTCTTCTTGCAGCGGCTACACCGTCTATGGATATGGCTTGCTGGTCGAGAGCAAGGGGCAGATTGATCTGCGGGACGTTGTGGCCAATGGCAACTATCTTTACGGCGCCAGCCTCAAAGCCGATGGGGACATTACCATTGCGGACAGCGAATTCAGCGACAACCGCTTTGATCGGTCGAGCAAGGTCGAAGTCGGGTACGGGCTGAAGGCTGTCAGCGGCGGCAATGTGTCGCTGGTCAACGTGCAGGCCTATGACAACAGCCTGTACGGAGCCTACATTCAAGCCGCCGGCGATGTGACCATCGAGGAGAGCGCTTTCTCCGGCCATTTGTTCTACAAGTGCACGTACCGCGGTGGTTGTGTCGGCGGGTACGGCTTGCAGGTGATTGCCGGCGGGACGATCACGCTGAACGATGTTTCGGCGGAGGACAATGCCCTCTATGGCGCTCGTCTCAGCGCCGGCCGGGACGTCCTCGTCGTCGGAGGCGCGTTCAGCAACAATGTCCGCGAGGCCGGCCTGTCGGTAACGGCGCCCGGCACGGTCGAACTGGTCTCGGTGATCGCGTTCGGCAACGGCCAGGCTGGGGCGGTCGTCTCCAACCGGGGCGCGGTGACGGTGACCGGCGGTCAGTACAAGAACAACCAGCAGAGCGGTCTTGCCATCACCACCTCGGGCGACGTGGCCTTGACCGGCTTGACGGCGTGGGGCAACAGTTCTCATGGCGTCTCGGTCACGGGCAATTGCTGCATCCGTGTCTTCGTCACAGATGGCGTCTATGTTCAAAACGGCGGTTATGGTTTGAAGGTCGTCAACGGTGTGCTGACTCAGGATGGCGCGCCGGTGTTTGCCGACAACACCCTGGGCAGCATCTTCGTGGACGGAGGGGTGTGCAACTCTCGTCCATCCGGCCATCGAGGCGGCTCTCATCGTCGTGCCTGCCGTTGACGCCCGGCAGTAACCCGAATACATTTCAATTCAAGAGGGACAGCCTCGCTGTCCCTCTTGGCTTTTTGGAAGCAGGAGACCTTTCCACGGCTTTGGTGACATCTGCCAGATGTCCTTCTCTTTTCAGTGGAGGTACAATCGGAATAGGGCGGTCTCCTTGTGTGTGGACAAAGCGGTTCGTCAACATGACGCAGGGAGAGGCCTGGAATTCACGGCCAAGGAGAAAAGATGACGATTATTCTGGATGGTTCTTCTCTCACGATCGAAAAACTGGTGTCCATTGCTCGTTTCGGCGAGAAAGTCGAACTCGATCCGGCTGCCCTGGAACGCATTCGGGCTTGCCGGGCCATGCTGGAGGAAAAACTGGCTGCTCACGAAATCATGTACGGCACGAACACCGGCATCGGCGAGTTTTCTGAGAAGGTGCTCGATGATGAGCAGGTCAAGCAATTCCAGCGCTATCTGGTCTACAATCATGCGGCCGGCATTGGGGATCCGATTCCGATCGAGCATGTGCGCGCTGCCCTGGCCAGTCGGGTCAACGTGCACGCCCGCGGCTATTCGGGCTGCCGACCCGAAATCACGCTGACGTATGTCGAGATGCTCAACCGGGGCGTGACGCCGGTCGTTTGCCAGAAAGGCTCGGTGGGGGCCTGCGGCGATCTGGCGCCGATGGCCCAGGCTGCTCTCCTGCTGATGGGGGAGGGCGAGGCATTCTATCAGGGCGAACGGCTGCCCGGCGCGGAGGCGATGCGGCGCGCCGGCATCCCGGTGCCGGGTCTGCACGCCCGCGATGGGTTGGCGGCGATCAACGGCTCGAATCTGTTGACGGCCATCAGCGCCTTGACGCTCTACGATATGGAGCGCTGGCTGAAGCAGGCCGAAATTGCGGCGGCCATGTCGATCGAGGCGCTGTTGGGAAATCTGAAGCCCTATCATGCCAAACTGCACGAGTTGCGCGGCTTCAAGGGCGCCATGCGGGCGGCGCGCGCCATCCGCAAGGTCATCGAAGGCTCCGACTTGACGACGGGGAAGATGAAGACCAAGGTTCAGGATGCCTATTCGATGCGTTCGACGCCGCAGGTCATCGGCGCGGCCCACGACGCGATCGACTATGCCCGCTCGCAGGTCGAGATCGAACTCAACGCCGTGGCCGACAATCCGATCTTCGTCACCGAGGATCGCCTGACGTTGACGGGCGCGAACTTCCAGGGCAGCCCGGTGGCCTTGCCGATGGACATGGCAGGGGCGGCGATTACGATGGTCAGCGTGCTCTCCGAACGGCGGCTGAACCGCCTGACCAACCCGGCCCTCTCTCAGGGGTTGCCCGATTTCCTGGCCCACGAACCCGGCTTCTATTCGGGGCTGATGCTCAGCCAGTACACGGCCGACATGCTGATCGTCGAGCAGCGCATCCTTTCGGCGCCGGCCAGCATCCAGTCTATCCCGGCCGCTGCCGATCAGGAGGATTTCGTCTCGATGGGGATGAATACCGCCCTGAAGAATTTGCAGATCATGGACAATGCCTATGGGATTCTCGGAATCGAATTCATGGCCGCGGCCCAGGCGCTCGACTTCCGGGACTTTACGCCGGGCAAGGGGACGCAGAAAGCACGCCAGGTCATCCGCCGCCATGTAGCCCACCTCGACATCGACCGCCCGCTCTTCAACGATCACAATGCTATGAAGGCGCTGGTCCGTTCGGGTGAGATTCTCGAGGAGGTCGAGCGGGTCGTTGGCCCCCTGGATTGAGATGCGCTTTGGGGGCGTCGGGTCAGAGAAGACCGGAATGAAAATCTTCCCCGAGGCGGGAGGCGCGCTGCGGGGAAGGTTTTTTATATCCTCTCGTTAGGGTATTGCGGCGGAAGCGTTTCGAGCGCCGATTCGAGCATCTCAATCAGTTCGGTCGGCCGCAGCGGACGACGCAGGACGACTTCCAGGGCGCTCTTGCCGGGGACGAAGTTCATCTCCGGCAAGTCTTGAGCCGAGATGATGATGACCGGCAGATCGGCCAGCCCGGGCCGTTTGCGAATGCGGGCCAGCAGTTCCCAACCGTTCATATCGGGCAGTTCCAGGTCGAGCAGCATGGCGTCAATGGGATGGGTCTCGATCAATTGAAGGGCCTGGTTGGCGGTGAAGGCGCTCAAGAGAATGTAATGGTCGGGGGTTTTGTCGGCTCGCAACGATTGATTGACAAAGCGCACCATTGCGGGGTCGTCGTCTACGATCAGCAAACTGCGTTGACCGGACCCGAGGGCGTGGATGGCGTCCATCAGAATTTTGCGCGAAACCGGTTTGACCAGTTGGCTGCGGATGTTGCCGGCCTGGGCGTTGGTGCGCGCGAGATGGAAGCGGATCACCGGCAGGTCGTAAGGTAATTTGTCTGCGCGGAGGTCGCCTTTTTCTGTCGCCACGAGGATGGCGCGCGGGAACAATTTCCCGGCCTGAAGAACGGCTTCGTCCAGGCCAGCGAAGGTTTTGATCGTGTAATCTTGCATCTCGTGCTGGAGAACGTCCGCGTCTTCTGGATGGGGCGTGACCAGGAAGATCAGCCGGTTGTCGGGTTGAGAGGGTTGCGCGGATGAAATCACTTCGGGGAGTTCGGGATGCAGAGTGCTCAACGGCAGGGTGAAATAGAAGCGCGTTCCTTTTCCAGGGGTGCTTTGAACGTCCATTTGGCCGCCGTGCAGTTCGATGAATTGGCGGCTGATATAGAGTCCCAGGCCGCTGCCGGCCCGTCGTCGCCAATTCTCGTCTCCAACCTGTCGAAATTCGCTGAATACCTTGGGCAAATCCTCGGCTGCGATTCCGGTGCCGGTATCTTCGACGCTGACCAGAAGATGTTGTTCTTGTCGCTCAACCCGCAGGGTGACGCATCCTTGATCGGTGAAACGCAGGCCGTTGTTGAGCAGGTTGAGCAATACTTGTCGGATGCGGGTGGTGTCCACGAAAACCGGCGGCAGGTCGGGGGGGAGGTCGATTTCGAGAGCAATCCCTTTTTGTTCAAAGGCGCCGCGTAACATTTCTGTGACATCGACCACAATTTGGTGCAGGTTGGCTTTTTCGCGAAACAATTGCATTTGACGGGCCTCAATCTTGCCCATGTCCAGGATGTCGTTGATCAGGCGCATCAGGTGACGACTGGAAGTGTAGATTTCCTGGATGTCGTCGTACAGCCCGGGGGGCCAGTGTTCGGGAGGCGCGTAAGTTTCTGGGGCGTTGACCATCAGGTCGCTAAAGCCGATGATGAAGTTCAGCGGACTGCGTAACTCATGGCTGACGGCCAACATGAAGCGATTGCGATTCTCGCGCGCCTCTTCGGCCTGGGCGCGCGCTGCAGTCAACATCTCATTCATCCGTTCCAGTTGGTAATTAACCTGGTTGCGATCTTTGAGCATGCGGCTGATTTCGGCGCGGTGCTTGCGGGTTTCCTCCAGTAGACGGCGGGCCTCGTTATAGTGATACGATGCCGCGTTCAGCGCTTCCAGTAGGTTGCTGGAGATGCCCCAGCCAAGCAGGGCGCTGAACAGGCTTCCCAGGAAGATTTCTCCCGGCAGGATCTTCGGCAAGCCCTCGCTGTAAACGAGAAAGACGGTGATGACTGTTCCGCTTAGGATGGTCAGGCCCGTGACCGGTAGGCCGACCGTGACGATCGAGAGGATCGGCAGAATCGTCAACAGGTAGAGTATGCCCGGGAAATGGTAGATATGATATCCCAGGAGAATGGCGCCCATCAGGCCGAATAACCAGAGAATTTGGGAGAGCAAATAGTGACGTTTGCTCAAGTGCAGGGTGGTGGCAACCAGGGCGGCCATAAAAATCGAAATGAGCCACAGACTGGGGCTGAACTGAGCAGGATATCCGATCGTTGCAATGATGTGCCAAGCGAGATAAAGTCCGGCGACCGTTCCTACCACATTGCGAGCCGTCGAATGCATGAGCTCGCTCAATTCTGGTTTGGGGGAAAATAGATCCAGCCAGCGCATGTTCAACTCTCGATCAGACCGAAACGCCCCAGGGCTTCGAGCAAATCTTTTTGGAAGATGGGTTTTTTCAGGAAGATCGCTGCTCCCAGCGATTGGGCCAGATCGGGTTCTGCCCAGGCCGAGCAGACAATGACCGGGATCGAATGCAGGGCGGGATCCACTTTGAGAGCCTGGAGGACCTCCCAGCCATCCAGGCGCGGCATCATTACATCTAGAATGATCAGGGCAGGCCGGTGGTGGCGGATGGCTTTCAAGGCCTGAGCGGGGTCGCCGATGCCGATCACGTCCAGGGCAGTGCGGCTCAGATAGCGTTGATACATTCGCAGGGCTGCCGGCTGGTCATCGATGATGAGAATGGTTTTGGATCGCGCCAAGGGGAAGAGCAGAGAAATTTCTGCCCGGCCCTCCTGCCCGGCGGCGGGGATTTTTTCGTCTATGCGGATGTGGAGGCGGCTGCCCATCTCGCGGATGAGCGTTCCAATTTCGGCAGCCCTTGCTTCGCGATCTGCCCGAGTGTCAAAGGCCAGGCGCAGGAGCGGGGCGGGAGAGGCGTGGGTACTGAGATAGAGGTGAGGCTGGCGGCGAAGGTGGAGAAAAGAATTGAGCAGATTGAGCAGAATCTGCCGCAGCAGGACGCGGTCGGTTACGATGAGGGGAGGAACGGATGACAGGTCGAGGTGGACTTCTATGGCCTCGTCGGTCAGACGGGGGGCGATCAGGTCCAGGACGCCTTTCAGCACTTCGTGCAGGTCCAGCCGCTCAATATTCAGATCCAATTCGGGCGGCTCGCCGTTCTCGGTTCGCTCTGGCGGTTCGAAGTAGCGTTCCCAGACGCGCATGCTGAGCGCCTGAACGGCGCGGCTATGGTCGCGGCGAAACTGACGTTCGCTGATGAACAGCGAGGCGGCGATCTCGGCCGGCTCTCGCCCTTCCACATAACGGCGATAGAGAATCAGGTAGGGACGCCACTCTGGCGATCGGACGTCCGGTTCGCCCGAGCCGGGCCGCAACTGTTCGATCTCGGAAAAAACGAGATTTTGGACTGCCTCGGCGCGGTGAGAGGTGGAACGAGGTGGAAGAGGGAAACGTGCAGCCAGGGGGTGGGTTTCGACCGAGGCGCGGTCATAAAGATGAAGAAGCAGATCTTTGAAGAGGTCTAGAAAAATATGTTGATCCATCATGTTTGGCCGCTCTATGTCCATTTTTTGGCCGGGAAACGATTGTCTGGCGATACCTGGTCATTATAATTTATATACTGAGAAGAGATATCTTCTTGTTTGCAAGCCGATGTAAGTTGAAGAGGAGGTGCTTTCGATCCCTAAATTGCTCCAGTTTGCATTTGCTCCAATTCCCACGTTAATTTCTGAAAGGAGAAAGAGAGATGTTCAAGAAAATCCATTGGACTGTCCTGAGCATGCTTTTGGTGCTGTCTGTGATTCTGACCGCTTGCGGCGGAGGAGAAGCGGGTACGGCCGTTGCCGAGACGCAGGCGGGCGAAACGACCACGTCGTCTGGCGCTCAGACAACGGGCGGCAGCATGTCTCAGGTAGAAGTGTTTTCCTGGTGGACGGGCGGCGGTGAAGCGGCCGGCCTAGAAGCCATGATCGGCGTTTTCGGCGCCCGGTATCCGGAGATCGAATTCATCAACGCGGCTGTTGCCGGTGGGGCGGGGACAAACGCGCGCGCGGTTCTGGCCACCCGCCTGCAGGCGGGCGATCCGCCCGACTCGTGGCAGGGTCATGCCGGCCAGGAACTGATCGGCACCTATGTGGCGGCCGGTCAGATCGAGCCCCTGAATTTCCTGTATGAGGAACAGGGCTGGTTGGATGTCATGCCCGAGACGCTCATCCCGCTCATTTCGCAGGACGGCAACATCTACTCGGTTCCGGTCAACATCCACCGCGCCAATGTCCTGTGGTACAACCCGGCGATCTTGAGTGAGAATAACATTGCCGTGCCGACCACCCTGGAAGAGTGGTTCGCGGCCATGGACATCCTCAAGGAAGCGGGCGTGATTCCGCTGGCGATGGGAGAGCAGTGGACCGCCATGCATCTGTTCGAGACCATTTTGCTGGCCACGCTGGGCCCGAACGCCTACAACCAACTGTGGACGGGCGAACTGGGCTGGGACAGCCCGGAGGTCACGGTGGCGCTGCAGAATTTTGACAGGGTGCTGACGTACACCAACAGCGATGCCTCTTCGCTGACCTGGCAAGATGCGGCTCAACTGGTCGTCAACGGCGACGCCGCCTTCAACGTGATGGGCGACTGGGCCGAAGGGTATTTCCGCGAACTTGGCATGCGGCCCACGGTCGACTATGGCTGGGCGCCGGTTCCCGGGACGGTCGGCACGTTCCAGTTCCTGTCCGACTCCTTCGTCCTGCCGGTCAACGCGCCGCACCGCGACGCGGCCATTGCCTGGCTGACGGTCGCCGGTTCGCGTGAGGGCCAGGAGGCTTTCAACCCGGTCAAGGGTTCCATCTGTGCCCGCACCGACTGCGACCGCGCCCTCTTCGGCGAATATCTGCAATCGGCCATGGACGATTGGGCCACCAACGTAGTCGTCGGCTCGCTGACCCATGGCGTGGTGGCGAACGACTCCTGGAAGACCGAAATCAACAATGCCCTCGGCATTTTCCTTGCCGATCGTAATGTTGCCAATTTCCAGGCGGCCCTGACTCAAGCCTGCTCCACGTCCGGTCCTTGCCGGTAACCTCCTTTGATTGGGCGGGGGATACCCTCCCGGGGTATCCCCCGCATTTTCTAAATATGGTTCCCCATTTATAATTCCAGGCAGAGGCGATCCCTACGATGAACAGATTGAAAAATTTCTTAATGCGTAGCCGCAATCAGGATACCATGACAGCGGTAGGGTTGGTCCTGCCGTCCATTTTGGCCGTTGGCATCTTTGTTTATGGCTTTATTGGTTGGTCGCTGAGAGTCTCGTTGAGTGCATGGAAGGGGCTGTTGCCCGATTACACCTGGGTGGGTCTGAGGAACTATATCGAACTATTTTCTGACCCGCGCTTTTTTGTCGATATTCGTAATACGGTGATTTTCACGGTTGTGTTTGTCGCCGGTTCGATCTTGCTGGGGTTGACTTTAGCCATTCTGCTCGATCAAAACCTGCCGGGCGAGAATTTTTTCCGCAGCCTTTTCTTGTTCCCGATGGCGATTTCGTTCATCGTCACGGGCGTTGTCTGGCGCTGGCTGATGAATCCGGCCACGGGCAGCCGGATCAGTGGTTTCAACCAGTTGTTCGATATGGCGGGACTGGATTTTCTGATCAATGCTTGGCATACGACCCCCAAGTGGGGGATTGCGGCAGTGGCGTTGGCGGCCATCTGGCAAATGTCTGGTTTTACGATGGCGCTCTATCTGGGAGGATTGCGCAGCGTCCCCGAAGAACTGCGCGAGGCGGCGCGGGTTGACGGGGCGAACGAACTGGAGATCTATCGTTACATCGTCCTTCCCATGCTCAGCCCGGTTACGCTCAGTGCGTTGATCATTCTCGGTCACATCTCCTTGAAGGTGTTCGATCTGATCATCGCAATTGCCGGCAAACAACTGCCGCTGGATGTGCCGGCTATTTATATGTGGCAGGCCACTTTTGATGGTTATTTCTTTGGGCGCGGGGCAGCCATTGCTATTTTGCTCTTGCTGGCCGTTTCTCTGCTCATCATTCCTTACATTTACTTCAATGTCAAGAACGAGGTAGACCTATGAGCGCTATCCCTCGCCGTTTCCGCTTTCAGCGCCGTTATTGGCTTTATATTCCTTTGCTGTTCATGACGGCTTTCTACCTCGTACCCATGTACGTGGTCATCGTGACCGGCTTCAAGGGCTTTGAGGAAGTTAATCTACGGACAATGTGGGTTCTGCCCACATCTTTACGTCTCGACAATTACGTGGAGGCCTATCGGAATCTGGCGCCGGCGCTTTGGAACAGCATCAACATGGTTTTCCCGGCTGCCATCATCTCGTCCTTCATCGGTTCGATCAACGGCTTCGTGCTCTCGCGCTGGAAGTTCCGCGGCGCGGATATCATCTTCCCGTTGCTTCTCTTTGGGATGTTCATTCCCTACCAGAGCATTCTGATTCCCCTGGTCGAATTCATGCGGACGATCCACCTCTATGGCGGCCTGCCTGGTCTGATCCTGGCGCACATTATCTACGGGATACCGATCACGACGTTGACCTTCCGCAATTATTATGCGACCATTCCCAAGGAGATCATCGAAGCCGCTCGCATCGACGGGGCCAACCTGCTCAAGACCTATCGGCATATCATTCTCCCCGTCTCGATCCCTGGTTTTGTGGTGGTTTTGATCTGGCAATTCACCTCTGCCTGGAATGATTTTCTCTTCGCGGTCGTCCTGACCAAGCCCGAGTTTTGGCCCATTACCGTTGCGCTCAACAACATGGCGGGCAGTCAGATCATTGCCTGGAACGTTCAAATGGCCGGTTCGTTGTTGACGGCTTTGCCCACCTTGTTGGTTTACATTTTCCTTGGGCGTTACTTCTTGCGCGGTCTGATGGCCGGTGCGCTTAAGGGTTGAGCCGTTGCCGTTTTTTTGGAAGCCTCCCGCTTTCTCCTCCGGCGGGAGGCTTCGACTTTTTTTTCCGTTTCTCCCTTTTTGAACAAAATCGCTCTGACCTGTGTTATCATCCGGTGACCGGCTTTTGGGTGAACTTTTTGTCGCAGATGCTTTCATGAAACGTCTCTCGCACCTGACTCGCACCTCGCTTCTCCTGGGCTTTCTGTTTGCCCTGGACAAAATCGTGGCCTTCGTTCGCTCGGTGATCATTGCCCGCCAGTTCCGCCTCTCCGTGGAACTGGACGTTTTCAATGTCGCCAATAATCTGCCGGATTTATTGTTCGCGCTCATTTCTGGCGGGGCGCTGGCGATGGCCTTTATTCCGCTGTTGAGCGAGTATCTGACCCAGAAGGGCTATGCCGCTGCCTGGGATTTGTTTTCGCGTGTCGCTAATCTGGCTTTTCTGGTGACCGCCTCGCTGGCGGTTTTGATCGCCATCTTTGCCGAGCAGATTGTGCGCGCCGAAATGGGCATTGCGCCTGGCTTTGAGTCCCGGCAACAAGACCTGGTCGCAGAGTTGATGCGCCTCAATTTGATTGCCACGCTGATTTTTTCGATCAGCGGCCTGGTCATGGCCGGCCTGCAAGCCAATCAGCATTTCGTTCTGCCGGCCATCGCCCCTCTGCTCTACAATCTGGGACAGATTTTCGGGGCGGTCGTTCTCTCGCCTACGGAGCCTTACCGAATCGGTGCCTTGTCATTGCCTGCATTCGGGATGGGGATTCATGGCCTGGTGTACGGCGTCATTGTGGGCGCGGTCCTGCATCTGGCGATCCAGGTGCCGGGTCTGGTGCGTTACCGTTTCCGCTGGACGCCGGCGCTCGATATCCGTCACAGCGGGCTGATCGAGGCGCTGCGCCTGATCGCCCCTCGCCTGTTGACCATGTTTGGCATTCAGTTGATGTTCATTGCCCGCGACAATCTGGCCTCCCGCCTCGATCAGGTCGGCGCCGTTTCCTCGCTGACCTATGGCTGGATGATTATGCAGGTCCCGGAGACGCTGCTCGGCACGGCCATTGCTACGGCGCTCCTGCCCACTCTCTCGGAGTTCGCCGCCCGCCAGGAGTGGGCGGCCTTCCGGCAGACGGTCGAGAAGGCGGTGCGCATTCTGGTCGCCTTGACCGTGCCTGTCGCGGCAATCCTGGCCGCCGGTCTGCGCCCGCTGGTGGCTCTCGTCTTCGGCTTCGACGAGGCCGGCACGGCGCTCATGACCTGGACGACGCGCGTCTATCTTCTGACCCTGACCGGCTACACTCTCCAGGAGGTGATGGCGCGCTCCTTCTATGCCCGCAAGCAGCCGTGGTATCCGTTTCGGAGCGTGTTGATCCGCCTGGCGCTCTACGTGGGGATCGGGGTGCTGGGCGTCACCCGCCTGCAGGAGATTGGCGCGCTGGTCATCGCCTTCGCCGAGATTTCCCTGACGGTTGAGGCGCTCTTCATGTTGCTCTGGTTGAATCGGAAAATGGATCGTCCGGTCACCGCCTGGGGCGCGCTGGGACGCGGCGGGTTGGCGGCGCTCCTGAGCGGCGCGGCTGCTTACGCGCTTGCCCTCTACCTGCCGGGGCCGGGCTATCTGACCGCCCTGGCCGGCATGCTCGTGGGCGGCCTGATCGCCTTGCCGGTCATCTGGCCCGAATTCCGTCTACTTTTCCGCCTCTAACGTGGAGTATAATTGCCGCCATGTCTGATATGAACGATACGCAACCCACGCTCGTCAAAGATACGCAACCGAACAAGGCCGAGAAACCGGCCAAAGGCCGCGCCCGGCTGCTGGCCGTCCTTGGCTTGCTCCTGATCCTGGCGCTGGGAGGGCTGGCCGGCTACGGGTCGGGGATTGGCGTTCGCCGCAGCGCCCAGGCGACGCTCGTCGCTCAGCAGGTACAGGAACAGTACCAACTGGGCCTCCAGGCCATGGAAGCCGGCCGCTACGAGGTCGCCCGTATGCATCTGGAATTTGTCATCCGCAACAATCCGGATTACCCGGGCGTCCAGGATGCCTATCGCGAACTCCTCCTGCGCATCAACATCACGCCGACGCCGACCTATACGCTGACGCCCACCATCACACCGACCCCCGACCTGCGCGAGGCCGAGGCCATCTACGCTTCGGCTGTCGAGGCCCTCAACAGCAGCGATTGGAACGCGGCAGTGGCTCACCTCGACTCCTTGCGCCGCGTCGCCCCCACCTATCGCACGATTGACGTGGATGGGATGTATTACATCGCGCTGCGCAACCGGGGAGTTGGCAAAATCCTGGCCTATCGCTGCCAGGACATCAACCTGGAAGGCGGCATCTACGACATTACGCTGGCCGAGCGCTTCGGCCCGCTGGATTCGACCGCGATTGCCCTGCGAGCCAACGCCCGGCTGTATCTGACCGCCGCCAGTTTCTGGCAACTCGACTGGGAGAACGCCCGTTACTATTTCGGGCAGGTGGCCCTCTCTTCCCCCAACATGATGGACACCTCCTGTCTGACGGCTAACGAACGCTGGCGCTACGCAACGATCCAGTTGGCGGCCCAAAAGCAGGAAGCGGGCGACTACTGCACGGCCTCCTCCCTCTACGAGGAAGCCTTCACGGTCTATAACGCCGAGAATGAGCAATATTACCCTGTGGCGACGCAGGTCTATTATCTCTGCTACGGAACGCCCGTCCCAACCGCCACACCGACCCCTATCGAGACGCCCATACCGACGCCCTGAGGCCGGCCCGTATTCGTTTGCATCAATCCATAATTGCTGTTGCGGCGCGCCCGTTCGCGCCGCAAGTTTTTTGGCGGGATGAGAATGGCCGGCCCGCCCCCGGCCTTTATTCGACCGGAACGCCGGTCAAATCGTAGGTCATTGCCCCGGTGATTCGGACCGGCACCAGGCTGCCGGGGGGGAGTAGTCCTTCCACCAGAACCACGCCGTCCACCTCGGGGGCGTCGCGATAACTGCGCCCGATGGAAATCCTTTTTTTCTGATCGCCGCCCTCGATCAGGACTTGCAGCGTCTGGCCGACGAAGGCCTGGTTGTTTTGCAGCGAGATGCTCTGCTGAAGTTCCATCAGCCTTTGATAACGCTCCTCCTTGACCTCTGCCGGAATCGGGTCGCCAAGCGGCTCGGACGCCGTCCCTGGTTCGAACGAAAACGGGAAAGCCCCCACCCGGTCGAAGCGCATTTCGGCGACGAAATCGAGCAGCGTCTGGAACTCTGCTTCCGTCTCGCCGGGATAACCGACGATGAACGTCGTGCGGATCGCCAGCCCCGGCATGGCCGCCCGCATTTTGGCAATCGTGGCGCGGACCCACTCGACGTTGGCGGGGCGGCGCATGCGCAGGAGAGTGTCGGGGTGAGCGTGTTGCAGGGGGATATCGAGATAGGGCAGAATCTGCGGCCGGGAGGCCATCAACTCGATCAGCCGGTCGGTGACGTAGCCGGGGTAGGCATAGAGGAGGCGAATCCAGTCCATCTCTGGGACGCGCTCGACCAGTCGTTCTAACAAGACAGCCAGGCCGTCTTGCAGCCCCCAATCGGAGCCATAGTCAGTGGTATCCTGCGCGATCAGAATCAGTTCCCGCACGCCGCTCTGGCGTAATTGCGCGGCTTCATCTAATAGAACGTTGAGCGGCCGGCTGACGGCCGGCCCTTTGATGAGCGGGATGGCACAGAAAGCGCAGGGGCGGCGGCAGCCGTCTGCGATTTTTAAGTAGGCGCTGGCCCCCATTCTGCTGGCGCGCAACACCCGCGGACGCTCATCCGGCCCGACCGGATCGGCGCCCATCGTCTCGGCTTCGTCGGGCAGGTGATAGAGCGGGCGAGGATGGGGCCTCTGCCGCAGACGCTGCACCACCTCGACGATGTCCATCCAGCGGCGGGTGCCCAGCACGCCGTCAACCCCGGGGACCTGACGGGCCACCTCGGCTCCGTAGCGCTGGGTCAGACAGCCGGCGGCAATCAGCAGTTGACCGGGGCGCTTGGCCTCGGCCAGGGCGCGCAGGACGGTGTAGGCCTCCTGGCGCGCCGGACCGATGAAGCCGCAGGTGTTGACGATCAGCACTCCCGCCCGCCAGGGATCTTTGACCGGCCGATAGCCGTCTTGCATCAACAACTGGGCCATGGATTCGGAGTCGACGGTGTTTTTGGCACAACCGAGAGAGGTCAGGTGAAATGTTTTCGGATTCATGGAGAATGCGGCGCCGGGGATTTGCCCGCCGGTCCGATTACGGCGTCGGACGCGGGGTGGGGGAGGGCCGCGGCGTTGGCGAGGGGATAGGGGTGCGCGTCGGCGTCGGCGTGACGGTGGGAGAGGGGGTGACCGTCGGCGTCGGGTCGAGGACTGCGCTCGAGGTGTAGATGCGGTCGACCGCCTGACCGAAACTCCCCAGCATGCCCAAGTCCTGGCCTTGATGGTAGATGCGCAGCGCAGCACCGTTGCCCGTTTGGACCTCGATCTGGTTGTCGGCAGCAAAGGTATAGGGCGTGCTGGCGGTCGTCCGGCCTTCGAAGGCAATCCTGCCGTCCACGGTCACGCGCATCCATGTCCGTTCCAGGGAAACGATGACGATCTGAACCACGCCCTCTGCCTGGGTGGGCAGCGGTCCGACGGGGGCCGGGGCAATCACGGCGGAGGTCGGTAGAGCAACGGCAGAAGCAGGGGTTTCGGCGGCGGTCTCGGAGAGCGGAAGGGTTGGCGTTTCGAGGAGAAGATCCGAAATCGGAGGCAGCGTCACGGCGGGGGTGGGGGCCGTGCGGAGCGCCATTGTCCGCGATAGGCCCCAGAAGACGACGACCAGCACTATGACGATGAGGGGGATGCCAATCAGCAGATCGGCCGAGAGAAATCGTCTCAGACGGGGCGAGAGAGGCTTTTTCTCTGCAGCAGCGCTCTTTTCTTTAGAAGGGGGATGCCGTTCCAGGCGCCGCTGTTGAAGGCCCTCGGCAAAGCGCAGGAGGATGGCGTCGGCGTCCAGGTCGAGGAAACTGGCGTACTGACTGAGCATGCCGCGCGCCTGAACGGGCGAGGGCAGACCGTCGAAGTCGGCGGATTCTATTTTTTCGAGATAAGACTGGCGGAGGCCGGTGTGTTGTTCGATCTCGGCCAGATGTAAGCCTAACAATTCGCGCCGCTGTCGCAGGCGTTCGCCGATGGACAGCAAAATCTCCCGCGAGGACGGGGGGTGCCCGGCCGCTTCTTCTGGCTGGGGTTTCTCCTCGCCAAGAGCAAGGGCGTCACTTGGCTCGGCAGGGAGCGGTTCGTCAAGAGGGCTGAGGGGGGAAGGGATTGCCGTCTCGGCCGCGGCCGGCAGGACGGTCTCCGGCGGAGCCTCGACGGAGGCTAAACCCGGCGGGGACTCCGGTTCGGCGGGAGATTCGGCCGCCTTGCGCCGGTTCCGGGCGGTGGTTTTCTTGCGGCTGCTCTTGCTGCCCGTCGAACTGACCGGCCGGGCTGCGGTCGGTTTTTGGGCGGGCGGGGCGGAGGCCGACGCCGGGCGGGCTTTGGCTGCCGACTTTGCGGGAGCGGCCGCGGCGGGCTTTTTGGCTGCGGTCGGTTTTTGGGCGGGCGGGATGGGGGTCGGCGCCGGGCGGGCTTTGGCTGCCGTTTTCGCCGCGGGAGGAGTTTCGCGGGTCGGCTTGGCCGGCGCGGACTTTGGCGTCCGGCGCGCTGGGCTTTTCGGGCGGATGGATTTTTCTTTTGGACTGGGGGCGGCTGCGGGCGGCTGTTCGGCGGCAGGCTGAAGTGGCGACAGAGGAGCAGGAATGGTCCGGCCGGTCTCGTACTCCGGCCGAGGGCGGCCCGAGTCTTCGGGGGCGGGCGCGACCGGTATCTCGTTTGCGGCCGGGCGTGTCTCTGCTAACGGCAGCGTTCCGCCTGCCTCCTGGGGTTCTGGCGCTTTGGGGAGGCGGTCATCACCGATGGGCGTCTCACTTGCCGCGGAAGGCGTTTCGCTTTGGGGCGCAGATTCACCGGCCTGCACAGAGGCGGGTGGCGTTTGTTCGCTTTCCTGGCGAGATAGTTCTTCGAGTGAAAAGCCAAGAAATTCAGCATAACTGCGCAGGAAGCCGCGCGCCTGGACAGGAGAAGGAAAGGCCTCGTAATGATCTGCCTCGATTGCTTCGATGTAGTGAGACCGGATGCGGGTCGCTTCTACCACAGAGGCGATGCTCAGAAGGCGTTCTTCGCGGCGTCTTCGCAGACGTTGGCCAATAGTTTCTGTCATAGAACAAGCCTCACCGGTTTCTCTGTAATTATAACCGGTGAGACTTGTTTGCGGATTGTTTTTGACTCAGTCGTTGGACGGTTGTTCCTGAGCGGTTGGCTCGGCCTGGGGGGATTCGGCGGCGACCTCTTTGGGCGTCCCGGCTGCATCGGTCAGGGCCGGCTCGGGCTCGCCCTCGCGGAAGACGACCACCTTGATGGCAGGGATCAGGTCCATCGTCAGGCGGACGTGAATGGTGTGTTCGCCGAGGGAGCGCAGCGGCTGCATATCGATCTGATGGCGCTTGAGGACGATGCCGGTCTTGGCCTGGATGGCCTCGACCACATCCTGACTGGTGATCGAGCCATACAGTTTTCCGGTCTCGCCTGCGCGGGCGCTGAAGGCCAGCCGGATGTTGGTCAGTTGTTCGGCGACGGCGGCCATCTCATCGTTGAGGAGGGCGCGGTGTTC
This sequence comes from uncultured Anaerolineales bacterium, assembly GCA_937960595.1. Taxonomy (GTDB): domain Bacteria; phylum Chloroflexota; class Anaerolineae; order Anaerolineales; family Villigracilaceae; genus JAFGSI01. The sequence goes on along the minus strand of CALGPL010000010.1, from coordinate 73,084 downwards.
GGCAGCCTTGGCGCGGATGCGGTCGGCCTGAGTCAGCGCCCCCGGCGTGGCTAAGACGGCCAATCCCTGCGGGATGAGGTAGTTGCGGCCGTAACCGTCGGCGACGCGTTTCACATCGCCGGCCCGCCCCAGTTTGTAGACATCTTTGATCAACAACACTTTCATTTCACAAGCCCTTTCAGAATTGAGTGAATTTTGGAACGAAGGGTACAACGTTCCGGCGGCCCATTGTACCAGAGGGTGGGAGGGATGGGAAGGTGTTTTTTGAGCGGCGGGACTATGGCGTAAATATTTAAGATAGGTGTATAATCAAAGCAACATGAAGAATACTGCGAAACTCTTGGTCATCGAGGGCAAACACGCAGAGTATCCGGCCTTTGTTCCCGCTCTTCGCAAGAAAGGATTCGAGATCGAATCGGTTTCGAGCGGGAGTGAGGCTTTAAAATTATTGGGCCAGAAAAACACGTTCGAAGTGGCGGTGGTCAACGCCGCCTCCCTGCGGACCAGCGGCAAGCGCATTTGTCAGGCGTTGCGAGAGGAGGCCAAAAATCTACCCATCGTCCTGATTCTGGCGCCCCAGCACGAGGCGACGAAAAGCGATGCCGATGTCATTTTGACCCTGCCCTTCACGGTGCAAAAACTGACCAATCGGATTCGTCATCTTCTCCCATGTGATGGGAAGGCAATTTTGCATGTGGGATCGATCCGGCTGGATGTGGAGAATCGTCTTGTTCGCGCGCCGGGCAAGAAGGCGCGTTTGACCCCGCGCCTGGTGCGCCTGCTCAAGATTCTTATGGAGCATAACGGTGAGGTGGTCAACCGCAAGGAACTGTTTTCGCAGGTCTGGGAGACGGATTACACAGACGACACACGCACGCTGGATGTTCACATCTCTTGGCTGCGCGAGGCGATCGAAGCCGATCCGAAGAGGCCGACCTTGTTGAAAACGGTGCGAGGGGTGGGCTACCGGCTGGATCTTTGAAAACCGGGGCGGGTCTCAGACCTGCCCCGGCGTTGTTTGGATTTGTCTGCCGCCGACCGTGACGGCGCGCACACACAGCCGCCGGGGCGGGTGCGGCAGATCGAGGCGGAGGGGGATGTCGCTGAGGCGGTTTGGGCGCCGCGCCTGACAAACGCTGCGAAACATTTTCCCGTCCCAGTCGGGATCGGCTTCCCAGTAGTCCAGGTCAAGGCTGCCCGGCTGGAGGGTCACGGTGCGGCCGGAAATCTCCAGGCCGATTTTCGTTTCCGCGGCAGGCGGACGGCTGTCTGCTTCGCGTTCGAGGGAGAAGGCGGTCTCCTGATCCAAGAGGCGCAGGCGGGTGGTATGGACGGCCCGCCAGGCCACATCGCAGGCCAAGAAGCGCCGTCCATGGCGGGCGGCGACGAGCGGTAGGGTGCCGGAGCCGCAGAAAAAGTCGGCGACTAAGTCGCCCGGCCGGGAAGAGGCCAGCAGGATGCGTTCGAGCAAGGCCTCCGGTTTCTGAGTCGGGTAGCCGGTGCGTTCGGAATGCAGGCGGGCCACCACCGGGAAGTACCACCAATCCTCCGGCACTTTGCCGCGTTCCAGGTCGGGGACTTTGCCGAAGCCGGCTTTTGGCGAGGCTTCGAACGTTTTGACGGTATTCGGATTGTATGGTTCGCGGACAGCGTCGGCGTTGAAGGTATAGTTTTTGCTCTTGGTGTAGGCCAGGATGATATCGTGCTTGCGGTTGAACGCCCGCCTGACAGGCGAAGGGCCATGATAGACCCAGACGATTTCGTTGAGCAGGTGTTCGCGGCCGAGGAGTTCGTCGAGCAGGAGACGGGCATAGGCGTCGGCGTGCCAGTCGAGGTGCAGGTACAGGGTCCCGTGGGGAGCGAGCAGGCGCGTCATCAGGTCCAGACGCGGATAGAGGAAATCCAGATAAGCGTCCAGATCAGACCAGTGATCGGCGTAGCCTTCGGCCAGTTGCCATTCGCGCGGGCGGCGCGAGTCCTCGCCGCGACCGATACGGGCCGGGTATCGTTTGTTGGTAAAGAAGGGCGGATCGGCGTAGATGAGATCGAAACGGCCTGCATACTCGGGCAGGAGAGCGGCCATGACTTTCAGGTTGTCGCCCAGGATGAGACGGTTGGCGGCCGGCTGCGGATAGCCCCGGCCGCCCGGGTAGACGATTGCCTCGGTGGTGAGCGCGGCAGGCGGGACGGCAGGTTTCGCTTTGGATGGCCAGATGAGAGTGGGCATGGGCTAGTAGATGATGACCTGGGTCCCAAATCCGCGGCGGTCGAGGGTGCGTTTGTCAATCTCCTCGAAGGCGGCGGCAGGTTGCAGCCAGCGGAACAGCCATTTGGCCTCCGGCGTGCGCATATTGATGCAGCCGTGACTCATGGGCACGCCGAAGTTGTCGTGCCAGTAGGTGCCGTGGAAAGCATGGCCGCGCTCGGTGAAGAAAGCCACCCACGGCACGCCGGGGATGACGTAGTCGTCGATGTCGGCGGCCAGGTCGGCGTTGCCCATGTGTTTGGAGGGCATCTTGACCCGGATGTTGAAGCGGCCGGTCGGTGTGTTGGTCGGCTCGCGGTCGGGGCCGCTCAGACCGGCCAGACCAGACGAGATGGTCGTCTCGAAGACGGGCTGATCATATTCGAAGCAGGTCAGGGTTTGGGTGGCGAGCGAAACCTCGACGCGCTTTTGCTCGAACGGCACGTCGGGAGAGATGGGGTCTAGTTCGGCGGGCGGAATGATGCGCACCTGGGTGGCGGGGACGTAGTAGATCGATTCGTCCAGTTCATCCAGGATGCGGTACCAGGGCTGACGGTCGGGGCCTGCCTCCACGGCGGTGATCCAGTGGACCGACTCGTAGTACAGCCGGTAGGTGGTCTGCCAACGATTGAAGGAATCGTAGCGGTAGGCTTGGGCGTAGGGGACGGTGATTTCGCCCAGCAGGCCGCTTTCGGGGATGGTGGTCAGCGGCTGGTTGTAGATGACCTTGACTTTCTGGAGGCGGGCGCGGTGCATGTAGCCGCCCCAGACGCGGTACCAGACCGGGTTGTAGGCAGGCGTCTCGGCCACCACCGTCTCGTAGACGTGGACGACCGAGTCGCGCGGCCAGGTGGCCACGATGCGGTACTGATCGTTCGGTTGAACGTGAACGCTGACCGAATCCTTGGCCACCCGCACCAGTTCCACATCGTCAAAAGCGCCGGCTTCGGGCAGGAAGGGGGCAAAAGCCAGGCTGCCCAGCGTCAGCCCGCCCAATTTGAAAAAGTCGCGCCGCGAGAGAGAACGTTTCATGGAGTCGAATTTTACCTGAAAAAGAGACCTCCGGGGTCTCGTTTGGCCCCGGAGGTCGTGTGGACGGCAGGAGCGGATCAGGCCCGTTGCGGGGCGGGAAGCATGTCTTTGAGCAGTTCCTCGAGGGCCATGGTGTGCGTGCAGACATTGCGGGTGTGGAAGAAGTCGCAATCGCACGACCATTGGCCGTTCTCGTAGTGGACGCGGTGAGAGTTGTTTTCTCCGGCAATGCTAACCGTAAACGACTCAAAGGTGAAACGATGTCGTTCTTGGGCGTAACGCTTGGCTTTCTGAATCTTACCGATCATTCCAGAATCCATGGGCATCTCCTTCTGTCATTGAAGATGGTGAAAGGCACGCGAAACAACGGCGTGCCTTTCAAAAAACGAACCTGGGAGATTTGACAGCCACTCGCATAGGCGGTACCTGAACACAGTATAGTGCGATTTTCTTCCGAAGTCAACCGCTCGAGGAATTTGTACGGATTCTGTCAGGAAAACGTCAGGCTGCCGGCGCCGGGGCGGCCAGATGCTCGTCGCCGTTGTAGCGGCGCAGTTCCGGCCAGCGGATGGCGATCAGGAACGTTCCCAACAGGCAGCCGATTCCGCCGCTGATGATTGCAAACGGGACCCCAAAGAGGCTGGCGACGAGACCGGCCTCCACCTCGCCCAGTTGAGGCCCGCCCTGGAAGAAGATCTGGTTGACGGAGACCATCCGGCCGCGCAGGCGATCGGGTGTGTTTAGTTGCCGAATGGTGTTGCGGATGATGGTGCTGACCGCGTCTGCCGCGCCGCCCAGGGCGAGGGCCAGGAAGGCCACCAGGAAGGCCAGAGTCACCGGCAGGCCGGGCAGGGCCAGCACGACGACCGTCGGCCCGATGCGGGAGGCAAAGCCGAACAGGATGGCAGAGAGGCCGAAGACGGTCACCGCCGAGAGAAACAACCGCCCCTGTCGGCGCAGGGTGGCGACCTGGGAGAGGACGCCGCCGGCGATTACCGAGCCGATCGATTCGGCCGCCGAGAGCCAGCCGTAGCCGATCTCGCCGACGTGCAGGATGTCGCGGGCGACGATCGGCATCATCGTCTTGGCCGAGGCAAAAAAGGTCGCCACAAAGTCGATCAGCATGGTGGAGAGGATGATCTGGGTAGAAAATATGAAGCGGAAGCCTTCGAGGGCAGCCGAGAGATGAATCCCCGGGGCGTTGCGCGTGTCCTGGGTCACGGCGCCCATCAGAATCAGCGCCAGGAGGACGGCCAGGAAGGAGAGAGCATTGAACAGGTAGGTGTATCCCTGTCCGAGGGTGGCGATGACGACTCCGCTCAGCACCGGCCCGAGGATGGCGCCGGTGTTCATCGCAATCGAGGACATGCTGAAGGCGTTGGGCAAGTCGCGGGCGGGGACGATGTTGGGGATCAACGATTGGCGCGCCGGTCCGTCAAAGGCCTGGGCGGCGGCCTGGACGGCGGTCAGCAGATAGATAGACCAGATGGTGATGTGGCCCTCGAAGGTCAGCGCGGCCAGCGCCAGGGCGGCCAGCGCCATGACGGTTTGAGTCAGAAACAAGATGCGCCGCCGGTTGTAGGTGTCGGCTGCCGGGCCGCCGAGGAACGAGAAGACGATGACGGGCAAGATGCGCACCAGCCCGATTCCGCCCAGGGCGAGCGGATTCGGTTCGCTGCTCAGGGCGCGAATGTGCCAGTGCAGGGCGGCCCACTGCATCTGCGAGCCGGCGATGGAAATCAGTTGTCCCGACCACAAATAGAGGTAGCGGCGGTGACGCAGGGCGGGGGGAATGTGCATGGGACTTGCCAGAAGAGAGGTTTCTCGTCAGAAGTTTATGTTCCCCAATCGCGCAGGTATAAGAAATCATATCCGACCGTCCGGCTGGACAGTTTGGCAATCGGCGGGGGGAGGCGCTTGAACTGGTTGCGGCGGACGCGCTCGATCACCCTGTGGACGAAGGCCTCGTCGAAACCGGCCTCGACACATTCCTCCGGCCGGTAGCGCTGGTCGACGATCAGGAAGAGCAATTGGTCTACTTCCTCGTAGGTGAAGCCCAGTTCGCCCTCGTCGGTCTGACCGGCCCACAGGTCGGCGGAGGGCGGTTTGGCGAGGATCGCCTCGGGAATCTCCAGCGCCCGCGCCAGTTGCCGGACCTGGGTCTTGTAGAGGTCGCCGATCGGGTTCAGGGCGCAGGCCGAGTCGCCGTACAGGGTGGTGTAGCCGAGCAGGATCTCGGTCTTGTTGCCGGTGCCGACTACCAGGCCGCCAAAGGCCTCCGATTGGTCGTAGGCGATGATCATGCGCATGCGCGCCATGATGTTGCCCTTGCGCACCGGAGTCATCTCGGGGAAGCGTTCGAGGAGCGGCTCGACCATCTCGGTGATGGGCAGGGTCAGCGACCGGCAGCCGGTCTGGTCGAGGATGAGTTGGGCGTGTTCGAGCGAGTCGGCGGAGGAGGTCTTGTAGGGCAGGCGCAGGGCGAGGACGTTCTCTGCGCCGAGGGCTTCGACCGCCAGGAGGCAGGAAACGGCCGAATCCAGCCCGCCGGACAGGTTGACCACGGCTTTCGTATAGCCAACCCTCGTCACTTCGGAGCGGATGAACTCAACCAGCAGTTTGCGAACCAGGGCAGGGTTGATGGAGAGGTCAATCATGGCGCAAGATCCTTTCCAGTTCGCGCCGGACCAATTCGGGGCGCTCGTCGCGCAGAAGGGGCAGACGGGTGCGGGTGCGGCGCAACTGTTCGAGGTCCAGTTCGGCCAGGGTCAGAGATTCTTCATCGTAGGGGCCTTTGGCCAGGAGCGTACCATCGGGATCGTAGACGGTCGCGCCGCCCCAGAACTTGAGGCCGTCCTCGAATCCGACCCGGTTGGTGTGAGCGACGAAGACGGTCAGCAGTTGAGCGTAGGTTTTCATCATGGTCTCGACTGCCTCGGCAGAGCCGATCTGCTCGCCGGTGATGCCGCGCCCGGGGGAGGCCGAGGACATCAACAGCAGGTCGGCGCCGTCCAGCCAGAGCAGGTAGGGCGAGGAAATGTGCCAGAAATCCTCGCAGATGAGCATCCCCAGCCGGCCAAAGCGGGTGTCGAAGGCGCGCAAACCGTCACCGGGGGCCAGGTAGCGCTTCTCGTCGAAGAGGGTGTAGGTCGGCAGGTGGACTTTGCGGTGGATGTGGACGATTTCGCCTTGCGAGAGGTAGGCATGGGCGATGTAGAAGCGGTGACGGGGGTCTTCTTCGACGAAGCCCACCACCAGATCGAGGTCTTGGCTGGTTTTGAGCAAGGCCTTGAAGAGAGGGTCGTCGGTTTGGGGGCGGCGGGCAACGGCCGGGACCAGGTCTTGCAGGACGTAACCGGTCAGCGAGAGTTCGGGAAAGAGCAGGATGTCGGCACCCGATGACCAGGCTTCTTTTGCCAGGGCCAGGTGTTTTTCCAGATTGGCCTGCATGTCTCCCAGTTTGGTGTTTATTTGGGCGAGGGCGAGGGTGACGTTCATGAGTCAATCTTACCATAAACCCAAGAGGTGACAGCCGTCTGTCGAACGACTGTCACCTCTTGGCTGCGGAGAGGGTGGGATTCGAACCCACGGTGGGGACAAGCCCCACAACGGTTTTCGAGACCGTCCCATTCAACCGCTCTGGCACCTCTCCGGTTGCGGCGGGGATTATACCTTAAATTCCTGCGGCTGACCGGATTGGTTTCGGGTCAGGCCGCTTTCCCTACAGTTCGAGGCTCGTGAACGGCTCCGGATAGACCACCCGGCGGATGCCGGCTGCGCTCAATTTTTCGCGCAGGGCGTTGGCGGCGCGTTCCTCGCCATGGACAAGGATGATCCCGCGGGCGCGACCGTTCAGCGCGGCGGCGTATTCGGTCAGCAGGTCTTGGCCGGCGTGAGCCGAGAGTCCGCCGATCGTCACCACCTCGGCGCGGACAGAATAGGTCTCGCCGTAGATCCGAACCGTTTGCTCCCGCTCGGCCAGACGGCGGCCCAGGGTGTAGGGCGCCTGCCAGCCAACGATCAGGATGGTATTCTTCGGGTCCTCGATGTTGTTCTTCAGGTGATGCAGAATGCGCCCGGCCTCGGCCATGCCGGAAGCCGAAATGATGACCATCGGCTCTGCGCGCTCGTTGAGGGCTTTGGATTCCTCGACGGTTTGGATGTAGCGGAGTCCCTCGAAAGAGAGCGCCGGGTGCTTGCCGAGGCGAATGAATTGCAGAGTTTGCTCATCGTAGCATTCGGGATGTCTTTCGAAAATCTTGGTGGCCTGGAGGGCCAACGGACTATCCACATAGACGGGAACGCGCAGCGTGCCGGCGACGGCCATCAGATGCAAACTGTAGACCAATTCCTGGGTGCGGCCGACGGCAAACGCCGGGACGATGACCTTGCCGCCGCGCCGGGCGGTCCGCAGGACGACCTGGTGGAATTCGAGGTGCGCTTTGACCGGGTCGCGGTGGGGCTTGTCGCCATAGGTGCATTCCATCATCAGGTAGTCGGCGTCGGACGGCAGGACCGGATCGCGCAGGAGGGGCAGGTCGCGGCGGCCGATGTCGCCGGAGAACCACAGGCGGGTGACGCGGCTGCCTTCGCGGACCTCGAGCCGGATGGCGGCCGAGCCGAGGATGTGCCCGGCCTCGATGAATTCGGCCGTGACGCCGGCCGCGACTTCGAAGGGGTGATCATACTCCTGGGGGCGGAAGAGGGGTGCCACCCGGGCAGCGTCTCGCTCGGTGTAGAGCGGTTCGACCGGCGGTTCGCCGCGCTCGGCCCTGCGCTTGTTGACGAAGAGGACATCGGCTTCCTGGATGTGACCCGAGTCGCGCAGCATGATGTCGGCCAGGTCGGCCGTCGCCGGCGTGGCGTAGATCGGGCCGGCGTATCCTTGCTTGACCAGGTTGGGCAGGTTGCCGCTATGGTCAATGTGAGCGTGCGAGAGCAGAACGGCGTCGAGCCTGGCCGGGTCGAAGCGGAAATTGTGGTTGCGTTCGTAGGTCTCGGCCCGGCGGCCCTGGAACAGGCCGCATTCGATCAGGATTCGGGCGCCATTGGCTTCCAGCAGGTATTGGGAGCCGGTGACGGTGCGGGCCGCGCCGTTGAAGTGGATGTGCATAGGGTCTCTCGTCTGTCTAGCCCAAAATCATTTCTTCCTGCGAATCGCGGCCAGGATTTCTGTGCCGAAGCGTTCAATTCGCCAGGGAGCGTTGGGCATGGCCTCTGCCAGTTCGTCGAGCGTTTTCGGGGCGCGTTCGGCAATGGCATACATGAACGGCCGAGGCAGGACAATGTCCGAGTCGACGCCCATTTTGCGGGCAGCCTGCTTGCGCCATTCGCTCAGACTGTCCAGGCGGTCGAGGTAGGTCTGGCCGGGACGCGGCAGCCGCGTCCGTTGGAGAGGCGCGGCCCGCCGCCCACGTTCGACGGCTGCCAGCAGGTCTCGCCCGTAGGCGCGAACCTGGCGAGGGGTCAGGCCGAGCCGACTCAAGTCTTCCAGGCGGGAGGGCATGTGCTGGGCAAGCGCAACCAGCCATTTCTCGCCCAGGATTTTGAAGACCGGCCGATCGAGAGACCTGGCCCGCCCTTCTCGCCATGCCCATACTTCCTGCATGACGGCCAGTTGCTGACCGTCCAGATGATGCGCCCGGCCGAGTTTCTGCCAGGGGGTTTCTTCGCTGCGAGCGTTTCCGTTTCCCAATGCCAGGCGGGCGAATTCTTCGAGCGCCAGCGGCCACAATCCTCGCGCCGCCAGTTCGGCTTGCAGGAGGTCACGCAGGTCGAGCAGATAGTGCGTATCCAGGCGGGCGTAGTTGAGCAGGTCGGGCGGCAGCGGCCGGCGGCCCCAGTCGGCTTTCTGATAGCGTTTGTCCAACTGAATGCCGAATTTTTCGCTCAACAGCCCATCCAATCCGACCCGCTTGTATCCGAGGATGCGGGCGGCTTGCATGGTGTCGAACAGGTTGACGATTTGGATGCCGTGGTCGCGGCGCAGACCGATGAGATCGTATTCGACGGCGTGGAAGACTTTTTCGATGGCGGGGTTGGCGAACAGCCCGGCCAGGGGAGAGAGATCCTCCAGTGCCAGCGGATCAAGCAGGTAATCTGCCTGCGGCGTCGAAAATTGCAGCAAACAGACTCGTTCGCGGTAGGCGTGCAGGGAATTCGATTCGGTGTCCACGGCCAGGCGCGGCTGATGGGAGAGGTCGGAGGCGAGGCGCGCCAGGGCTTCGGGGGTGGCAATCCAGACAGGCGGTGGGAGCGGCGTCATCATCTCGATTATAAACCCGCCGGGTGGACTTTTTCCATCACGAGGGCGTCTTCTCCGTCCTTGTAATAGTGAGGCCAGGTGTCCACCGCGAGATAGCCTGCTTGCAGGTACATTTGAATGGCCGCCTGGTTGGAGGGGCGCACGCACAGGCGGATGCGTTTTCCTGTCAGCCGGCTTTCGCAGGCTTGCAAGAGCGCCCGTCCGATGCCGCGCCGCTGGTATTCGGGCAGGACGCCGAGGGTGGCAATCCAGGCAATCGGTTCGGCGGGGTTCAGGTCGCCGGCGATGAAACCGACCATTTGACCGTCGGCGATGGCTTTCAGGCGCACCACGTCGGGCCAGCTCAGGACGGCGATCAGGTCGAGCAGCGGCCAGGCGTCGCGGGGGAAACAGGCCTGTTCGAGGCGGCGCAGTCCGGCCAGGTCACGCAGGGAGGCGGGCAGGATTTCCATGAGGGCGGTTTGTGAAAGAGGCCTCCCGGAAGATCGGGAGGCCTCGATTCTAACACTTCTTGAGAGGTGACGGTTACTTTTCTTTCCCTCGGGTGAAGTTCTCGACCATCGAGGTGAATTCCAGCGGGAAGATGAATTTGGTGGCTGCGCTGCCGCCCAGCGCTTTGAGGGTCTCGAAGTATTGCAGGGTCATCGTCTTTTGATCGACGCTCTTGGCGGTTGCAAAGATCTTTTCCAGTGCGACCGAGAACCCTTCGGCGCGCAGGACCTGGGCTTGTTTCTCACCCTCGGCCTGGAGGATGGCCGCCTGTTTCTGGCCCTCGGCCTTCAGGATGGCCGCCTGTTTCTCGCCTTCGGCCACGTTGATGGCTGCCTCGCGGGTACCGGTCGACTCGGTCACCACGGCGCGGCGGACGCGTTCGGCCGACATCTGGCGGTTCATCGCCTCCTGCACCTCGCGCGGCGGGATGATCTCGCGGATCTCAACGTTGGTCACTTTGACGCCCCAACGCTCGGTGACCTCGTCCAGGCGGGTGCGCAGCATGGTGTTGATGTGTTCGCGCTCCGAGAGCACATCATCCAGCGGAATGCCGCCGATGACGGCGCGCAGCGTGGTGGTGGCCATGCCCTGGGCGGCCACTTCGAAGTTCCCCACCTGCAGGACCGACTCGGCCGGGTCGAGCACTTTGTAGTACCACAGGAAGTCGATCGAGATGGGCGCGTTGTCTTTGGTGATCGAGGTCTGGTGAGGAATTTCACGCACCTGCTCGCGCAGGTCCACCTTGACGGCCCGGTCGATGACCGGGATGAGCAGGATCAGGCCGGGGCCTTTGGTGCCGATGCAGCGTCCCAGGCGGAAGACCACCAGGCGCTGGTATTCCGGCACGATGCGGATCGCGTTGGCCAGGAAGATCACCATCAAGATGACGATGAAGGCGATGCCGCACAACAAGAGAGTCCATTCCATAGTTCTGTTCCTCCTTTTGGATCGATCTATTTGGTTTTATCGGCTGCTTCGACGACGAGGACGAAGCCCTCGCGTCCAATGACACGGACCATTTTGCCCGCCGCAATGGACTTCTCGCTCCGGGCGGTCCACAGTTCTCCTGCCACCTGCACCGAGCCGGTCTCGTGGACCTCGGTTTTGGCCTCCCCGATTTGGCCGATCAGCGCCGAGAGGTCGTGGGCCGGGCGGGAGAGATGTGCCTGCACCGTCTTGCGGACGACCAGCCAGAGAAAGCCGCCCGAGAGCAGCGAGCCTACGATGGCAAAGAGAGGATCCACCTGCGGCCTCCATCCGGAGGGTGGGAACAGGTATAGGGAGCCGACGATCACCCCCAGGATGCACAGCGCCAGCGCCCACTCGCGCTTCGGTTTTCGGATGGCGTAAACGAACGGCACGATGCAGAGCACCAGGATGATCAGCGCCCACAGGTTGAGGCCCAGGTTGAAGACGGCATAGCCTGCCAGCGCCAGACAGAACAAGGCTCCCACCTCTAGAATTCCTGTGCCCGGGGTAACAATCGCCAGGAGGGTCAAGACCGAACCGGCGACCAGAAAGAGGTAAGCAATATTGGGGTTGAGCAGGAATGCGTTCATGATTTCAATTTCCTTCCCGAAGAGCCATTCTTATTATACAGCATACGATGTCTTTTTATCCAATTGACATACGAAAAGCCGCCCTCTTGGTTTTACGGCGCGCCGCGTTTGGGGTAGAATACAGCCCTGGACCCCTTCGGACAGCCGGGGGGCTGGCCGGTAAACTTCCCGGCGGATTCTGGCCGGGCCGAATCATGGAGCGCGAGTGAAATTCGATCGAATCTGTGTCCTGGGCCTGGGCTACATTGGCCTGCCCACTGCCAGCACGTTTGCGGCTCATGGCGTCGAAGTCGTGGGCGTGGATGTGAACTCTCAGGTCATTGCCACGCTGCGGCGCGGCGATTTGCACATTCAGGAGCCGGGTCTGCGCGAGACGTTCGAGGCCGCCTTGCGCTCGGGCCGGCTGACTTTCTCCGAGAAGCCGGTCGAGGCCGACGCTTTCATCATCGCCGTGCCGACGCCCTTCCACGAGGACCGGCTCGGCGAAAGCAATGGCAAGCAGTACAAACTGGCCGATCTGCGCGCCGTTCTTTCTGCGGCCGAGGCCATCGTGCCGGTTTTGCGCAAGGGCAATTTGGTGGTGCTGGAGTCGACCTCCCCGCCGCGCACTACGGTTGACCTTGTGCAGCCGATTTTGGAGAAATCGGGGCTGAAGGGCGGCCAGGATTTCCTTCTGGCCTATTCGCCGGAGCGCGTCCTGCCGGGTCAGATCATTCGTGAACTGGTCGAGAATGCCCGCGTCATCGGCGGGATCGACCCGGTCTCGGCCCAGGCGGGGCGCGACCTGTACGCGGTCTTCGTCAAGGGGCAGATCGTCCTGACCGACGCGACGACGGCCGAAATGGTCAAGTTGATGGAAAATACCTATCGCGACATCAACATTGCCATCGCCAACGAGTTTTCACGGTTAGCCGAACGCTTTGGGGTGGACGTGTGGGAGGCGATCGCGACCGCCAATCTCCATCCGCGGGTCAAGATTCTCAGCCCCGGCCCGGGCGTGGGCGGGCACTGCATCAGCGTCGATCCGTGGTTCTTTGTCGAGGCCGCCCCCGATCTGGCCGATCTGATTTACACGGCTCGGCAAGTCAACGATTCGCAGCCCCGCTTTGCGCTGAAATTGATCGAACGAGGGCTTGGCTCGCTGGCCGGACGGCGGATCGCGGTTCTTGGTTTGGCGTTCAAGCCGGACGTGGACGATCTGCGCGAGAGCCCGGCGGCCGAGGTCGTGCATTTGCTCCAGGAGGCGGGTGCCCAAGTGCGGGCGTTTGAGCCTCTCCGCCCGGAGGGGTTGCCCGGCATCGTTTGCGTTGCCAGCCTGGAAGAAGCCGTCTGCCAGGCCGAGTGTGTGGTCTTGCTGGTTCATCATGCCCCGTTCGTGACCCTCGACCCTGTCGAACTGGCGCGCCTGACGCCGGCCCGCCTGGCCATCGACATGCGCAACGTCTGGGATCCGGCGGCCTGGGAAGCGGCCGGTTTCACCCTGCTCCGCCTGGGCGTGGGAAAGTAAGGGAAGTGGTGTGAAAGCCGATTCAAAGATTCGCGTTCTGTCGGTCTTCGGCACGCGCCCCGAGGCGGTGAAAATGGCGCCGGTGGTCAAAGCCCTGGCGGCTGCGCCGGGGGTGGAGGCGCGCGTCTGTGTCACTGCCCAGCACCGTCAGATGCTCGATCAGATTCTGCGCCTGTTCGAGATCAGCCCCGATTACGACCTCGATCTGATGCGCGAGGATCAATCGCTGGCCGAACTTTCGGCGGCCATCTTTACCGGCCTGGACCCCGTCCTGGTGGAGGCCAGGCCAGACTGGGTGCTGGTGCAGGGCGACACCACCACCGTGGCCATTGCTTCCCTGTTGGCCTATTACCGCCGCATCCGCGTCGGTCATGTGGAGGCCGGCCTGCGGACGGGCGACCGCTGGCAGCCTTTTCCGGAGGAGATCAACCGGCGGGTGGCGGGCGTGATCGCCGACCTGCATTTTGCGCCCACCGAATGGGCGCGCCAGAATCTCTTGCGCGAGGGCGTGCCGGAGGCGGCTGTCGTCGTGACCGGCAACCCGGTCATTGATGCCTTGCAGGTGGTGGCCAATGAGCCGCCGCCGGCGGAGGTGGCGCGTCTGTTGGAGCGGCTGGAAATCGGCAAACGGCGGCTGGTGCTGGTCACGGCCCACCGGCGCGAGAATTTTGGCCAGCCGCTGGAAAATATCTGCCTGGCCCTGCGCGACCTGGCCGGTCGCGGCGATGTCGAGATCGTCTATCCGGTGCATCTCAATCCGCATGTCCAGGAGCCGGTTCACCGCTTGCTGGCAGCGACGCCGCACATTACCCTCCTGCCGCCGCTGGATTACCTGCCCCTGATTCAGATTATGAAGCGCGCCGCCCTGGTGCTGACCGACTCGGGCGGCATCCAGGAGGAAGCCCCGGCCTTTGGCGTGCCGGTGCTGATCCTGCGGGCTGTGACCGAGCGGCCGGAGGGGGTGCAGGCGGGGGTGCTGAAACTGGTCGGCACCGAACGCGCCGCAGTGGCCGGCGAAGCCGCCCGTCTGCTCGACGATCCGGTCGCTTACCGGCAGATGGCGCGGGCGGTCAATCCTTTTGGAGACGGCCGGGCGGCGGAGCGAATCGTCCAGGCACTCTTAAAATTTTGTTAAGTCGCATATTGTTTGCCGCCCCTGGATTGTGTATAATGAGCACAACAGGGTGCGATTCTCGTGATCAAACGTGTCGTTTTGTTCTTGACCTGCCTGGCTCTGCTGGCGGGAGGGGTGCCTGTGCATGCCCAGCAGACGACGGGCAGGTATTTTCCCGATACGCGACACAATGTCGTCGGCGAGTTCTATTTGTTCTATCAGAGTGTTCCGGAGGCTGAACTGGTCTTCGGATCGCCGATCACAGAGCAATTCGCGGATCGGTCGGGGTTGACCGTCCAGTATTTTCAGCGCGCCCGCTTCGAGTGGCGGCCGGAGATGCCGGTCGGGCAGCAAGTCCAGTTGACGCCGTTGGGTTCGCTGCTCTACGTGCCGGGCGCCCCGTCCTTGAACGTAAACGTCGCCGGCGCCTGCCGACAGTTCTCGAGCGGTTTTTCCGTCTGCTATGATTTTCTGGCCTATTATGACGCTCATGGCGGGGCGGCGCGGTTCGGCAATCCCATCTCGGCCTTCGAATTCCAGCCGGACGGCCGCATCATGCAGTATTTCGAGCGCGCCCGTTTCGAGTGGCATCCTGAGCGGCCGCGCGGCCAGAATGTCGTTCTCTCGGACCTGGGGCGCATCTATTTCGACCGCGTTGGCGAGGACGCGGCTCGTCTCCTGCCGGTTCCGCCTGCCGAAATTGGCGGAACGGTGGCGGTCTCTTCTATCACATCTTTGCGGGCCTCGGCTTTTGTGTGGAAGGCAGTGACCCTTCCCAGCGACACCCAACGGATCTATGTCATTGTCCAGGATCAGACCCTGACGCCCGTGGCCGGCGCGCAGGTGGTGGTAACGGTCAACTTTTCCTACGGGCCAGCGCGTACCTACAGCGCCGTGACCGACGCCAATGGCGTGGCGGTCATCGGCGACGTTCAATTCCAGAACCAGGTCTATGGGAGCCTGATCGAAGTCAATGTGCGGGCAGAAATGGGCGGATTAGTTGCCACCACAACCACCTCATTCCGTATCTGGCGCTAGAAGAGAGACGATGACCGGCAGATGCAGAGGGCATCTGCTTTGTCGTTTTAATAGCCGCGGTTATAATATTCCCAAAAGGAGGAAGTTATGAACTTTGCTGATTTTGTCAAAGGAATTGCTACGTTATCATGGCTAGTTGTTGTTGGGATGGTCGTTCTGGCGGTTGTGCGCGCCTCGCGCGGCCGTCCGACGCGCAACCTGAGTAGCCTGATTGTGGGCGGCCTGGTGGTGGCTGTCGCTCTGACGGTGGTGAGCGCCGGCCTGGTCTTCGTCCAGCCGGAGGAGCGAGGCATCGTCATCTCACCTTATGACCCGCAAGGGTACCGCACGGAAGCCCTCGGCCCCGGCCTGCACTGGATTATCCCGGGCGAGGCGGTGCGGCTGTACTCGATTTCCCGCCAGACCTACACCATGTCGGTCGCGGCAAGCGAGGGGGATGTTTACGGTGACGATTCTATCCGCGCCCGCACCAAAGATGGCCAGGAGGTCTATATTGACGCCTCGGTCATCTACGCCATCAATCCAGATCGGGTGGTGCAGTTACACATTGACTGGCAGGATCGTTACCAGGCGGAGGTGGTGCGCCCATTGACGCGCGGCATCATCCGCGATATCGCCTCGCAATATGGGGTGGAAGAGATCGTCAGCACCAAACGCGCCGAGTTGGAAGAAAGAATTACGAGCGAATTGGCGCTCAAACTCGGAGAGAACGACTTGCTCCTGGTAGATTTTGTGTTGCGCGATATTCACTTTAGCGAGGAATACGCCGCGGCGGTCGAACAGAAGCAGATTGCCGAGCAGCAGGCTTTGCAAGCCCAGTTTGTCGTCGAACAGCGCCGCCAGGAGGCCGAACAACTCCGCCAGACAGCCCAAGGGCAGGCCGATGCGGCCGTCATCGCCGCCCAGGGCGAAGCCCAGGCCATCATCATCCGCGCCCAGGCCCAGGCCGAGGCCTGGAATCTTCTGGCCCAGGTTTTGCGCGAAAACCCCGAACTGTTGACCTATGAGTACATTCAGCGGCTGGCGCCCAACGTGCAGGTCATGTACCTGCCCAGCGATACGCCCCTTGTTTTGCCGCTGCCCAATCCATAAAAGGAGATCGGTTCGTGGAGATTCCTGCTCCCAGCGGACGCCAGATCCGCCTGACCAGCCTCTCCAGTTGCGCCGGTTGAGCCTCCAAACTCAACGCGGAGACGCTGGCGCAGGTGCTGCGCCCGGTTCAGTCCCTCTTTGAGGCCGATTCCTTCCCGGACCTCTTGGTCGGCCTCGGCGGCCCCGACGATGCTGCCGTCTGGAGGCTGGATTCGACGCGCGCCCTCGTCATCACCACCGACTTCTTCACCCCGGTGGTGGATGATCCCTACGATTACGGCGCCATTGCCGCCGCCAACAGCCTCTCGGACGTTTACGCCATGGGCGGGCGGCCCTTCCTGGCCCTCAACGTGGCCGCCCTGCCGCCCGACCTGCCGCCGGAAGTCAACGGCGAGATCCTGCGCGGCGGCGCCGAAAAGTGCCGCGAGGCCGGGGTGGTCATCGCCGGCGGGCACACCGTCCAGGACAAGGAGCCGAAGTACGGCCTGGTGGTGCTGGGCTTTGTCCACCCGCAGAAATATCTCTCCAAAGGCGGCGCCAAAGTTGGCGATGTCCTCGTCCTGACCAAGCCGCTCGGCTTCGGCGTGACCACCACCGCCCTCAAAGCCGGAAAAGCCGACCCCGCCGATGTGGACGAAGTGGTCAACTGGATGAAGCGCCTCAACGACAAAGCCGCCGCCCTGGCTGTGGAATTCGGCCTGCGCAGCGGCACCGACATCACCGGTTTCAGCCTGCTCGGTCATGGCCTGGAGATGGCCGAGGCCTCCGGCCTGGGCTTGCGCTTGGAGATGGCGCGCATCCCCTTTGTCTCCTGCGCCCGCAAATACGCCGAGATGTGGACCTTCCCCGGCGGCGCCTCCGATAACAGCCTCTACTTCGCGCCGCGCGTCCGCTTTGCCGAGGGCATCTCCGACGAGCAGCAGATGCTCCTCTTCGACCCGCAGACCAGCGGCGGGCTGCTGCTGGCCGTCCCGAGGTCCGAGGCCGCCGCGTTCCTGGCGCGGGCGCAGGAGATGGGTCAGCCGGCCTGGATCATCGGGGAGGCCGTCGAAGGCGCAGGGATTGAAGTGGTTTGATTAGACGGCAGACGGCGCACGGCAAATCACAAACAGTGGACGGTGGACGGTAGACGGCTGTCTGCCGGAAAGTAGTGTATGGACACAGCCTGGAACGAAATTCTTGTCATCTTCCTTCTGATTATTTTCAACGGAATCTTGGCCATGTCGGAGGCAGCCATGCTCGCGGCGCGCAAGGCGCGCTTGCAGCAACGCCTCAACGAGGGCCGACGCGGCGCACAGACGGCGCTTAGGCTGGTCGAGTCGCCCAATCAGTTCCTTTCCACCATTCAAATCGGCATCACCGTCACCGATATTCTCACCGGCGCCATCACCGGCGCGCTGGCGGCGCGGCTTTCGATGGACTGGCTTTCTCGCCTCCCGGCGCTGGCGGCCTTCAGCACCACCCTCGGCGTGGCCGTCGGCGTCCTTGTCACCTCCTATTTCTCCATCGTCCTGGGCGAACTGGTGCCTAAGCGGCTGGCCCTGCAGAATCCCGAACGCCTGGCCTCGGTCATCGCCGCGCCGATGCTGTTCATCTCCAAACTGTTCACTCCCTTTGTCTGGCTGTTGAGCAAATCTACCGACCTGATCCTGCGCCTGCTCGGCGCCCGGCAGGTGGCCGAAGCGCCGGTCACCGAAGAAGAACTCCTGGTGCAACTCGACCAGGGCACGCAGGCGGGCGTCTTCGAGGAGACCGAGCAGGACATGGTCGAGGGCGTTTTTTCGCTCTCCGACCAGCGCGTCAACGCCCTGATGACGCCGCGCAATGAAATCGTCTGGCTCGATATTCACGATACGGCAGAGGAGATCCGCCGCAAGATCGCCGAAAGCCCCTACTCGCGCTTCCCGGTCGGCGAGGATAGCCTCGACCGTCCCCTCGGCGTCGTCAAGGCCAAGGATGTCCTGCTGGCGGATCTCCGCAGCGGCAAAGACCTGGAGAAACTGACTCGCCCGCCGATTTTCATCCCCGAAACCGCCTTCGGTTCGCGCGCCCTGGAAATGTTCCGCGAAACCCAACGCGACCTGATGCTGGTGGTGGACGAATTCGGCGTCGTGCAGGGCCTGCTCACCCTGGCCGACATCCTCGAGGAAATTGTCGGCGAGTTCGACGGCGAGCCGCAGGCCACCCAGCGTCAGGACGGTTCCTGGCTGCTGGACGGCATGATTTCCAACGAAGATTTCAAAGAAATCTTCAACCTGCGCTCCCTGCCTGCCGAGGAAGAGTATGAAACGCTGGGCGGCTTCATCATGACCCACCTGGGGCGCATCCCCAAACCTGCCGACCGCTTCGAGTGGAACGGCTTGCGCTTCGAAGTGATGGACATGGACGGCAACCGCGTCGACAAGGTGCTGGTGACCGCGTTGCCGTCGAAGGGGGAATAAGGCTACTTTGCATTAAACTTTATTCGTAATAACCGCCGAGGCGCAAAGAACGCCAAGAATCTTCCTGAAATTCGCCAAGAAAGGCTCTTGGCGAATTCCAAGTGGGCTCGGCGCCATGGCGTCTTGGCGGTAAAGGTGATTGCAGATAAAGTCTATTATTTATTGGAAGCACATGTACCTGTCATGAACCGAAAAGCCTTGTTCAAACTCATCCGTCCTGAAGGAGCCTCGCTGGTTTTTGCCGGTTTCGCGCTCATCTTTTTCTTGTCCGGCCTTTTGATTTCCATTCTGGCTTTATTGGATGCCCCGGATGGGAAAATGGCTAGCATTGGATTGCAAGTATTGTTTTTTATTCCGCTTACCTCTATTCTTCTGTTAATTTCTGCCTTCACCTCGCGACGGGTCGGCCCGCGCCTTGCGCTTAGTCTTTTGATCTTTCTTCTTGTGGTAGCGGGTGCCATTCTGTTCGTCGTTCCAACCTCGGGGGAGTCTCCTCAGATAAGTCTGGCAACGTTATGCTTGATAATAGCGATTTTCTGTTTGCCGGTGTTTTTGGTCGTGCTGATTCCTCCCCTTATTGCTCTTCCAAAACTGCCCGCCGAGATCGATGCCGCCATTTTCGAAGAGCGCTGCGAACGTGCGTTCGACTTTCTGCGCCGCCAGGATGACGTTGTCACCTACAGAGACCTCGCGCACTACCTCAAAACATCAGAGTTGGAAGTGCAACGGGTGCTGGTTGCTTTGTTGGAGCGCGGCCAAATCAAAGGCACGCCTTACCCACAATACGGTTTATATTTAGAGCCATGGGTGGTGCAGAGAAAACTCGGCGAGTTAAAAGCCCTTGTTGCCTTGCGCGGCCAAATCTCTTTTGCTGAATTGGCCGGGGAATTTAGGATCCCCCAGGAAATCCTCGAGGACTGGTTGGCCGTTGCGGTTGCAGAGGGGAAGTTTCCCGGCTATGTGCATTGGGAAGAGAAAACCCTCTATTCCGAAGAAGCCAAAATGCTGCGCGATTTTGGGCGTTGTCCCCAATGCGGCGGTGAACTGCGCTTGGCCGGAAAAGGTGTTATCCATTGCACCTATTGCGGCTATGACATCTTTCTGGAAAAACCGGCCTCAAATAAAAACGTCAAAAAACGTTCTACCCCCAAACCGCCCAAGGACGATACCACGCCTCAGACCTGATCCTTTGCCACATCCTCACGAGACGAAATGCCCGAATTCCTCTACCCCTCCCGCCGCTCGCCCGTGATGGGGCGGGACGGCATGGTGGCCTCCTCCCAGCCGCTGGCGACCGCCGCCGGCCTGGAGATTCTCGCCCGGGGCGGCAACGCGGCCGATGCAGCCGTGGCCGTCGCCGCGGCGCTCAACGTCACCGAGCCGACCTCCACCGGCATCGGCGGCGACATGTTTGCCCTCTACTACGAGGCGGCGACAGGACAAATTACCGCCCTCAACGGGTCCGGCCGCGCCCCGGCCGCTCTGACTTTGGGGCGCCTGCAGGCCGAAGGCTTTCTCGATAACCTTGAACCGTCCACCGTCCACCGTCCGCTGTCCACCGTCCCCACTCTTCCCCCTTACCATCCCTACACCGTCACCGTCCCCGGCGCCTGCGCCGGCTGGTGCGACCTGCTCGCCCGCTACGGGACTCTCGGCCTGCCCGCCGTCCTCGCTCCGGCCATCCGCCTGGCCGAGGAGGGCTTCCCGGTGGCGCCCGTCACGGCCTATTTTTGGCAGCGCGCCGCCGAGCGGCAGTTGCAGAGCGCCCTCAACGGCGGCGAGATGACCCTCCAGGGGCGCGGCCCCAGGCCCGGCGAACTCTTCCGCAACCCCGGCCTGGCGCGCACCCTGCGCGCCGTGGCCGAGGGCGGCAAGCGAGCCTTCTACGAGGGCGAGATTGCCGAGGCCATCGTCGCCACCCTGCGGCAGGCGGGCGGCTGCCTGACGCTCGATGACCTCGCTGCCCACACCTCCACCTGGGACGAACCCATCTCGGTCACGTATGGAGACCTGCGCTTGTGGGAATGTCCGCCCAACGGGCAGGGCATCACAACACTTCTCGCGCTCAACATCCTCGAAGGCTTCGACCTGCCCGCCGACCCGCTCCATCCCGACCGCCTGCATCTGGAAATCGAGGCCCTGCGCCTGGCCTTTGCCGACACGCGCTGGTACGTGGCCGACCCGCGCCACCCGCAGACTTCCGAAGTCTGGAAGACTTCGGAAGTCTATCCGGCTCTCCTGTCCAAAGCCTACGCTGCCGAGCGCCGCCGTCTGCTCGACCCGCGCCGGGCGACCCTCGACCAAAAGCGCGGCGTGCCGCTGGCCGCTTCGGACACGGTCTATTTCTGTGTGGTGGATCGGTGGGGCAATGCCTGCTCGTTCATCAACAGCAACTACATGGGCTTCGGCACGGGCATCGTCCCCAAAGGCTGGGGCTTCACCCTGCAGAACCGCGGCCACAACTTCAGCCTCGACCCGGCGCACCCCAACGCCCTCGCCCCCGGCAAGCGGCCCTATCACACAATTATTCCGGCGCTCATCACGCGCCGGGACGATGGTTCGCTCGTCGGCCCGATGGGCGTGATGGGCGGATTCATGCAGCCGCAGGGACATGTGCAGGTCTTCCTCGCCCTCGCCCAGGGCCTCGACCCGCAGACGGCCCTCGACCTGCCGCGCTTCTGCATCGAGGACGGCACCGCCGGGGGAGGGGTGGCGCTGGAGGAGGGCATTTCGGGGGAGACTCTGGCCGATTTGGCGGGACGCGGCCATCCGGTCCGGCGCGTGACCGGCTGGGAGCGGGCGCTCTTCGGGCGCGGACAGGTCATCCTGCGCGACCCGCAGACAGGCGTCCTCATCGGCGGCTCCGATCCGCGCGCCGATGGCTGCGCGATGACGCTGATCTAGCGTTCTGATGTTTCCGGCAAATGCGTAGGTCGGATTGGCAATCCGACCTACTTCGGTTTTGCTATGCCGCAATGTGATATTTGTTACACGAGATTATGACAAACGGCGCTTGAAAGGGAGAGTTGAAACATTACAATATAAGTAAACGTTTACTAATTTAGTAAGGAACAAGATGCTTCGCATCAACCGCCAAACCGATTACGCCATCCGCGTGGTGCTTGCCCTGGCAAAACAGCCGCCGGGAAGGCGTCTCTCTTCCGCCTCGATCGGGAAGGAGATGCTCATTCCGGCGGCCTTTTTGTCGCGTATTGTGGCAGGCCTGGCCCAGGCGGGAATCGTGGCAACCTTTCCCGGTCGCGACGGCGGGCTGGAACTGGGCCGCCCGGCCGAACAAATTACCCTGCGCGAGATCGTCGAACTGATGGAAGGGCCGCTCCTGCTCTCGGAGTGCATGTTGGGCGAACGCGCCTGCCCGTTCGAACATCGCTGCCCGGTGCGCACGCGCTGGGATCGGTTGCAGTTGATGATTCTGGAAGAACTCGGCAAAACCACATTTTCTGAACTGGCACAGGAGGCAAACGAACAGAAAACGTATCCCTTTCTTCCCCACATCCCCACCAAATCTTGATTTTTCGTAAGGAGGCGCTATGAATGCCCTTGCTCTTGCACGCTGGCAATTTGCCATTACCACCATCTATCACTTCTTTTTCGTCCCGCTGACGTTGGGGCTTTCGATTTTCGTCGCCATCTTGGAGACGAAATACGTGCGCAGTGGAGACGAGCGCTTCAAGAAAATGGCAAAATTCTGGGGGACGGTGTTTCTCATCAACTTCGCCATGGGCGTCGTGACCGGTATCGTCCAAGAGTTCCAGTTTGGGCTAAACTGGTCGGAGTATTCCCGCTTCATGGGCGACATCTTCGGCGCGCCGCTGGCGATCGAAGCGCTGCTGGCCTTCTACATGGAATCAACCTTCATCGGCGTCTGGCTCTTCGGGTGGGAGCGACTCTCCAAGAAGGCGCATCTGGCGGCGGCCTGGCTGGTCGCCATCGGCTCGAACGTTTCGGCGCTGTGGATTCTCATCGCCAACTCGTTCATGCAGAACCCGGTCGGCTACGCCATCGAGGGCGGACGCGCCACGATGCAGAATTTCTTCGCCCTGTTGGGCAATCCGAACGTCTGGTATCAGTTCCCGCACGTTCTCTCGGCGGGGGTTGCAATGGCCGGTTTTGTGGTCATGGCTTTCAGCGCTTGGCACATCCTGCGCAAGCACGATGTCACCATCTTCCGTCCCTCGTTCCAATGGGCGGCGGTGTACGCCCTCATCGGCGCGGTTTTGGTCGGCGTGATCGGTCACTTTCAGGGGCAGTTCCTGGTGCAGCATCAGCCGCTGAAGATGGCGGCTGCCGAGGCGCTCTGGGAGACCGAGCAGCCCGCCGGCTTTGCCATCGTGGCCGGGATTGACGAGCAGAAGCAGGCCAACACCTTCGAGGTGAAAATTCCGGGCGTTTTGTCTTTCCTCTCCTACAACAACTTCAGCGGCGAAGTGCAGGGCATTCGTGACCTGCAAGCGGCAGCGGTTGCCCAATACGGCGCCGGCGATTACGTCCCGCCGGTGGCGCTCAATTTCTGGTCGTTCCGCATTATGGTCGGCGCGGGCATGTTGATGGTCTTGCTGGCGCTGCTGGCCGTCCTGTGGAGCAACGGCCAGCGCGAAATTGACGGCAAGCGAGGCTTCCTGAAGGTCATCCAGTGGGCGCCTGTCTTGCCGTATCTGGCCTCCACCTTTGGCTGGGTGATGGCCGAGACCGGCCGCTGGCCATGGATCGTCTTCGGCTTGCAAAAAATCGAAGACGCTGTTTCGCCCAATGTCCCGGCCTGGAACATCGGCTTCTCGCTGGTCGCCCTCGGCGTGCTTTACGGCGTGCTGGCGGTGGTCGCTTTCAACCTGGCCGTGAAATACGGCACGGCGGATGTCAAAGTCCGCGAGGCCGAGCCTGCGGCCGCAGACTGAGAGGAGGTAGACATGGTACTGCAAACTGTCTGGTTTATCCTGGTAACGATTTTGTTCATCGGCTTCTTTTTCCTGGAGGGCTTCGACTACGGCGTCGGCATGTGGCTGCCCTTCCTGGCGAAGAAAGACGAAGAGCGCCGCGCCGTGCTGAACACCTTCGGGCCGTTCTGGAACAGCAACGAGGTCTGGATGTTGACCGCCGGCGGGGCAATGTTTGCCTCCTTCCCGCATGTGTATGCCACCTTGTTCAGCGGTTTCTACCTGGCGCTCGTGCTGATGTTGGTGGCGCTCATCCTGCGCGGCGTGGCTATCGAATATCGCTCGAAGCGCGAATCCGTCAAATGGCGCGCCGCTTGGGATTGGATGATCTTCATCGGCTCGGCGCTGCCGGCCCTCTTGTGGGGCGTGGCGGTCGGCAACCTGATGCGCGGCTTCCCGATTGACGAAAATATGAACTACTGGGGCGGCCTGTTGCCGCTGCTCAACCCGTATTCGATTCTCGGCGGGCTGGTTTTTGTGGCCCTCTTCCTGATGCACGGAGCCAACTTCCTGGCTCTCAAATTGGAAGGCGAAATGGCCGAGCGCGCCCGCAAGGTCGGCTTCCAGACCTGGATTGCCGCCACCGTGCTGACGGTCGCGTTCGTCGTCTGGACGTTCTTTGCCACCGACATCCTGACCAAGCCGGGCGTCAACGGGCTGATTCCGGCCGCGCTGGCGGCGGTGGCGCTGCTGCTGGTGGGCTACTTCCGCAACGCCAAGAAAGACGGCCTGGCCTTCCTCATGGGTTCGCTGACGGTCGTCTTCGCCACCATCATGGTCTTTGCCGGTCTGTACCCGCGCATCCTGATCTCCACCATCAAGCCGGAGTACAGCCTGACGATTGCCAACGCCTCGTCCACGCCCTACACGCTGACGGTGATGACGATTGTGGCGGTGGTCTTCGTCCCCATCGTCCTGGCTTACGTGGGCTGGACCTATTGGGTCTTCCGCAAGCGAGTTGGGCTTGAGAAGAAGGCCTTCGTGTACTAAACGACTTCCCCCCAGGACAACCTGGGGGGCTTTATACTTTATGGCGAGTTTTTGCGGTGGAGTCACAGAAATAAAAAATGAAGTTTGTATGCACCGTTGCATTTGGGCTGCCAAACGGTTTTCATTTCGGGATGATTATTAGAAGGTCTTAATTCTCCGTTTTTTGGCTTGACATTCGACTTAAACATTCGTAAACTACCTGTGTGCATTGTTTCGCAAATCGGTTGGTTCGGGAGGTTGTATGAATCCTGTTGTCCTTTCTCGGCTGCAATTTGCAGCCACGACCATCTACCACTTCTTCTTTGTCCCGTTGACGCTGGGGCTGGTGTGGGTGGTGGCAGTCATGCACACCCTGTATTACCGCACCGGCGAGGAGAAGTGGAAGCGTATGACCAAGTTCTGGGGCAAACTCTTCCTCATCAACTTTGCTATGGGGGTGGTGACCGGCATTGTCCAGGAATTCCAGTTTGGCATGAACTGGTCGGAGTACTCCCGCTACGTGGGCGACATCTTCGGCGCGCCGCTGGCCATCGAGGCCCTGCTGGCCTTCTTCATGGAGTCGACCTTCCTGGGCATCTGGATTTTCGGCTGGGAGCGCGCTCCCAAGAAACTGCATCTGGCCTCTATCTGGCTGGTGGTGCTCGGCTCGAATCTGTCGGCGTTGTGGATTTTGATCGCCAACTCGTTCATGCAGCATCCCATCGGCTACGATCCCGCCAGCGCGGCGACCTCTCGTCTGGTGTTGAATGATTTCGGTGCCTTGATCTTCAATCGCAAGGCCTGGCTGGCTTTCCCGCATACCATTCTGGCCAGTTTGACTACAGCGGCCTTCTTCATGCTCGGGATCAGCGCCTGGCATCTGGCCCGCAAGCAAAATGTGGAAATCTTCAAGAAGTCGTTCGAGATTGCCGCCGTGCTGGGCTTGGTTTCTGTGCTGCTGACCGGCGTAATCGGCCATGAGCAGGGCGTGGAAGTGATGCAGACTCAGCCCATGAAGATGGCAGCGATTGAGGCGCTGTGGTACAACGATCCGGCTGTCCCCGGCTCGGATTTCTCGGTCCTCACCCTGTTCGATTCGACCGGCAAGGGAGAACTCTGGTCGTTGCGTATCCCGCGCCTGCTCAGCCTGATCTCCTGCTTCAACCTGGATTGCGAAGTGCCGGGCGTTCAGCAGGTTCAGGCCCAATATGAACAGATGTATGGGCCGGGCGATTACATCCCCGCGATGGTCTTTGTCTATTGGGGGTTCCGCGTCATGTTCTATTCAGCCTTGCTGATGATTGCCATCTCGGGCCTGGCTGTGCTGGCGATGTTGCGCAAACGAACGGAACAGATGAAACTGATGCGCTGGTTCCCGCTGGCGATCTTGTTGCCCTACCTGGCCAACACCGGCGGCTGGATCACGACCGAAATGGGACGCCAGCCCTGGATCGTGCAGGGGCTGTTGCGCACGCAGGATGGCATGTCGCCGAACCTGACCTCGGGCATGATTCTGTTCACCCTGATTGGCTTTGTGGCCATTTATGCCGCCCTGATGGCGGCCGATGTGTACCTCTTGACCCGTTTCGCCAAGGCCGGCCCCGACGCGACCGACAAGGGCGTCATCGGCGAACCGGCGCTGGCGGAGAAATAGGAGGCTGTCATGTTCGACCTCAACACTCTTTGGTTCATCCTGATTGCTGTCCTGTGGATTGGCTTCTTCTTCCTGGAAGGCTTCGATTTCGGCGTGGGCATGCTCCTGCCCTTCATTGGCAAGAAGGATGAGGAGCGCCGCGCCGTGATCAACACCATCGGCCCGCACTGGGACGGCAACGAGGTCTGGCTGATTGCCGCCGGTGGGGCGACCTTTGCCGCCTTCCCGCAGTGGTACGCGACCCTGTTCAGCGGCTTCTACCTGGCCTTCTTCCTGCTCCTGCTCGGGCTCATCGTGCGCGGCGTGGCCTTTGAGTTCCGCTCGAAGGATTACAACCCGAAATGGCGCGCTTTCTGGGACTGGGCCATCTTTGGCGGGTCGCTCGTCCCGGCGTTGCTGTTGGGGGTGGCGTTTGCCAATCTGGCGAAGGGCCTGCCGATTGACGGCAACATGATGTTTACCGGCAACCTGTTTACCCTGCTCAACCCCTACGGCCTGCTCGGCGGTCTGACCTCCCTCTCGGTCTTCCTGCTGCACGGGGCCATTTTCCTGGCCCTGAAAGCCGACGGTGAAATCAAATCTCGCGCCGGGGCCTGGGCGAAGAAACTCTGGCTGCCGGCCCTCATCTTGGCCGTCCTCCTGGCCACCGCGACGTTCTTCTACACCGACCTGCTGCCTTACCGCGGCGCGACCTTTGTTGTCTTCCTTGTGCTGGCCCTGACCGGTTTGTTGCTGGCCGGTTGGTTCGTCTCCCGCCAGCGGAGCGGCAGGGCCTTCGTTATGACGGCCCTGACCATCGTGCTGACGATGGCGGCCTTCTTCGTCGCTACGTTCCCGCGCGTCATGATCTCCACGACCGACCCGGCCTTCAGCCTCGACATCTGGAACGCGGCTTCTTCGCCATATACCTTGCGGGTGATGAGCATCGTGGCGGCCATTTTCGTCCCGATCGTGCTGATCTATCAGGGCTACACCTACTGGGTCTTCCGCAAGCGGGTCACGACCGACCCAAAAACGCTGATCTATTGACGTTGCGAATCGGAAGTCGGAAAGAGTGGAAGGTTGCCGGGAACATTCCCTCCAACCTTCCGTTTTTCTCTCGACTTCAGTTCCTCTCTATTCGATTATCCGACTCTTGACTCCCGACTCCTGACTCCCCATGCATCGTCGTCTTCTGGCTCTCACTCGCACCGCCCGCCTTGGCCTGGTTCTGACCATCCTTTCTGGTCTCCTGACCGGCTGGCTGGCGATCGCGCAGGCGCGCGGCCTGAGCCTTCTGGTTGACGATGTCTTTCTGGGCGGTGCAGAATTGCAGGCCGTGACCGGTTTGCTTGCCTTTTTGCTGGCAGTCATTGGTCTGAGGGCGCTGCTGGCCTGGCTGGGAGAGGCTGCCGCAGGGGCGGTGGCAGTACGCGTCAAGCGCGACCTGCGTGCCAAATTGTTCGACAAGTTGCTCGCCCTGGGGCCCGTCTACACCCGCGGCGAACGCAGCGGCGAACTGACCGCCGCGGCAGTCGAGGGGGTCGAAGCGCTGGACGCTTACTTCGGCCAATACCTGCCCCAGTTGGTTGTGACCGCCGTCGTCCCGCTTTCGATCCTGTTCTTCGTCTTTCCGCTGGATTGGATTTCGGGCCTGGTCCTGCTCCTGACGGCGCCTCTCATCCCGTTCTTTATGATTTTGATCGGGCGGACGGGCGAGGTGCTGACTCGCCGCCAGTACACGCTGTTGGGCCGCCTGTCGGCCTCTTTTCTCGATAGTTTGCAGGGCCTGGTCACGCTCAAGCAGTTCGGGCGTGAGCGCGACCGCATCCGCGAACTGGCCGACGCCTCCGACCGCTACCGCCGGGTGACGCTTTCGGTGCTGCGGGTCACTTTCCTCTCCGCACTGGCGCTCGAATTGCTGGCAACCTTGAGCGTGGCGGTCGTGGCGGTCGAGGTCGGCTTGCGCCTGCTCTACGGCTGGCTGGAATTCCGGCAGGCGTTTTTCGTGTTGCTGCTGGCGCCCGAATTCTATCTGCCGCTGCGCATGTTGGGGCTGCGTTTCCATGCCGGCATGGCCGGGACGACCGCCGCCCAGCGCATTTTCGAAATTCTCGACGCCCCGCTTTCCCGCCCGGAAAGCCAGACGCCTGTCCCGCCTTCTGCCTGGCCGGCCGCCCTGCCGGCTCAGTGGTCGCTCGTCCTCGAGGGGATTTCCCTGGCCTATGCCGGCGACTCGACCCCGGCCCTGCAGGGCGTTGACCTGCAAATTCGCGCCGGGGAGCGTCTGGCGCTGGTCGGGCCGAGCGGGGCGGGGAAGTCCACCCTGGCGGCGCTGTTGCTGCGTTTCCTCGAGCCGAGCGGGGGGCAAATGACGCTTCTCGCCGGGGGGCGCGTTGTGCCGCTGACGGCCATCCCGCCTCAGGTTTGGCGGGCGCAGGTGGCCTGGGTGCCGCAGACGCCGTATCTCTTCCATGATACGCTGGCGAACAATTTGCGCATCGCCAAACCAGAGGCCGGCCTGGAAGAGATGGAGGCCGCCCTGCGCGCTGCCCACCTGGACGGATTCGTCCGCAGCCTGCCGCAGGGACTCGAGACGGTCATCGGCGAGGAGGGGGCGCGCCTGAGCGGCGGACAGGCGCAGCGTCTGGCGCTGGCGCGCGCCTTTCTCAAGGACGCTCCTTTCCTCATCCTGGACGAGCCGACCTCCAGCCTCGACCCGGAGTCCGAAGCCCTCCTGGAGGACGCGGTTCGCCGTCTGATGCAGGGGCGTACCGTCCTGACCATCGCCCATCGCCTGAATACGGTCGCCGGGGCCGACCGCATCTTTGTTCTGTCTGGCGGGCGGGTGGTGGAGAGCGGGACGCATGCCGAGTTATCGAGCGCCGGAGGCTTGTATGCCCGCCTGGTCGGCCGGCAGGAGGCGGCGCGGCAGCCGGAGAGGGAGCAAGCCTCTCGACCGTCTCCACCTCGTTGGGCGGAAATCGAGACGGACACCGCGTCTGGTCCACCTTCTGCAGAGTTTTCTCCTC
Organism: uncultured Anaerolineales bacterium; assembly: GCA_937960595.1. Lineage (GTDB taxonomy): Bacteria > Chloroflexota > Anaerolineae > Anaerolineales > Villigracilaceae > JAFGSI01. Next base: position 43,710 of record CALGPL010000010.1, on the reverse strand, counting down.
CTCGCCGTCTGCCAACCGCTTTGCGCCTTCTTCATTTCTTGAGCGGTGCCTGGCACCGGGTTGCGCTTTCGGTTTTGCTGGGGGCGCTGACGGTGGGGGCAAACGTCGGCTTGATGGGCACCTCGACCTGGTTGATCGCCACTGCCGCGCTCCATCCTTCGATTGCCGATTTGCAAGTGGCAGTGGTGGGGGTGCGCTTCTTTGGACTGGCGCGCGGCATTTTGCGTTATTTGGAACGATTGGTCTCGCACGACGTGACCTTTCGCCTGCTGGCCCGTTTGCGCACCTGGTTCTACGCCCGCCTCGAACCGCTGGCGCCGGCGCGTCTGATGCAATACCGCAGCGGTGACCTGCTCAACCGGATCGTGGCCGATGTGGACGTGTTGGAGAATTTCTACGTGCGTTCGGTGGCGCCGCCGCTTTCGGCCCTGATCGTTGCCCTGCTGACGGCGGTCTTCCTCGGCGGCTATCAGACCCTGCTGGGCTGGGTATATGCGGCCCTGGCCCTGTTGCTCGGCTTTGGCCTGCCGCTGGCGCTCCAGCATCTTAGCCGTCCGGCGGCGACAGCCCTGACCGAACGACGAGCCGCTTTGCGCGTCCGCCTCCTGGACGGGATACAGGGCCTGGCGGATTTGCTGGCCTTCGACCGCGGCCGCGACTTCGCCGCCCGCCTGGCGGTGGAAGTGGAGGCGGTCGGGCGGGCGCAGCGCCGGCTGACCGCGCTGACCGGCCTGGCAGCGGCAGCCAATATCCTGCTGCCTGGCCTGGCGCTCTGGCTGACCCTGATCCTCTCTATTCCTCTGGTGACCGCCGGGCATCTGGCGGGCGTCATGCTGCCGGTGCTGGCGCTGGTTGTGCTGGCCAGTTTCGAGGCCCTCACGCCTCTGCCGCTGGCGGCGCAGACGTTCTCGGCCAGTCTGGAATCGGCCCGGCGGCTGTTCGAGATCGTGGACGCCGAGGCGGCTTCTCCTGGCGCGCCGCTCGGCAGACCGGTCACCCCGGCCTGGCGGATCTCGAACCTCACTTTTACATACCCGGGCGGTGAGCGGCCTGTCTTGCAGGAGGTCTCCTTTGAACTGCCGCCCGGCAAGCGGCTGGCGGTTGTCGGGCCGAGCGGAGCGGGCAAGTCGACCCTGGCGGCGCTTTTGCAGCGCTTCTGGGACCCTCCGGCGGGAAGCATCCGCCTCGACGGGCGCGACCTGCTCGAGGTCCCGCCGGCGCAGGTTCGCCGCTGGATCGCCGTCGTTTCGCAGCGCACGTACCTGTTCCACGCCAGCATTGCCGAGAATTTGCGCCTGGCCCGTCCCGATGCCTCCTTGCAGGAGTTGGAGGCCGCTGCCCGCCAGGCCCGTCTGCACGATTTCATCCTGACGCTCCCCGAAGGCTATCAGACTCTGGTGGGGGAGCGTGGTCTGCGGCTGAGCGCCGGGGAACGTCAACGGCTGGCCATTGCCCGCGCTTTGTTGAAGGACAGTCCGCTCTTCCTGTTGGACGAGCCGACGGCCAATCTCGATCCGATGACCGAGGCCGAAGTTCTTGCCACGCTCCTCGAGCAGACGCGCGGCCGCGCCTTGCTGCTGATCACCCATCGGCTGGTGGGGCTGGAAACCATGGACGAGATTCTGGTTCTGCAGGAGGGGCGAATCGTGGAGCGCGGCACGCATGCGGTTTTGCTGCGGCGGGGCGGCCTCTATCGGCGTCTCTACGAAATCCAGTCTCGCTTGCTGGCCGATGTGGGCGGATGATCTTTCCTTGCGCCTCTTGCATTTGCATGCTATAATGCGCTTGAAGTTATCGCTCATTTTCCCCCATAGATCATAAATTGATAGCGCGACGATCTTCCTTTTTGCCTATTAACTATTCTTAGCGCCTGGGGGCGCCAGCCTTGCATGCGCCAATCCTCTATGCTTTGAAGAAGAACGAACATGAACATCATCGAACTCGAAAACAAACCCCTGGCCGAACTGCGTGACTTGGCCAGAGAATTCAATATTTCCAACGCCAACCGGTTGAAAAAAGAGGCGCTGATCCTGCGTATTTGTCAGGAAGATGCGGCTCAAAAGGGCTTGGACGTACGCGGCGGCATCCTCGAGATCATGGGCGAGGGCATCGGTTTTTTGCGTTCGGCGCGTTACAGCATCAGCGAGGACGATGTCTATGTCTCGCAGGCCCAGTTGCGGCGGTATGAACTGCGTTCGGGTGACATGGTCATCGGTCATGTCCGCCCGCCGCGCGAATCGGAGCGGCACTGGGGATTACTCAAGGTCGAATCGATCAACGGCATGGACCCCGAAGAGGCCCGCTTCCGGCCGCGTTTCGAGGACCTGACGCCGATCTTCCCCGACAAGCGTTTCGATTTGGAAACCAAGAGCGATATTTTGGCCACCCGCCTGATCAATCTGATCGTCCCCATTGGTCGCGGCCAGCGCGGGTTGATCGTCTCGCCGCCCAAGGCAGGCAAGACCACCATCCTCAAGCAGGTGGCCAATGCCATTTCTACCCAGTATCCAGATATTCATTTGATGGTGGCGCTGATTGGCGAGCGGCCGGAGGAAGTCACCGACATGGATCGCTCGGTGGACGCCGAGGTGATCGCTTCGACTTTCGACGAGCCGGTCACCTCGCATGTTCGCACGGCAGAGATTGCCCTCGACCGCGCCAAGCGCCTGGTCGAAATCGGCCGCCATGTGGTCATTTTGATGGATTCGATCACCCGGCTGGCGCGGGCCTATAACCTGGTCGTCAATCCCTCTGGTCGGACGCTCTCCGGCGGCATGGATCCCTCGGCCCTCTACCCGCCCAAACATTTCTTTGGGGCGGCCCGCAACCTGGAAGAAGGCGGTTCGCTGACCATCATCGCCACCTGTTTGGTGGATACCGGCTCTCGTCTGGATGATGTTGTTTACGAGGAGTTCAAAGGGACCGGCAACATGGAACTGCACCTCTCCCGCAAGTTGCAGGAGCGGCGCATCTTCCCGGCCGTGGACATCGAACGTTCCTCCACCCGCCGCGAGGACCTGCTGCTCGGCCCCGATATTCTCCAGCGCGTCTGGACGATGCGGCGCATGTACATCCAGATGGTTTCGCCGCCGCCGCAGGGGGCAGGCATGGACTCTGCCGTGGCCACCGAGGCTATCTTGCAGCGCCTGGCCAAAACGAAGAACAATCAAGAGTTCCTCGAGACTCTCACGGATAATTTATGAAATTTATCGGTAAAGCGAAGCACTTTCCTCTGGTTTTCAACCTGCTCAGTTGGGGCGTGACGGCAATCATCGTCGCCGCCCTGTTGGCGTTCGCCTGGGGACGCATTGCCTCCTCGGCCCAGGGGTCTCTTCCTGCCCAGGAAGTCCCGCTGCCGGCCGAGGCTGCCGACCCGGCCTCGGTCAGTCTGCCGGCCTTGCAGCCGGCCGATTCGATTCCGGCCATCACCCGTAATGTTTCGCTGGAGACCAGCCTCCAGGATCAGCAACGGTACGAGGTGGCCGAATACATCGTCGGGCGCGGCGATTCGGTCTTTGGCATTGCGGCCCAGTTTGGCCTCCAGCCGGAGACGATTTTCTGGGCCAATTACGATTTGTTCAAGGGCAGTCCCGACAGTTTGCAAGTCGGCATGGTGGTGAAAATCCCGCCTGTGGACGGCGTTTACTACGAGTGGCAGGAGGGAGATACCCTCGAGTCGGTGGCCGACAAACTCGGGGTGGACCCGGAGGCAATCATTTTCTGGCCGGGCAACCGCCTCGACCTGACCAATCTCAGCATCGAGCCGGGGACGTTCGTCATGGTCCCCGGCGGCGAACTCAACGATCAGCCGCTATTCATCCAGACCTACACGGTCAGCGGCAGCGGCGGTTCGTCGGCGTGCGGCGGCGGATACGCCAGCCGTGGTTATTTCACCTGGCCGACGGCCAATCATTACCTTTCGGGCTTCAACTTCGGCGATTCGGGCCATCGCGGCATCGACATTTCTGCTCCGGAGGGGACGCCGATTTACGCTGCCGACAACGGTGTCGTCAGCATGGCCAGTTACGGCGCCTGGAATTACGGCTATGGCAATGTGGTTCAAATCGATCACGGCAACGGCTTTGTGACCCTCTATGCCCACTTGAGCGTGGTCAGCGTGTCTCAATGCCAGAGCGTGGCCGCCGGTTCGGTGATCGGCGCGGCGGGCAATACGGGCAATTCGCAGGGCGCCCATTTGCACTTCGAGATTCGCTACAACGGTTCGGCGGTCAACCCCTGGAATTATTTACCTCCGCCCTAGGAAGTTGATGAATAACCGCCTCCTCAAAGCCGCCCTGAAGGACTTGCCGATGGGCGGATTGCGTTATCTGGAACGGGTCGGCTCGACCAACGATGTGGCCCTCGCCTGGGCCGCCGACGGGGCCGCGGATTTCTCGCTGGTCGTCAGCGACGAACAGACCGCCGGCCGCGGCCGCGGGGGACGGCGCTGGTATACGCCGCCGGGCACGGCGCTGGCGTTTAGTTTGATTCTGCGTCCGCGGTCTGTAGAACATGAAAAAGCAGCCCTTTTTTCTGCCCTGGGGGCCGTGGCTGTCGTCGAGGCCCTCGGTCAGCGCGCTTTGCAGGCGGAGATCAAATGGCCCAACGATGTTCTCCTCCGGCGGCGCAAGGTCTGCGGCGTGCTGACCGAAACAGTCTGGGTGGGCGACCAGATCGACAGCCTGGTTATCGGGGTGGGGGTCAATGTTGCCTCCTCCTCTGTTCCGCCCGCCGAGCAGTTGACTTTTCCGGCTACTTGCCTGGAGGTCGAAGCGGGGCAGGAGGTGGACCGCCTCTCTCTTTTGCATGACATCCTGTTCGCACTGAGCCGCTGGCGGCCCCGGCTGGGAACGAGCGCCTTCCAAGACGCCTGGGAAAGGCGCCTGGCCTTTCGCGGCGAAACGGTGCAGGTGTGGGCAGAGGGACGTCCCCCCTGTAGCGGCCAAATTGCCGGTCTGGGGCAGGATGGCAGCCTGTTGCTGCGTTCCTCGGCGCAGGAAATCCTCTCGTTTCCTTTCGGGGAAGTTCATCTGCGGCCGGTAGTGTGATATACTACGCAAAAACGAGGCGCTTATGCTCGACAATCTGCGCAATCAGGCCGCTCAATCCGAATATTTTCAGGAAGAGGAGGTCCCTGCCTTCGATGAGCCGGCCGTCGTTCAACGGCGGCCTGTCCGGCGCGGCCTCGACCAACTCACCGGCATGAATGCCCAGCAGCGTTTCTTGCTGGCGTTCATGTTCTTGATTCTCGTTTGTCTGCTTGGCACGATGTTTTTACTGGTCACGGGCAAGGTCGTGCCGCCGTTCCTGTAGGCTGGCGGCGCGCCTTCCAGGTCGTTTCACCGCAATCACAGAGACCAGGTCGCTCGGCGGAACCTGGTCTCTGTCTTTTTCTATTTTTCCAGCGGCAGTTCGTACTGCGCGCCCGGCGGGGGTGGCGGCTCGCCGTTTAAATCGGCCCCGGCTTTCTTCAACTCGGAGGCAGCGATGCGGGCAATCGAAGCCACCCGGTCGCCCTCGCGTACTTCCATCAACTGGATGCCGCGCGTGGCGCGTCCCATGATTTTGACTTCCTTCACTTTCATGCGCAGCACCAGGCCGTTGGCCGAGATGAGCGTCAGGTCATCGGCCTCCTGCACGACACGCGCCGCGCTGATGAGGCCGACCTTCCCCGCCGCATCCTTGGCCATCGTCTGCACGCCGCCCGTCGCCCGACCCTTGGCCGGGTACTCCGCCAGCGGCGTCCGCTTGCCGTAGCCCTGCTCGGTGACCAGCACCAGGTAGCCGTCTTTCTCGATGACCTCCATGCTGGCGACCTTGTCGCCCTCGGCCAGGCGGATGCCCGTCACGCCTGCGGCGGCGCGCCCCATCGGGCGGACTTCGTCCTCGGAGAAGCGCAGCGCCTGTCCCTGTTCGGTGACCAGGATGATTTCATCCTGCCCGCGCGTCAGGCGCGCCCAGCCGAGTTCGTCGCCTTCCTCGAGGCTGATGGCGATGATGCCGGAGGGGCGCACGGTGGCCAGTTCGCTCAAGGCCATGCGCTTGACGCGTCCGCTGCGCGTCGCCAGGGTGATGTATTCTGCGGCCTCGAAATCGGGCACGGCGACGGCCGCGGTGACCACTTCGCCCGGCTCCAGCGAGAGGACGTTGACCAGCGGGATGCCCTTGGCGGCGCGGTCGGCGTCGGGGATTTGGTAGACCTTCTCGGAATAGACCTTGCCGCGGTCGGAGAAGAAGAGCATCGTGTCGAGCGAGCGGGCCGGGATGAGCGTCAGCACTTCGTCTTCTTCCTTCGTGGCGTGGCCGGTAACGCCCTTCGCCCCGCGTCCCTGGGCGCGGAAGGAGGCCGCCGCGACGCGTTTGACGTAGCCGCGGGCGGTCAGGCTGATCAGGACGGCCTCATCCGGCACGAGGTCCGCTTCGCTCAAATTTTCGACCGCCTCGGCGGCGATGTGCGTGCGGCGCTCGTCGCCGTACTTTTCGGCCAGTTCACGCATATCGTCCTGGATGAGGGCCAGGATTTTCTTCGGGTGCGCCAGCAGGTCTTCCAGGTAGGCGATCTGGGCGCGCACTTGCTTGTACTCGTCTTCGATCTTCTGCCGTTCGAGGGCCGCCAGGCGGCGCAACTGCATGTCGAGGATGGCCTGCGCCTGGAGTTCGGAGAGTTTGAAGCGCTTCATCAGGCGCTCTTTGGCGGCCTCGGCGTCGGGACTCTCGCGGATGGTCTGGATGACGGCATCCAGGTTGTCCAGAGCGATGCGCAGACCTTCGAGGATGTGGGCGCGGGCTTTGGCCTTTTCCAGTTCGAACTGGGTGCGGCGGGTCAGGACGGTCTGGCGGTGTTCGATGAAGATTTGCAGCGCCTTCTTGAGCGGCAGGAGGCGCGGCTCGCCGTCCACCAGGGCGAGCATCTGCACGCCGAAGGTGGTCTGCAGGGGGGTGAATTTGTAGAGTTGATTGAGCACCTTGCGGGGCTGGGCGCCGCGCTTGAGTTCGATGACGATGCTCATGCCGCGCCGGTCGGACTCGTCGCGCAGGTCGGAGATGGCGTCGAGTTTCTCCTCGCGCACCAGGTCGGCGATGCGCTCGATGAGGGCGGCCTTATTGACCTGGTAGGGAATCTCGGTGATGACGATGCGGTGACGGTTGCCGGGCATCTCTTCGATGTGCGCCTTGCCGCGCAGGACGATGCGCCCCTTGCCGGAGCCGTAGGCGGCCTCGATGCCCTCCGTCCCGACGATGATGCCGCCGGTGGGGAAGTCCGGGCCGGGGACGAATTTCATCAGGAATTCGACCGGAATTTCGTCAATCGAATCGTAGTTGTTGATGAGATAGATGACGGCGGCGGCGATTTCTCGCAGGTTGTGGGGCGGGATGTTGGTGGCCATGCCGACGGCGATGCCGGAGGAGCCGTTCAGGAGCAGGTTGGGCAGGCGGGCGGGCAGGACGGTCGGCTCCTTGAGCGAGCCGTCGAAGTTGTCGGTGAAGTCCACCGTGTCCTTGTCCAGGTCGGCGAGCATTTCCTCGGCCATCTTGTGCAGGCGGGCTTCGGTGTAACGCATGGCCGCCGGGGCGTCGCCGTCCACCGAGCCGAAGTTGCCCTGACCGTCCACCAGGAGGTAGCGCATGGAGAAATTCTGCGCCATGCGCGCCATGGACTCGTAGACTGCCGCGTCGCCGTGCGGGTGGTACTTGCCGAGCACCTCGCCGACGATGCGGGCCGATTTCTTGTAGGGCGAGTTGGAGCGGATGCCCATGTCTTCCATGGCGTAGAGGATGCGGCGGTGGACGGGTTTGAGGCCGTCGCGGGCGTCGGGCAGGGCGCGGGCGACGATGACCGACATGGCGTAGTCGAGGTAGGCGGCGCGCATCGTCTCGTCAATGTCGGCCATCTGGACGGTGCCGATGATCTGCTTGACGGGTTCGGGCGCAGGGTTGCTGGGTTCGGGTTCGACCATAACAAAAATCCTTTAACACAACGGGCGCGAAGTCACACAAAGGAACACGAAGGACGTTTGTTTTCCTTCGTGTCCGTAGTGTTTGAAGCGCAGGGATTATACCGCAATCGGCTTGTCAAATTAGAAGTCGGCGGGTATAATCCCGCCTGCTTCGGGGCGTGGCTCAGCCCGGTTAGAGCGCTGCGTTCGGGACGCAGAGGTCGGCGGTTCAATTCCGCCCGCCCCGACAGGCTTTTTAACACAAAGGACACGAAGGAGCGCAAAGGGAATCAAAGAAACCTTTTCGGACTTGGTGTCCTTTGTGTTTGATTCTCCCTGACCGAACTGCCGACGTTTCGAGAGCGGCCGTTCTCTTGATCGCTCAATCCGTTGCCTGGACAAAGAGGCGATCTTCTTCCGTGGCCACGCGGATGCCTTCTTTCTCGTCGACGCGCGTCAGCAGGTACGCGCCCGCCGCGAAGAAGACGATCAGCGAGACGATGGCCAGTCGGCTGCCGCCCACCGCCGCGCTGACCGCGCCGAAGAGCAGCGGTCCGACCGTCCCGGCAATTTTCTCGGAGATCGAGAAGAACGAATAGAACTCGGCCGACTTGCTCTTGGGCATCATGCGTCCCATCAGCGAGCGGCTGAGCGCCTGGCTGCCGCCCTGGACGGTGGCTACGGCGAAACCGAGCGCCCAAAACTGCCATTCTTGATAGAGGAAATAACCGCCGATGGCGATCAGGGTGTAGATGGCCAGGCTGAGCAGGATGGCCGGCTTGGTGCCCATTTTCTTCGCCAGCCAGCCGAACAGGAAGGCAAACGGCATGGCCACAAACTGCACCATCAGCAGCGTCCCGATGGTGGTCGTGGACGAGAAGCCCAGTTCGGTGCCGTAGATGGTCGCCATAAAGATAATCGTGCCGATGCCGTTGTTGTAGAGCCAGAAGGCGATGATGAAGAGCAGCAATTGCTTGTACTTGCGAATCTCGCGGAAGGTGTGACCCAGGCGGCCAAAACTGGCCTGGAGCGGGCTGAAGTCGCGCTCCTCCGTCTGGACGCGGCGAACAGGCTCCGGCACGTGCCGCCAGAGCGGAATGGTGAAGACCAGCCACCAGACCGCCACGGTCAGGAAACAGATGCGCGTCATCAGTGTGGTCAAGTCGCCTTCCGACCACGAAGCCAGCGCCGGGATGAAACGCGGCAGGACGGACGGCAGGAACATGATCATCCCCAGGTTGACCGCTAGCAAGATTCCGCCGCCCAAATAGCCCATGGCGTACCCGCGCGACGAGACTTGATCGATCTCGTCCTCGCGGGCCACATGCGGCAGGAGCGAATCATAGAACACGTTGGCCCCCGCAAATCCAACGCTGCCGACAATGAAGAATAGCGAGGCGATGAACCAGTCTCCGCTGCCGACCAGATAGAGCAGGGCCGTGCCGGTCACGCCCAGGAAGACGAAGATGCTCATCATGCGCTTCTTGGCTCCCAGGAAGTCGGCCATGGCTCCCAGGATGGGGCCCAAGAAAGCCACAATCAACAGGGCAATCGAAGTCGTGAAAGACCAGTAAACGGTGGCTGTGTTGGCTTGCTCGCTCTGCACCGCCACATTGGCGTAATAGACCGGCAGGATGGCCGCCATAATGCTGGTGGCAAAGACCGAGTTGGCCCAGTCGTACATCGTCCAGGCCCGGATGGCTCGCTTGTGCTGTTTTTCGTCCATATCATCATCTCCGTTCCGTGAGGGTGGGCTGTATACCGACAATGGCCCAATTATACATCGGTGATCATCCTTAAGGTCTTTTTCGCAAACAAAAAAATTCAAGCCAATTCGTGGCTGAAAATCTGCTGATCGGAGAGGCGCCAAGGTGTGGGCCTCCCCAGAATGATCCGGCATTGACAAATCGGCCGGTCATGCTATCATAGCCACTATTCTGATCCGATTAGAGGTGAACATGTGTCTTGGCATTCCCGCGAAAGTTATCGAACTCTATGAAAAAGACGGCATGAAAATGGCGCGCGTCGACTTCGGCGGCGTGATCAAAGAGGCCTGCATGGAATACCTGCCCGACATCAAAGTCGGCGACTATACCATCGTCCATGTCGGCTTCGGCCTGTCCATCCTCGATGAACAGGAAGCCCTGGAGACCATGGAACTGCTCCGGCAGATCGATGCCCTGGGGGAAGAAGGAACGCCTGCGTGAAGTATCTCGACGAATACCGCGACGCCGATCTGACCCGCAAACTGCTGGCCGACCTCCAAAAGACGGTCACCCGCGAGTGGACGCTGATGGAGGTCTGCGGCGGGCAGACGCATTCCATCATCAAGTCTGGCCTCGATCAGATGCTGCCGCTCGAAATCAATCTGATCCACGGGCCGGGCTGTCCGGTTTGCGTCACGCCGCTCGAACTGGTGGACAAGGCCATCGCCCTGGCCTCCCGCCCCGATGTGATCTTCACCTCATACGGAGACATGCTGCGCGTCCCCGGTTCGAGCCGCGACCTGTTCGCCGTTAAAGCCGCCGGCGGCGATGTCCGCATCGTCTATTCGCCCCTCGACGCCCTCGAGATCGCCCGCAAAAACCCGCAGAAAACGGTCGTCTTCTTTGCCATCGGTTTCGAGACGACCGCGCCGGCCAATGCTATGGCCGTCTTGCAGGCCAGGGCACAGGGACTGACCAACTTCGCCGTCCTCGTCTCGCACGTGACCGTCCCGGCGGCGATCACCGCGCTGATGGAATCGCCCGATGTGCAGGTGGACGGTTTCCTGGCGGCCGGTCACGTCTGCACGGTGATGGGCTATTGGGAGTACGAGCCGCTGGCCGAGCGGTACAAAATCCCCATCGTGGTGACCGGTTTCGAGCCGGTGGACTTGCTGCATGGCCTCCTGGAATGCGTCCGCGAATTAGAGGCGGGCAGGTATCGGGTCCGCAACGCCTACGCCCGCTCGGTGACACGGGAGGGGAACCGGGCGGCGCAGGCCGTCATCCGACAGGTCTTCGAGATGACCGACCGCGCCTGGCGCGGCATCGGCGTTATCCCGCAATCCGGCTACCGCCTGCGCGACGAGTTTGCTCCTTTCGATGCCGAGGCGCGCTTCCCGGAAGTGCAGGCCATCGAGACGCGCGAGTCGCCGTTGTGTATCAGCGGGCTGGTTTTACAGGGAATCAAAAAACCGACCGACTGTCCCGCTTTTGGAAAAGCGTGCACGCCGCAGACTCCTCTCGGGGCAACGATGGTCTCCTCGGAAGGCGCCTGCGCGGCGTATTTCCGTTACCGGCTACATAATGAAGGCAAATGAACGCAGATAAAGAAAAACCCAACCTGATGGGCTGGACCTGTCCCCGCCCGCTGCAAACCTACCCGACCATTGTCATGGGGCATGGGGCGGGCGGCAAGATGATGGCCGACCTGATCGAGCATCTCTTTGCCTCCGCTTTCGACAACGAGTGGCTCGGACAAATGGGCGATTCCACCGCGCTCGATTTGTTGTCGGGCGCAGCCCGGGGATCGAAGATCGCCTTCACCACCGATTCGTTCGTCGTCAGCCCGCTGTTCTTCCCCGGCGGGAACATCGGCGAACTGGCCGTCTACGGCACGGTCAACGACTTGGCGATGCGGGGGGCCAAACCGCTCTTCCTTTCGGCAGGGTTCATCCTGGAGGAGGGCCTGCCGATGGAGACGCTCGGCGAAATTGTCGCTTCGATGGCCGCTGCCTGCCGGAGGGCCGGGGTCAAGGTCGCCGCCGGCGATACGAAGGTCGTCCAGCGCGGACATGGCGACGGCGTGTATATCAACACCTCCGGCGTCGGCCTCATCCCGGCCGGCCTGGAGATTGCGCCACAAAACGCCCGCCCCGGCGATGTCGTCTTGCTGAGCGGGACGCTGGGCGATCATGGCATGGCTGTGATGTCGGTGCGCGAGGGCTTGCAATTCGAAACCGAAATTCGCTCCGACACCGCCCCGCTCTCCGGGCTGGTGGAAGCGATGATCGAGGCGGCGGGCGGGAACGACTCCGCGCCCTTGCATTGTTTGCGCGATGCCACCCGCGGCGGACTGGCGGCGGTGCTGAACGAACTGGCGGCTGCCTCCAGGGTGGGCATCGAATTCGACGAGCGGGCGGTGCCCGTCCGCCCCGAGGTCAACGCGGCGTGCGAGATGCTCGGCCTGGACCCCTTCTATATTGCCAACGAGGGCAAATTGGTGGCTATCGTGGAGGAACGGGCCGCCGAAGCGGTTTTGCTGGCCATGCGCCGGCATGAGTTGGGAAAGGATGCAGTAGCCATCGGGCGGGTCGTCGCCGAGCACCCTGGCCTGGTCACGGCCAGGACGGCCATCGGCGGGCAGCGCATCGTCGACCTGCCGGCGGGGGAATTGCTGCCGCGGATTTGTTAGCCCAAGCGATCGAAGGCCATCCCACCATTTTTTCAATAGATTTACTCTACGAATTCGGCCAGCGCCAGCCACTCGCCGTCCGCTTGGGGGTGTGACAGGCCCCTGACCAGCAGGCCGGCCTCCACCATCCGGTCGAGCGTCCGCCAGACGAGTTCGGGCGGCCAGCCGAACAACCGAGTCACCTCGCGGGCCTGGGCTGCCCCGACCGACCGGAAGTACAATTCGACCAGTCGGCGGCGCGCCTGCGCCTCCCCGATGGGGCGCGCCTGCTCGGGCAATTCGGGCAGATGACGGGCGGTGATCTCGTAACGATAAGCGTAGCGCCATGCCCCGGCCTCCGCAATGCCCACCGGCAGAATCTTGAAATCCGCCTGCAAATCCTCGAGGGCGCGATGAAAGGCAGACTCTTTGGCATTCATCAGACGGGCTTCCTTGCGCAGGGAAATGGTATCGAGCGGCCCCTTATCGAGCAGCGCTTCGTAGACCTGTTTGGCTGCCTGGGTCAGCCGGCCCTCCTCGTAGGCGACCAGGTAATCCTCTTCTGGTGAGCCAAAATTCTCCGAAAGGGCATAGAAGTACGGAGCGACTTCCATAGATATTAATGTTGCTTTGCGGCGCAAAATTTTGGCATAATACCACCAGCGCTTGCCGAGCGACTCGTCCTTCCAGCCCCAGGAGATGTGACCGGGATCGTCGTGCTCGTCCGCGACCGGCCGGTCGCCGGCGACAGCCGTCCACAGAGACGGCAGTTCGATCCCCTTGACCGGCCAGAAATAGATGAAGCCGCGTTCGTTGACGAAGGCCCGGGCGTCCTCCGCCGAAATGAGCCGGGAACCGGCCCGGAGTCGGTACGCCTCGGCGCGATGGGCTGTCAGCCTTTGAATGTCCAGGGGTCTCATTGGCAGAATTCCTCTTTGCGGGTCGAGAAATACCGGTCTTTTCGAGAGATTGGCCTTTCAATTTTATTCCATTTTCGGCGAGGCGGTTCTTTTCCAATTGTGTTACACTATGAGAGGAGTGGCGGCATGAACGAATTCGATGCGGCTGTTCGAGCCCTGAGCGACACGCTGATCTACGAGATCCTCAACGCCCTTGGCTTGCCCAAGACCCCGACTCTCCATCGGCTGTTCCGGCCGCTTTTCGGGCGAGCGGTCGACCGGCTGTCGGCCATTGGTCTGACCGCCGACCGGATGATTGCCAGCCATGGCTTCCCCGCTGCCGCCGCCTGGATGGTCAGCCACTGGGTCCGGGCAGTCGAGACGCACGGGAGTGAGATGATCCCGGCCGAGGGGCCGCTCCTGGTGATTGCCAATCATCCGGGCGCTTACGATATCCTGGTCCTGCCGTCCCAGGTGGGGCGGCGCGATCTTCACATCATCGCCAGCGACATTCCTTTCCTGAAAAACCTTTCCAACGCCAGCCAGCATTTGATCTATCTGACTCAGCAAGTCCAGGACCGCATGGCGGCTGCCCGGGAGGGCATCCGTCGGCTGCAATCGGAGGCGGCGCTGCTGCTCTTCGGCAGCGGCCTCATCGACCCCGATCCGGCCGTCTACCCGCACGCAGCGCGGCGCATCGAGGCCTGGTCGCCTTCGATTGACCTGTTCTTGCGCCAGGTTCCGCAGGCCCAGGTGCTGATTGCCATCATCAGCGGGGTCATCACGTCGCGCTGGGCGCGCCATCCTCTCACCCGTTTGCGGCGCGTCGACTGGCATCGGCAGCGGCTGGCCGAGTTTGGACAGATCCTCCAGCAACTGTTCCAGCCCGGCTGCTTCTACGTAACCCCGCGCCTCAGTTTTGCCCCGCCGGTCGGCGTCGAAACGCTGCGTCGGGAAGCCGGCGGTGGGCGCTTGCTTTCGGCCATCATCGAGCGCGGCAAGGCCGCCCTGGCCGATCATGTTCGCGCTTTTGGCGGGCAGGCAGAAGAAAAATGAGTGATCCCTCTGAAACAGAAATCCGGTCTTTGGCCCGGACTCTGGTCAACGAGATGGTCGGTGCCGTCGGCCTGCCGAAGGTTGCTTTCTTCCAGAACCTGTTCTGGTTGCTCTTTGGCGGCCTGATGAGTCGCTTTGCCGCCCTCGGCCTGACCTTCGACCGGCAGGTGGCCGGGCAGGGGCTGCCGCGAGCCAGCGAGATGGCGCTTTCGTACTTTTGCGAACGCGTCAGCGGACGCGGCGAGCAGTTCATCCCCTCGACCGGGCCGCTCCTGGTCGTCTCGAATCACCCCGGCACCTACGATGCCCTGGTGATCTTTGCGCGCCTCGGCCGTCCGGATATCCATTGGGTTTCGAGCGAGATTCCTTTCCTCGACCGATTGCCCCACACGCGGCAGCACATCATCTTTGCCTCGCGCCTGAGCGCCCATCAGCGGATGGCCGCCATGCGTGCTGCCATCCGTCACCTGCGGGCGGGCGGGACGCTGCTCTACTTTGGCGCCGGCCACCGCGACCCCGACCCGGCCGTCTATGCCGGCGCGGCCGAAGAAATGGATACCTGGCTGCCGGGCATCGACTTTTTCTTCCGGCACGTGCCCGGCCTTCGTCTTCTTCCTGCCATCGTCAGCCACGTCGTCGACCCGCGCTGGGCGCGCAGCCCGATCACCCGTCTGCGGCGCAAGCCGATCGACAGCCGCCGTCTGGCCGAGTTTGGGCAGGTGATCACCCAGTTGCTTGCTCCCGGCAAACTCATGCTGGCCCCGGCGGTCAGTTTTGGCCCGCCTGTGGATTTCGAGACCTTACAGGCCGAAAGCGCGCCGGGGAACATCCTGCCCGCCGTCATTGCCCGCCAGAAGGCTCTCCTGGCCGATCACCTGGACTGGGCCCAATCCGCTCGGGCTGGATAGCCATTTTCGCCAAAATGGGATTTATCTAAGACTGCATCCTCTCGCTGCGATCAGCCGCCACGGAGACATTCATGCGCATCTATCAGGTTGACCCTGCAAGGCCGCGCCAGGTTCGTCAATTCATCGAGTTCCCCAACCAACTC
Source organism: uncultured Anaerolineales bacterium (assembly GCA_937960595.1). Taxonomy (GTDB): domain Bacteria; phylum Chloroflexota; class Anaerolineae; order Anaerolineales; family Villigracilaceae; genus JAFGSI01. Next base: position 28,390 of record CALGPL010000010.1, on the reverse strand, counting down.
TACAAAGGCAATCCGTATTTCTGCCCGGCGGTCGAGGCCGAGATGCGCGCCGCCCTCGACCGTCGTCATTCATTCTATCGGCATTCCGCCGCCGATTTCTTTCTCGCCGAGAGCGAGGGCCAGGTGATCGGGCGCATCGCCGCCGTCCACAATGCCCTCCACAACCATTACCGCAAGGTGAAAACGGCTTTCTTTTGGGCTTTCGATGTGGTGGACGATTTTCAAGTCGCGGCGGCGCTTTTCGAAGCCGTCTTTGCCTGGGCGCGACGACGCGGCTGCGATTCGATCCTCGGTCCGCGCGGCCTGGTCGGCTCCGACGCGGCCGGCGTCCTGGTCGAGGGGTTCGACCAGCGCGCCGTGATGGGCGTTCCCTACAACTACCCCTATTATGATGAATTCATTCGGCGGCTGGGCTTCGAAAAATTGACCGACCACTGGTCGGGCTATCTCCCTGCCGGCCTCGAACTCTCCCCGCGCATTCTGGCGATTGCCGAAAGGGTCAGACGCCGGCGCGGGTATTGGGTCAAGAGTTTTTCGTCGAAGAAGGAGATGCGCCGGTGGGCGCCGCGCGTCCTGGCCGCCTACGAAGCGGCCTTTGCGGGAACCCACGAGTGGCATCCCGTCCCGCCGGAAGAAATGCAGGCCATGGCCGATAGCCTGATCGCCGCCGCCGACCCGCGCCTGATGAAGTTGCTGCTCAAGGGAGACGAAGTCATCGGCTTTGCTTTCGTCTATCCAGACCTCTCGGACGCTTTCCGCCGCTGGAACGGTCGGCTGCACCCCTTGGCGCTGCTCGACCTGAAGCGCGAGTATGGCCGCACCCGCTGGCTGATCGCCAACGGCGTCGGCATCCTGCCCGCCTATCAGAATCTGGGCGGCGACGCCGTCCTGTATGCCGACCTCTGGCAAACCGTCCGACAACTCGGCCAATACGAGCATGCCGATGTCGTCCAGGTCAACGAAATCAACTTCAAGAGCCGCGCCGACATGGAAGCAGTCGGCGTGAAATGGTACAAGAAACACCGCAGTTATCGGCGTACCCTGGAAGGGTAACGGCTTTCTAATGGCAGCCGTCACCGGCGCCGCATCCTCTCTCTAGGAGATTCCCATGACGTTTCTTGCCAAAGAAAAACTCCCCTGGCACACGAAACTGGCCTACGGCTCGGCCGATTTTGGCTTTGCCTTCGTCGATTCGTGTGTGGCCGTCCTCTTTGCCATCTTCATGACCGATATCGTCGGCCTGCCGGCCAGAATGGCTGCCCTGGCGGTCTTCATCGGCAAATCTTGGGATTACATCAACGATCCCATCATCGGCTACCTGTGTGACCGCACGCGCACCCGCTGGGGCCGCCGACGTCCCTTTCTGCTCTTCGGTTTCATCCCCTTCGGGCTGTCTTTCCTGATGATGTGGTGGATTCCGCCTTTCGAGAACCCCTGGCTGTTGACCGGTTACTATGCCCTGGCCTTCTTCTTCTTCGACACGATGGTCACCGTGGTGACCATGCCGTACTTCGCCCTGACCCCCGAACTGACCCAGGACTACGACGAACGCACCTCGCTGACCAGTTACCGGATGGCCTTCTCGCTCATCGGCGGGTTGGTGGCCTTTGTCGTTCCGTTGGCCATCATCGGCGAGACCGTCCCCGAAAACGCCGACCGGACGTTGATGATGGGCGCGATCTTTGCGGTCGCCTCTGCCCTGCCCATCCTGTTGACTTTCCTGGGGACGCGCGAACGGCCCGAATATGTCGCCCTGCCTCAGCCGACGCTGCGCGAATCGCTGCGCGCCGTCCGGCGCAACCGTCCCTTTCTGTTTGCTTCGGGAATCTTCCTGTTTACGTGGACGGCGGTCTCGATCATCGAAAACCAGTTGTTCTACTTTCTAGAATATCGCATGGGATTAGAGCAGGAAGCCCCCCTGGTGGCCGGGACCGTCTTTGTCGCCGCCATTCTGGTCCTGCCGTTCTGGGTGTGGGCCTCCAGGAAGACAGACAAGCGCAAAGCCTACATCTTCGGGATGCTCTTCCTCTCGGCCGTGATGGTCACGCTGATCTTCATCCCCTCCACGCTCGGATTGGCGATCATCCTCACCCTGGCTGCCCTGGCGGGGGTGGGCGTCTCGGCCGTCCATGTGCTGCCGTGGGCGATGATCCCCGACGCGGTCGAGGTGGATGAACTCGAATCGGGAGCGCGCCACGAAGGCGTTTTCTACGCCCTGGTGACTCTCTTCCGCAAGATCGCTGCCTCCATTACGATTCCCCTGGCCCTGCTCCTGTTGGACGCGTCGGGCTTCGTCTCCAATAGTCCCCAACAGCCTGTTTCGGCGGTCAATGCCATTCGTTTCCTGATGGGGCCGCTGCCTTCGCTTTTCCTGCTGGGCGGGATCGCATTCGCGATTTTCTATCCGCTCAGCCGCGAGGTCCATCGGGCGACGCGTGAGAAGATCAAAGCCCGCGAGGGGGCGGCACCCGCCCTGGCCGACTGAAAACCGGCCTTCGATCAGCTGGTCAGGGCGATGAGGATTCCCAGGCAGACCAGGAACATCACTGCCGCCGCCACCGAGCCGCACCCCCAGCCCAGGCTGACGCCGGTGGATTGCTTGCGGGTGATGCCCGGCTCCATCCGGCGGATGCGGCGCACCGCCCACCAGCCGGCAAACATGCCGGTCAGGAACCAGGTCCCCAGCATGAAGAGCAGGCTAAAGGCGCAGAGCGCAATCATCAGGTTGATGGCGTACTCTATCGTTGCAGTGAAGATTTGTCCAACGCACTCCTGGAAACTCAAACCGGAACAATCTCCTGTGGGCGCGCTGATCACAATAAGGCCGACATTGATCAACAGCACGGTTAGGCCCACAGAAAGCGCCGTCCCGATCGGCCCGCTGACCGCCCAGATGCCGACGGCCGGAGACATGTGCGGCCAGGCCACGCTGGAGGCATGGCGGCGCAGAACGATCATGGTGATAAACCCTGCAATCAAACCGCCGGCCGCGCCTCCCAGCCCGCCGCACAGGATGAGCGCCAGCAAGACCAAGAAGTTCTCTCCGGTTAGAGGAGCGGGGTCTCCCAGGCTGATGAACAGCAAGAACAACGCCATCACCAGCCAGAACAGCAGCCAGCCGATTCCCCAGGCCAGCCCCCAGCCTGGCATTTTCCCCCAGACGGCTTTCCAGCGCACGGGTTCGGGTTGGGGCAGGAACCGGCGTTCACCGGGCGGCTTGGGAAGCGCGCCGCCCGCTACCAGCCCATCCAACAACAACTGGAAATTGTCTGCATAACTCCCGCTGCGCAGATCTACGTACTGGACGCGGCCGACATACTCTGCCAGTTCTCTCGACATTTTTGCCGTCTGATAGATGACGGGGATGACGCGTCTCTGGGCTTGGCGGGCCTGCTCGAGTTCCCAGAGCACTTCGGGACGGGTGACAGAGATGGGGGAAACAATGAAGATGAAGACTTTGCAACCGCGGATATTATCCAGAATCACCTGGCGCCACTCGTCGCCCGGCCGCAGGTCGCTGCGGTCGAAGAACACCTGCGCCCCGCGCCGGTGGAGGTCATTCGCCAGCCGTTCGACGAACTCTCTATCCTTGTGGGCATAACTGATGAAAACATCATCTGTCATCACGCCTCCTTTGGGAACAAGATCAGTATAGCATAACTGGCCTTAATAAAATAAAAGGACCCGGTCCACTCGGAACCGGGTCCCTCTGGTTTGGCAGACTAGTATGAGGTGTTCGAGTGCGAAATTTCCAACCCCTCGACGCACATGAATTTGGGGACGACAATGGCGCGCGGATTGCGCGGCCCGTAACTGATCGAGGTGTTGCAGACTTCCGTCTGGCGCGCCAGCCAGGCGACCCGTTCGCCGAAGAGGTCCAGCAGACTCTGCGTCAGGCGGACGTTGTAGGGGACGGCCGTGGAGCCGTCTTTCTTCAGCAGCAGGGCGCCGAAGCGCGAACTGCCCGTGATGATGCCGCGGGAGGGGTTGACGAGGTTCATGTAGTGCAGATAGGGGATGTAAAGCAGGTCTTTCTGGCGCGGCTTTCGAACCAGTTGTTCCAGCGTCTGCACGTCTTCGTCGCCGCCGTGCAAGACCAGGCTGGTGTGCATCACGGTGTGACCGGTCGGCTGGGCGCCGAATTCGTCGGCATCGTCCTGATACCAGATGAAGCCCTTGAATACGCCTCGTTCGAAGAGCGGGAAAGGCCGCCGCGGGATGCCGGTGAAATCGCGCTTGAAGGGGAACGTTTCGGGCCGCTCGGGGTCATCGACCAGCGTGATTTTTTCGGACAGGACTTTCTGCCCCACTTTGTCTTCGCCGATCATCGAGAAGCCGCGTTTCATCGAGCCGCCGTTGAAGCCGATCCAGTTCATGAAGTTGAGCAGGTCGGCGATGGCCTCGGCCCCAAACACGATATCGTAGACGCCCAGAGGAAGTTGCAGGGGCTGATCCTGGCGATAACGTTCGAGCAGGAAGGCCAGGTCGTGGTGCAGGGGCGCCGGGTCCAGGTCGGCTTTGCGCCAGGCCGATTGCCCGGCCAGCACCTCCCACTTGAGGCTGGCGTGGGCGAGCACGGCTGTGATCTGGGCGTCCGAAAACTTGAAGAACTGGCTGTGTTCGGCGTGGGTGTTGATCTGGGCGATCGTCGTGGCTCCGTTGGAAAAGATGCCCGATAGTTTGATGTCCTCCGTCTCGAGGCCGGCGGCCATTTCGTTGAAGTAGGCCAGTTTCTCGGCGTTGCTGAGGCCGGCCAGGGCGGCGTCGTAGCCGCTTTCGTCGGCGAACGATTCGGCGAAGACGGTGGGGGTCGGTTCGTAGGCCAGCGGTTGAGCGACTTTGGCCATTTCGGCCGCGAGGTCCACACCCTGTTTCATCTCGTCGAATTTTTCCAGGTCGGTGATCAGTTCGTAACTGGCGCGCTTGCGGGGGCCGTCATAGGCTGTGATGTTGATGCGAATCAGATGTTCGTTGGTGTTGAGGGAAATGGCCGAGTTGGCAAAGCGCATCAGGCTGCTTTCCTCTTCGTGATAATCCAGTTCGACCGTGTATCCCTTTTGGAGCGCATAGGCGCGCAAGTCGCGCAGGGTTTGCAAGATTCGATCTTTCACGGCTACTCTCCTATCCTGACATTGTCGAAGCGGCAGACCGGGATGCCGTGACCCAGTTGCATGATTTGATTCGGCTGTCCCTTCCCGCAGTTATCCACGTATCTCAGTTCCCAGGTGGAAGAATCGCCCACTGCCGACAGGGAATTCCAGAACTTGAGCGTGGCTCCTTTGTAGGTGGCGTTCTTGACCACTTTTGTCTTGCGCCCGTCCTCGACCAGCCAGCCGATTTCGGTGGCGAAGTGGAACTGTTCGCGGTTGGACCCGATCGACCACGAGCGGTCGCCGTCGAGGACAATGCCGCTCTCGGTGGCGGCGATGATGTCGTCCAGGGTGCCGTCATGGCCGGGGTCGATGTTGATGTTGGTCATACGTTCGATGGGGACTCGGTAGAAGGACGTGGCGCGGTTGGCGCCGCTGCTGCCGTCGAAAATCTTGCGGCGGGCGCGGGCGTTGGCCTCCTCGACCATCTGGCGACCGGTGATCGCCCCGACCAGAATACCCTTGTCGATCAGCAGATTGTCCTGCGCCGGGACGCCGTCATCATCGTAGCCGAAACTGCCGGGGCTGTTGGGGACGGTCGCGTCGGCGCGGACGGTCAATTTTTCCGAGCCGTAGCGCAATTTGCCGAAATCGTCCAGGGTGACGAAGGAACCGCCCGCGAACGACAGTTCGTAGCCCAGGATGCGGTCCAGTTCGAGGGCGTGGCCGATGGTCTCGTGGGTTTGCAGGTACATGATGCCGGGCAGGAGAATGACCGAGCGGTCTTCTTTGGGGCAGTCGTCGGCGACCAGCAATTCCTGCAACTCGCGCACGATTCGTTCGGCGTTCTGGCTGAACAGTTCGCGGTCGATCGATTCCCAGCCGCGCGTCGCCCGGCCTTGCTGCCCCAGCCGGAACTTGCGTTCGTGAGTCACCCCTTGGGCGTCCCGCCCGTTGACTTCTATCCCCGAAAAGACTTCGGTGATCTGTTTGTCGATCTGACTGCCTTCCGAGTCGAGGAAGACGATCTGTTTGCGAACGAAGTTCAGGTGGACGGTGCGCAGGAAAACGCCCTCCCGGTTCAGTTTGCCGTCCATCTCTTTCAGGAAGGCAACTTTTTCGCCCAGCGGAACCTCGAAGGGGTTGATCTGGCACGGGCTGGCGAAGGCCGCCTCGATGGCGTCCTTTTCTGCCAGCCGGACGGGGAAGGTGACCCGCTCGGAGGCGGCTCGGGCGTTGTCGAGGGCCTTGTCGAAGAGCGCCGGGAGGTCGCTCAAATCGGAGGAGGCCGAGAATCCCCAGGCTCCTTTGTAGAGGACGCGCACACCCACGCCGCTCTCACGCGAATACGAGGCGTCTTTCAAGTTGCCGTTCAGCATGAACAGCCGGTTGGCCTCCTCGAACGGATACCAGCGGGCGTCCACGTAGGAGGCTCCCTGGGCTTTGATTCGTTCGATTTGTTGCTTTAGTTGTTCGATCATGCAAGGTTCTCCTTTTTCCCGCTTGCGACTTTGAGGTACACACCGTCTTCTATTGTACCAGAGAGGGCGGGTTAAATTCTTCTATCCAAGGCGCTGGGCCCCGAACCAGCGCGCCATTCGTTCGGCTCCCTCCTCGATGGCCTCCATCGAGACGGCGTAGACCAGCCGAAGGTAGCCCTCGCCGCCGGGGCCGAAGTCGGTGCCGGCCAGGACGGCGACTCCGGCCTCCTCCAGCAGCCGCTCGGCAATCACTTTGGAGGGCAAGCCAAAGGCCTTGACGTTGGGGAAGAGGTAAAACGCGCCTTGCGGGGTCTGCGCCTGCAGGCCGGGGATGGCGTTGATCAAGGCGACCAGCCGGTCGCGCCGCCGCCGGTATTCGGCGCGCATGCCTGCGACGAAGTCCTGCGGGCCGGTCAGGGCTTCCAGGCCGGCGTATTGGGTGAAGGTAGCCGTGCATCCGGCGGCATGGGTGATGAGCAGTTCGATGCGCTCGGCCAGGGCGGGCGGGGCAATGGTGTATCCCAGCCGCCAGCCGGTCATCGAGTAGGTTTTGGAAAACCCATCGGCGATGATGGTGCGCGCCAGCATGCCGTCTACCTCGGCGATCGAATGCGCCTGGGCGTCGTCGTAGACCAGGCGCGAGTAGATTTCGTCGGAGAGCACCCAGCAGTCGTGCTTTTGGGCTTTCTCGGCGATGTGCTGCAAATCTGCCAGGGGGATCACGCCGCCGGTGGGGTTGGCGGGCGAGTTGAGAATGATGAGACGGGTCTTGTCTGAGATGCGCTCGTCGAAGACGTTCAGGTCGAAGGAGAAATGGTTTTCCTCGACCAGCGGGATGGGGACCGGGATTCCGCCGGCGACGCGAATCATGGCCTCGTAGGTGGGGAAGCCGGGGTCGGGGTAGATCACCTCGTCGCCGGGCTCGACCAGCGCCAGGGTGGGAAAGAACAGCCCGGGCTTGGATCCCGGCCCGACGACGACGCCGGCCGGGTCGAGCGTCAGTCCGCGCTGGCGGCCGGCGTGTTCGGCGATGGCGACGCGCAGTTCGCGGATGCCGGCCGGGGGGTTGTAGCGCGTCTTGCCCTCGACGATGGCCTGAATGCCGGCGGCGCAGATGTTCTCCGGGGTCGGAAAGTCGGGCTGGCCGATTTCCATGTGGACGATGCGGCGGCCCTGGGCTTCGAGGGCCTGGGCGCGGGCGAGGGTGGCGTAGGCCCCCTCGACTTCTAGGTGAGCGACTCGTTGGGCGTAGGTCATGGGGCGGCTCCGTCGGTGAAATTATAGTACGTTCCCTGGCCGGGGATGGCGTCAATATTGTAAGGCGTAATTTGGTAGACGTAATAGTTCAGCCAGTTGGCAAACAGCAGGTTGGCGTGGCCGCGCCAGCGGACGAGCGGCGGGCGGGAGGGGTTGTCATCCGGGTAGTAATGGCGCGGCACGGCGATGGGCAGGCCCTTGCTGCGGTCGCGCTCGTATTCGGCTTGCAGGGTGAGCGGATCGTATTCCGAGTGGCCGGTGACGTAGAAGCGCCGCCGGTCGCGCGAGGCAACGATATAGATGCCGGCCTCGTCGGACTCGGCCAGGATGTCCACCTCGGGGACTTTTTCCAGATCGGCGCGGCGGATTTCGGTGTGGCGCGAGTGCGGGGCGTAGAAGAGGTCGTCGAAGCCGCGCAGCAGTTTCTCGTTTGGGGAGCAGATGCGGTGCAGGAAGACGCCGAACATCTTTTGGGGCAGGGGGTATTTCGGCACGCCGTAGCGGTGGTACAGGCCGGCCTGGGCTGCCCAGCAGATGTGGAAGGTGGAGAACACGTGCGTCTCCTGCCAATCGAGGATTTCGGTCAGTTCGGGCCAGTAATCCACTTCCTCGAACGGCAGGGTCTCGACCGGCGCGCCGGTGATGACCATGCCGTCGAATTTCTGGCCGCGGACTTGATCGAAGGTGACGTAGTGGGCGGTCAGATGTTCGGCGGGGGTGTTCTTCGATTCATGCGAGGCCATGTGCATCAGGGTGATTTCCACCTGCAGGGGGGTGTTGCCGAGCAATCGCAGGAGTTGGGTTTCGGTGGCGATTTTGGTCGGCATCAGGTTGAGGAGGAGAATGCGCAGCGGACGGATGTCCTGGTGCCGGGCGCGTTCCTCGCCCATCACGAAAATGTTTTCAGACAGCAGAATTTGACGAGCAGGCAGGGTTTCGGGGATTTTTACGGGCATAGAGTTTCCTTTCTTTGCATCGAATGGTACGAATTGTGTGAAACGAACACCGCCAATCACCACGGCGTCAGGCGGATTGGCGTAGGGCTTGGTCGAGGTCCCAGAGGAGGTCGTCCACGTCTTCGATGCCGATGGAGAGGCGGATGAAGTCGGGGGTCACGCCGGCGCGGCGCTGTTCTTCCTCGCCGAGTTGTGAATGGGTGGTGCTGGCCGGGTGGATGGCGAGGGATTTGACATCGCCCAGGTTGGCCAGGTGGGTAAAGAGTTGCAGATGATTGATGAACCTGGCGCCGGCCTCTTTGCCGCCCTTGACTCCGAAGCCGATCATCGCCCCGGCGCCCCTCGGCAGGTACTTTTTGGCGCGAGCGTGGCTGGGATGGCCGGGCAGGCCGGGATATTTGACCCAGGCGACGCGCGGATGGCGCTCGAGGAACTCGGCGATGGCCTGGGCGTTGCGGACGTGGCGGTCCATGCGCAGGCTGAGGGTTTGCAGCCCCTGCAGGAAGAGCCAGGAATTGAACGGGGCCGCGCAGCCGCCCAGGTCGCGCAGGATTTGGGCGCGCGCCTTGGTGATGAAGGCCAGCGGCCCCAGGTCGGCGTAGACGACGCCGTGGTAGGAGGGGTCTGGCTCGGTGAAGTTGGGGAAGCGTCCGCTGGCGGCCCAGTCGAAGTTGCCGCCGTCCACGACCGCGCCGCCGATGGCGGTGCCGTGCCCGCCGATGTATTTGGTGGTCGAGTGGGTGACGATGTTGGCACCCCATTCGAACGGCCGGCACAGGTAGGGCGTGGCGAAGGTGTTGTCAATCACCAGCGGGAGGCGGGCTTGGCGGGCGATGGCGGCCACCTCCTCGAAGGGGAAGACATCCACGGCCGGGTTGCCGATCGTCTCGCCGTAGATCATTTTGGTGTTGGGGCGGATGGCTTTGCGGAAGTTCTCCGGATCGCCGGGGTCCACCAGGGTGACCTGGATGCCCAGGCGCGGGAAGGTGTAAACGAACTGGCTGACCGTCCCACCGTAGAGGGCGGCGGAGGAGACGATGTGGTCGCCGGCCTGGCAGAGGGTCAGGATGGCGAGCGTCTGGGCGGCGTGGCCCGAGGCGGCGGCGATGGCAGCCGAACCGCCTTCTAGGTCGGCCAGACACAGTTCGAGGGCCTCGTTGGTCGGGTTGCTGATGCGCGAGTAGATGTGGCCCTTTTCCTCGAGGTTGAAGAGACGGGCGGCGTGATCGGTGTCGCGAAAGCGGTAGGCGGCGGTCTGGTAGATCGGCGGGGTGGATGCGCCGGTGACGGGGTCCGCTTGCAGGCCGGCGTGGACCTGGCGGGTGGTGAAACCGAACGAACGGGAGGGTGGGGTCATGGGGGCTCCTTGAGTGATTGGGTGATTGGGCGATGGTTGTTGCCGAAGAAAACGAAAAACCTCTTCTGGAATATGAAGAGGTCATCGAGTCGGACAAGCGCCTCTCATCTTCCAGAATTCGGATGACCCCGCGGGTCATCCCTACTGCCGGAATTGGCACCGTTCCTTTGCAGGATGGTTGCCGAGGCTTCACAGGGCCGGTCCCTCCGCCTCTCTGGATAAGAGTACCTGAGTATGCGGTTGTTAATTAGGCCGGTTTATATCATCCTTGTCTAGAACTGTCAAGGAAGGATTTCGAAGACGGCCACCGTCAACTTTCCCGGCCGGACCTGAATCCAGCGTTCGTACAAGCCGCCCATTTGGATGAAGGAGAGGCGGTACCGGCCCGGGGTCAGGCTGCCGAGGGCGAAGTTTTCGCCCCACTGATCGTCGGCGTTGAGCGTTTCGCGCGGGTAGGGCTCCAATTGCAGTTCCCAGGTGGGCGGCCCGTCCCGTTCGGGAAAGTATTGGAGGACGGGGAAGACGGGTAGGGGATGGCCGTAGCCGTCTGCGACTCGCAGGGCGAGCGCCCCGTAGGGCTGTCCGGTTTCGTCCAAACGAGGGGCCAGCCACAGTTCGGGGTTGCGCGTGCTGCGGTAGTCGTTGGCGCCGAGACGGACTTCGAAGTGGAGGTGACTGCCGATGGCGATGCCGGTCAGGCCGACCGCGCCGATCGTCTCGCCGGCGGCAACGGTCTGGCCGACCGAAACGTCGAGGCGAGAGAGATGACCGTAGAGCGTGAAGAGGGTCTGCTCGACCGCCGGCAGGTGATGTTCGATGACGATGACCTGGCCGTAGTAGCCGGTCAGGGGGCCGAGGAGGGTGGCCGAGTCGTCTCCGGCGAAGATCACCGTCCCATCGGCGGCGGCCAGGACGGGCGTGCCTTGGGGGTTGACGAATTCGACGCCGTGGTGCGGCTCGCGCGTTTCGCCTTGCGTGTAGCCATATCTATAAGAGGCGTCCACCCAATCGTTGCCGTCGGGGGGAATCGGCCGTTGCAGGACGAAATGGCCGTCTACGATGCAGAAGTCGGCGGTCCTCGGGTCGCAGGGAGCGGGAGTGGGGGTGGGGACGGCCGTCGGGGCGGCGGTCGAGGGGGGCGGCAGGGCAGAGGGCGAAGGACGGGCGACGGCCGATGGTTGACCGTCTTGAGTCTGCGGAGTGCCGTCTGCGCGGGTCTGGCCGCAGGCTGTGAGGACGGCTGCCAGCCAGGCAAGCGCCAGAAGTGCACGTTTCACGCCGCGGCGATGCCTCCGCGTTCTTGCAGCGCTTGACGCGCGGCGGCCTCCAGGCGGGCGGCGCGCTCCTCCAGGGCGGTCAATTGGGCCAGGATTTCGTCGCCGGCGGCGCGGTCTTGGAGGTTGTTGAGGTTGATGCGCACATTGTAGCCGGCGGCGGTCAGGGCGGCGCGACCGAGCGCGACGGCCGAGGCGGCGTCGGTGATGGCATTGAGGTTGCCCAGCGCGGCGGCGCGTTCGGCCAGGGCCATCACGCTGACGGCCTTTTGGGCGCTGGCCAGCGGGACGCGGGCGGCCTCCAGGGTGGCAGCCTCGATAGCCTGCAGGCGGGCGGCTTCCTGGGCGGGCGAATCTTTCGGCAGTTTGAAGGCCGCCATGACCTTTTCGAAGGCGGCCGCGTCTTCCTTGACCGCTTGGGTCAACTCGGCGCGCAGACGCTCGGCCTGGAGCAGGATTTCGTTCATCTGGGCCTCGACCTCGGCGTATTTCTTCTTGCCGACCGTCAGGCGGGCGACCATGGCGACCAGAGCGGCGCCCATTGCCCCGGCATAGGCTGCCGCCGAGCCGCCGCCGGGGGCGGGGGTGCCGGCGGCGAGTTCATCCAGGAAGGAGGTCTGGGACGAAGCGGCGGCCTGGGCAGCCTGGAGCCGGTTTTCGAGAATCTGGTCGGGTGTGAAACCGTCCAGTTGCAGGTACCAGACGGCCGAGTCGATCAGCGCCTCCTGGGGAATGAGGCCGACCAGTTCGCTGTGATGGACGGCGACGCCGTAGCGGGCGGCCTCGCGGCGGATGGCCTCGACGACCCGAAAGACGGGCGTCTGGCGGTAGTTGGTCAGGTTCATCGAGACCTGGGCCTTGCCTTCTACCAGCATGCCCAGGCCCTTGACAAAGCGAAAGCCGCCCGAGGAGTGGCGCATGGCCTTGGCGATGGCTTTGGCAATGGCAACGTCGTCGGTGTTCAGGTAGACGTTGTAGGCGATGAGGGGGTGACGCGCCCCGATGACGGTCGCGCCGGCCGGGCCGAGGCGCTCCGGACCGAAGTCTGGTTTGCGTTCCGCCTTGACGCCGATTTCCTCTTTGAGGGCCTCGTACTGGCCGCGGCGGATGTTCTCCAGGTTGATGCGCTCGGGGCTGGTCGCGGCTTCTTCGTATAGGTAAACGGGGATATCCAGTTCGCGGCCGACGCGCTCGCCCAAACGGCGGGCCATGGCGACGCACTCCTCCATGCTGACGGCCTGGATGGGGACGAAGGGGACGACGTCGGTTGCGCCGATGCGCGGATGGGAACCGGTGTGCTGATTCAGGTCGATCAGTTCGGCGGCCTTCTGGATGCCGCGGAAGGCAGCCTCTTCGACGGCGTCCGGCGCGCCGGCGAAAGTGACAACGGTGCGGTTGTGGTCGTTGTCCGAACTTTGATTGAGCAGCGCCACGCCTGGCACGCTGGCGATGGCCGCCACGATGGCCTCAATCACCTCGGGCCGGCGGGCTTCCGAAAAATTGGGAATGCATTCGACAATCGGTGTGGACATAGGCTCCCAATGAAAAGAGGAATAGGCAACGGGCTCTATTATACCGTAGTGGCAGAGCGGGTCGGTCAGAGCGTCAGGGTGATGTTCAGGAAGGCCTCTACTACGGCCGGGTCGAATTGTTTGCCGCTCTCCTTGCGGATGTGTGCTACGGCTCTCTGGCGCGTCCAGGCGGGACGATAAGGGCGGACGCTGGTGAGGGCATCGTACACATCGGCGACGGCGAAGATGCGGGCTGCCAGCGGAATCTGGTCACCGGCCAGACCGCGCGGGTAGCCGCTGCCGTCCCAGCGTTCGTGGTGGCAGTAAGGGATGTCGAGGGCGGGCCGCAGGTAAGCGATGGAGGAGAGCAGTTCGTAGGCGAAGACGGGATGCTGGCGCATGATGCGCCATTCTTCGGCCGTCAGCCGGCTGCGCTTGAGCAGGATCGAGTCGGGGATGCCCATTTTGCCGATGTCGTGCAGCAACGCGCCGCGGCGGATGTGGATCAGGTCTTCGTCGGGGACGCGCATGGCGCGCGCCAGGCGCAGGGTCAGGGCGGTGACGCGCTCGGAGTGGCGTTCGGTTTCGTGTTCGCGCAGGTCGAGGGCGCGCGACCAGCCGCTGATGGTGGCGTCGTAGGCCAGGGACAGTTCCAGGTTGACGCGCTGGAGATTCTCAAACAGGTTGGCGTTGTCGATGGCGATGGCGGCCTGGGTGGCAACGGCGTTGAGAAAATCCAGCCATTCGGGCCTGACGGCGGTGGGTTGGCGGTGAAAAGTTTCCAGGACGCCGATGATTTGGCCTTTAGCGACCAGAGGAGCGCCATGGTAGGCAGTGAAGTCGCGGAGGATGGCGGCTTCATCGGGAGTGAACGGCACATTGGCGCGGCTGAGATCGGGCAGACTGCAGGTGCGACGTTCGGCGGCGATGCGTCCGGCCAAACCGTCTCCCAGGCGGACCTGTTTGTAGGCGTCCGTTTTGAAGCCGCGCCCGGCGGTGAATTCGAGGAGGAGGGTGCGCGGGTTTAGGAACAGGACGTCGGCGGCATCCACCCGCAATTGGGTAATGACTTCGCCCAGCAGAATGTCGAGGGTCACGCGCTGGTCAACGCTGGCGGTGATGGCCAGGTCAATGTTGCGCAGGGCTTGAACGTATGCCAGGCGTTCGAGCGCCTGTTCGTAGAGCCGCGCCCGGCGCAGAGCGTTGCCGGCGATCTCGCCGATGGCGGAGAGCAGACGCACTTCCTCGGTTGAGAAAGGCGTCTCTCCGCGGCGGCGTTTGGCGGCCAGCACGCCGAGGAATTCGTTCTCGGAAAGGAAGGGGACGAGTGCTTCGGGGCCGCTCGGGTCTTCTCGGTGACCGAGCAGGTGCGTTAGACAGCCCGGCTTGGCAGACGGGCCGTTGGTGACGATGGGCCGGCGCCGCCGCAAAATCTCGTTGCAGAGGTTGCCCTCTGGCGAGAAACGGCGCCCCGTATCGCCTGCCAGCAAACCGCTTGCCAGGGCGATAGAAAAGTCACTCTGAGTGGGGTCGAACAGAATGATTGCGTTGGTGTCGGTCTTCAGCGCGCGTTTCATCTCGTTGAGGATGATGGGCAGCATCTCCGCCGCGCTTTGTGCGGCGCGCAGGGCTGCCGAGATGTCGAAGAGGGCCTCCAGTTCGGCTGTGCGCGCCCGCAGGTTGGCCTCGGCTTGTTTGCGTTCGCTGATATCGCGGACGATGACCAGCACGGCGGGGGCGTTGTCGAAGATGATGGGCAGGGCGACGACTTCGGCATCCAGGGGCGTGCCGTCCAGGCGCAGGAATTTTTCTTCGAGGATGGGCAGAGGTTTGTTGCTGGTGATGACTTCGGCGACGCGTTTTTTGACCACCTCGATATAGTCGGGGTGAACGAATTTCAACAATGGTTGGCCGACGATCTCTTCCGGCCGTTTCGCCCCCACCATCTTCATGAGGGCTTGGTTGGCAAAGATGACGCGTCCCTGCCGGTGGACGGCGATTCCATCGGGAGAGTGCTCGACCAGCAGGCGGTAACGCTCCTCGCTTTCGCGCAGGGCCTGTTCGGCGCGCTTGCGTTCGGTAATGTCTTGGGCGACGGCGATGACCACGCGCTGGCCAAAGTAAGTGCCCGGGAAGAGGCGCACGTCTTTGGGGAATTCCTCCCCGTTGCTGCGCCGTCCCCAGAATTCGAATTGCTGAGGCTCGCCGGCGAATGCTCGGGCGACGGCCTTTTCGACGGCCTTCAGGTCGTTTCGCCCGGCCGCGCTGACGTCCAGTGGTGTCTTGCCGATCAATTCCTCGCGCCGATAGCCGTACATGGCGCATGCGCCGGCGTTGACGTCCAGGAAATGACCGTCCTCGGCTTGGATGTAGATGCCCAGGGTGATGCTGTTGAACAGGCCGCGATAGGCGGCCTCGCTGGCACGCAGCGCCTCCTCGAAGCGGATGCGCTCGGTCACGTCCTGACAAAATCCTTCGTAGTACAGGACCTGTCCTTTGGGGTCTCGCACGGCGCGTCCGCTGCTGGCGATCCAGATGATCGAACCGTCCTTGCGGCGCTCCTGGCTGAGGAAATTCTCCACTCTTTCTTCCCGATTCAGGCGCTCGATGAATTCTTGGCGCCGGCGCGGGTCGAGGTAGAGTTGATGGGCGATGTCGGTGATGAGTTCGACCATTTCCTGCGGCGAGGCGTAGCCATAGATTCTTGCCATGGCGGGGTTGACGCGCAGGAAGCGGCCCTCGGGCGTGGATTGAAAAATGCCTTCGACGGCATTTTCGAAGATGTCGAGATATTTTTGCTCGGCGGCCTTGCGCATCGAGATATCTTGCATGGTGCCGAGCATGCGGTAGGGCCGGCCGGTTGAGTCGATCAAAAACCCGCCGTGATCTTCGACGAAGATGTAATTGCCGTCTTTGCGCAGGAAACGATATTCGGTGTCGTAGGTCTGCCGGGATTTCTGAGCCGCCTCCAGTTCGGCCAGCGCCCGAGGCCGGTCGTCTGGATGAATCATCTCTCCCCAGCGTTCGATGTTGATGGTGGCGAATTCCCTCTCACTAAACCCGGTTACCTTTTTCACCGCGCCAGCCCAGAAGATTTTTCCGCTGAGGATGTCATAATCGTAGATGAGGAGGTCGGTTTTTTCGGTGATCAGGCGGAACCGCTCCTCGCTGGCCCACCATTTGAACAAATGAGATCGCGGCCGGCTGTGCTTTTTCTTTTTGAAACGAGGCATCTGTTTCATGATTACCTCTCAGTCTCTGAGCGTGTCGGACAGACGGAGAATGTCCATGGAACGCGGCCATACGAATTTGCTCGGGATGATCCCTTCCCGAGTCTTTTATAGTATACAGCCTTTTTCGGTCGTAGAACTCGATTTTTGAGAGGGAAATTCTATCTTGCCGAGGGGAAGATTTTTCCTGCCGATGGCTGCGCGATAACCTGCAGGGCGATTCGGACGGCGCTCTCCAGGGTTTCGAGACTCATGGAGGGAATCGGCGGCGAACGACGGGCAGCCTGTTCGGGCAGGGCAGGCAGGTGGATGAATCCGGCCGGGAGGAGGCGCCCGCTCTCTTGCAGGCGGTGCAGCAAAACGTAGGTGACCTGGTTGCACAGGAATGCTCCGGCGCTCAAAGAGAGTTCGGCCGGCAGGCCGGCTGCCTGGATGGCCGTCAGGATGGCGCGCACCGGCAGGGTGACGAAGTAGGCCGCCGGCCCGCCGGGGACGATCGGTTGGTCGCTGACCTGGTGGCCGGCGTTGTCGGCGATGCGGTAGTCGAGCAGATTGATGGCCACTCGTTCGATGGAAATCGCCGCCCGGCCGGCGGCTTCACCCAGACACAGGACGGCCTCCGGCCGATGCCGCTCGACGGCCGACCAGAGGACGGCCGGGCCTGTTTCCTGATCCACGGGCAGGATGGCCGTCTCCAGCCGGATGCCGCCCGGCGGACGTTCGGCAATGGCCCGCACGACTTGCTCGGAGGGATTGACCTGGCTGCCTCCGAACGGTTCGAAGCCGGTCAGCAGCACGTTCATTTTGCCTCCTCCAGGGCGCGGCGTCCCAGCGCCATGGCGCCCAACACGCCCGACCTTCCGCCCAGCGCCGGCGGGACGATATATTCGTCCAGCGCTCCGGCGATGACGGGCGAGGCGACGTAGCCGTTCAGGATTTCTCGGACCCGCCGACGGAGGAGCGGGAACAGGTGCAGACGTTTCATCACGCCGCCGCCCAGCACGATGCGCTGCGGCGAGAGCAGCAGGAGGGTGTTGACCAGGGCGTGGGCAAGGTAGTCCGCCTCGAGTTCCCAGGCGGGATGATCATCGGGGAGGTTGTCGGCGGGCTGGCCCCAGCGGGCGCCGAGGGACGGGCCGCTGGCCAGCCCCTCGAAGCAGTCGCCGTGAAAGGGACATGAGCCGGGGAAGGGGTCCCGCGTCCGGTCGTGGGGAATGCGGATGTGGCCGGCTTCGGGGTGAGTCAACCCGTGGACGATTTGTCCGTTAACGATGACGCCCGCCCCGATGCCGGTGCCGATGGTGTAATAGACCAGCGAATCCAGGCCGCGGTTTTGAGGCGCCCAGGTGTACTCGCCAAATGCGGCGGCGTTGACATCCAGGTCGAAGGCGATCGGCAGGTCGAAGCGGGCGCGAAAGGCAGCCAGGACGTTCGTCCCGGCCCAGCCGGGCTTGGGGGTGGCGGTGATCGAGCCGAAGGAGGGGGAGGCCGGGTTCAGGTCGAGCGGGCCGAAAGGGGCCAGGCCGATGGCTTTCAGGCGGGGACGATATCGGGCGAAGAAATCCAGCGCCTGGCCGAGGGTTTCCTCGGGCGAGGAGGTGGGGAAGCGGATTTCTTCGAGCAGGTTCTCGGGTCCGTAGCCGACGGCGCAGACGAATTTGGTGCCGCCGCCTTCCATGCCGCCAAGTAGATTGCGTGTAGTCATATATAAAATTCCCGAAGAGATGTTGAAGAGAAGAGTCAGAATAATTCGATCAAACGGGCTTCGAAGCCTGCAATGTCCAGCCGGCCCAGGTCACAGGTGGCGGGCGCGCCCTCCTGGCTGGAGAAAATCAGCCGCCCGGGCCGCGGGCTGAGCGAGGAGAAATCCAGCCGCCGCCTCCTGTTGGAATCGTTCAGGATGACCAGCACCGTCTGCGAGGCAGTTTGGCGCAGGAAGGCCAGGTAGGTGCGGGCGCGTTCGTGGACGGGCCGGTATTCGCCCTCGACCAGCGCCGGCGTCGCCTGGCGGACGGCCAGCATGCGGCGGTAGAAGTTGAGCAGGGAAGCGGGGTCGGCGTCCTGTTCCTCGACATTGACGCCTTCGGCGTAGTTTGGGTTGACCGGCAGCCAGGGGGTCGCTTCCGGCGGGCAGAAGCCGCCGTTGGGGGCGTTGCGCCATTGCATCGGGGTGCGGTTCTTGTCGCGGCTCATCCGCCCGGCGCGCAGAGCTGCTTCGGCGGGCGGGACGCCCAGGTCTTCGACCAGGGCGCGGTAGTACCAGGTGGCCATCGTATCGCGCAGGTTGGACGGGTCGGTGATGAGCAGGTCGGTCATGCCGATCTCTTCGCCGTTGTAGAGGAAGGGCGTGCCGCGCAGGGTGAGCAGGAGGGCCAAATGTAGGCGCGCCAGTTGCAGGTCGTGGAGGCCGTCTCCGTAGCGGGTGCGGAGGCGGGGGGAGTCGTGGTTGCCGAGGGTGTTGCAGGGCCAGCCGCGGGTCGGGAGGGCGTCCAGCCGGGCCAGGCGTTCGGCCTGGTTTTTGCGCACCCAGCCCGGGGTCAGGCGCTCGGTGCGCATGAGCGGGAAGTTGAAGACGAGGTGCAGTTCGTCGTCTCCGTTCCCCATGTAGTCAATGTTGTCGTCCTCGCCGACGAGGAGACGGTCGCCCGGGTATTCGTCCACCAGGGCGCGCAGTTCCTTCATCAGGTCGTGCAGGCCGGGGCCGCCCCACTGGTAGCGAAACATCTCCTGCCAGTAGCGCGCCAGGCGTTTCTTTTCGGCGGGCGTCTGGGCGGTGTCGGCCAGGTGGCGCAGGCCGGCCAGGTCGAGCGGGACGCGGTGCGGCGTCAGGGCCGGGTCTTCGTAGATGGTGCCGATGGCGTCCAGGCGGAAGCCGTCCACGCCGCGCTCCAGCCAGAATCGCACCATCTTCCACATGGCGGCTTTGACGTGCGGGTTGCGCCAGTTCAGGTCGGGCTGCTGCTTCATGAAGTAGTGGTAGTAGTATTGGCCGCGTTCCGGGACGTAGGTCCAGGCCGGGCCGTCGAAGCAGGATTGCCAGTTGTTGGGAGGAACGCCCTCACCCCCCGGCCCCTCTCCCGAGGGGAAAGGGGAGTCCATCCAGATGTACCAATCGGCTTTGGGGTTATTGCGGCCGGATTTGGATTCTAGGAACCAGGGGTGCTGGTCGGATGTGTGATTGAGCACCAGGTCGAGGAGGACGTGCAGGCCGCGGGCGTGGGCGGCCTGCAGGAAGCGGTCGAAGTCTTCGAGCGTGCCGTATTCGGGAGCGACGGCCTCGTAATCGGAGATATCGTAGCCGCAGTCCCACATCGGCGAGGGGTAGTGGGGCGAGAGCCAGAGGGCGGTCACGCCCAGGGCTTGCAGGTAGTCGAGTTTTTCGATCATGCCCTTGAAGTCGCCGATGCCGTCGCCGTTGCCGTCGGCAAAGGAGCGCGGATAAATCTGGTAGAAGACGGCGGTTTGCCACCATTTGAGTTTGTTCATGGCCGCGATTATACCTTTGGCGGGTGGATTGTGCTAAAATCGCCCCATGTTCTTGCGAAGAATGCGGCCATATCTGTTCTCGATTCTGGTTGTGATTCTGGTGGCCGGTTGCGTGCGCCCGGCGCCCGAATCGCCCCCTTATGTGCCGGGGGGAGGAAGCGATTTATCGTCCGAGTATGGGGCGGGGACGCCGACGGCCTCCTTTCGCTTGCCGCCGACCCGCATCCCCGGCTCGACCATTCTGACGCCCACGCCGGATTTCGCCCATTATGCGGTGGCCACCCGCAGCGGCCCGCCGACCTACACCGTCCGCACCGGCGACACGCTGGGGGCGATTGCCCAGCGTTACCGCGTCAGTGTAGATGCGATTTTACAGGCCAACGGGATGAGCGATCCCAACCGGTTGGAGGTCGGGCAGACGCTGACCATCCCGCTCCCCGATCCGCAGCCGGTGGGGACGAGTTTCAAGATCATCCCCGATTCGGAACTGGTGTACGGCCCGATGAGTATCACGCTCGACTTGGAGGATTTCATCGCCGACCGGGGCGGATACCTGGCAACCTATACGCAAGATATTTACGGTGAGACCCTGACCGGAGCGCAGATTATCCGGCGCGTGGCCGAGAACTACTCGGTCAACCCGCGCCTGCTGCTGGCGCTCATCGAACACCGCTCCGGCTGGGTGACCAAACCCAACCCCGACCCGGCCACCTGGGCCGACCCGCTCGGAATCGGCGCCGGCAGCCCCGGCCTGTACCTGCAATTGACCTGGGCGGCCAACGAACTCAACCGCGGCTACTACGCCTGGCGGGCCGGCAACATCGACGCCTGGGTGCTGGCAGACGGCAACGTGGTGCCGATCGCGCCGACCATCAACGCCGGTACGGCAGGCGTGCAGGGTCTGTTTGCCCGTCTCGATTATTATTCCGGCTGGGTGGGCGATGTCTCGCCGGATGGCTTTTTCTACACGTACAGCACGCTGTTTGGCTATCCTTTTGACCTGGCCATCGAGCCGCTGGTGCCGTCCAATCTGATTCAACCGCCGCTGCGCCTGCCGTTTGCGCCCGGTGAAACCTGGTTCTTTACCAGCGGGCCGCATCCGGGCTGGGATGTCGGCTCGGCCTGGGCCGCTCTCGACTTTGCCCCGCCCGGCGAGGAGGCCGGTTGTGTCCAGAGCGACTTCTGGGTGACTGCCATGGCCGACGGCCTGATCACGCGCGCCTTCGACGGCGCCGTCATCCAAGACCTCGATGGCGATGGTTTCGAGCAGACCGGCTGGGTCATCCTGTATATGCATGTCGAGAGCCGCGACCGCGTGCAGCCGGGTACTTTTCTGCGCGCCGGCGACCGCATCGGCCATCCCTCCTGCGAGGGCGGTTTGTCGAACGGCACGCATGTCCACGTCGCCCGCCGTTTCAACGGCGAGTGGATTGCCGCGGATGGAGCGGTCCCCTTCGACATGGAAGGCTGGGTTTCCTCCGGCACAGGGGTAGCCTACGATGGGTACTTGCGACGCGGCGACCAGGTTGTCGAAGCCTATGACGGTGCTGCCCCCTTCAATCAGATTTCTCCCTGAATTCTCATCCAGGTGGCGTATAATCCAGCCGATGAATGACAAACCGACCCTGGTCTGGCGCGGTCTGGCGGTCTTGCTGGCCCTCTCCTGGTTGAGCGGCTGCACCGACTCGTTGTGGGGAACCGTCGATCCGCCGGTCTCTGTCACTCCCCAGGCCTTTTGGACCCTGGCGCCGACGCTTGCCTCTCCACAAGGCGAGGAGACGGTGGTCTCCACTCCCCTTCCTACCGAAACGCCCACGCCTGTCGGCCCGACCTTCACGCCTGAGCCGCCTTTCCTATACTATACGCAATCGGGCGACAGCCTGCCTGTCGTGGCGGCTCACTTCGGCGTGGAACCCTCCGAGATTTCCTCTTCTGTCCCGTTGCCTTCGACCGGCCTGCTCGACCCGTTGACCCCTCTCGTCATCCCCAACCGTCTGGGGGGCGTGGCGCGCACGCCTTCCACGCAAATGCTGCCCGACAGCGAAGTGGTCTATTCGCCCACCTCGATCGGCTTCGATGTCGAGGAATATGTCGCTGCCCAGGGGGGCTACTTGAGCACCTATCGGGAGTATCTGGCCAGCGTCGGCTGGGTCGACGGAGCGCAGGCGGTGCAAAAATCGGCCATTGAGAGTTCGATCAACCCGCGCCTGCTCCTGGCGCTGCTCGAATATCAAAGCGGCTGGGTGCGCGGCCAGCCCTCTAATTTGTCCCAGACCGACTATCCCCTCGGACATGTCGATTTGATGGCCCGCACGCTGTTCCAGCAGTTGGCGTGGGCCTCGGAACAATTGATGGTCGGTTATTACGGCTGGCGTTCGGGAAGTCTGACCGAGTTGCATTTTCCCGACGGTTCGACTCTGCGGCTGGCCCCCGATCTCAACGCCGGCACGGTGGCGCTGATGTACTATTTCAGCCAGCAGAACGATTATGAAGAATGGCTGCTGGTCGTGGACCCGCGTGTCGGGTTCCCGGCCGTCTATGCCGAAATGTTCGGCGATCCCTGGCTGCGGGCGGCGGCGGTCGAGCCGCTCTTTCCCGTCGGCCTGACTCAGCCCTACCTTTCGCTGCCCTTCGAGCCGGGCCGCGTTTGGAGTTTCAGCGGCGGGCCGCACCCCGCCTGGAATCGCCAGGGCGCGCTGGCCGCCCTCGACTTCGCCCCAACCTCGACCGAATCCGGCTGCCAGGAATCCGGTGCCTGGATCATTGCCTCTGCGCCTGGACGGGTGGTGCGGGCCGGAAACGGAGTGGTGGTCCTCGATTTGGACGGCGATGGCTACGAACAGACGGGCTGGAATTTGCTCTATATGCACGTGGCCACCGTTGACCGCGTCCAGGTGGGGGCCTGGGTCGAGGCCGATGGGCGCATTGGTCATCCATCCTGCGAGGGCGGCATGGCGACGGGCACACACGTCCATTTTGCCCGCAAATATAACGGTGAATGGGTGCTGGCCGACGGTCCGTTGCCGTTTACGTTGAGCGGCTGGGTGGCGCACGCCGGCGCGGCTCCCTATCAGGGCACGCTGAGGCGCGGCGATCAGGTGGTCATCGCCAGAACAAATGGGATGTATGATACCCAAATCGTCCGACAGTCAGGCGAATAGATGCCGGGCGGCCGGCCTCGGGCCGATCGTTCTGGCCATTTTCCTGCTCCTGTCCGCTTGTCTGCCGCCGGAAGCGGACGGGGGTCTCGACCTGGACCCCTCTCCCGTCTTTTCCTCTGCCGACCTGACGGCGACGCCCCTTCCCGTTCGCCCACAATACAATCCCGGCGAACTGGTAGATTACATCGCCCAGACGGGCGACACGCTTCCGGCCCTGGCGCGCCGTTTCAACACCCGCGAGGCTGAGATCCGGGCGGTTAACCCCCAGATTCCGCTCGATGCGACCACCATGCCGCCCGGCATGCCGATGCAAATCCCAATTTACTACCTGCCGTTCTGGGGCACGCCTTTCAAAATCCTCCCCGACAATTTGTTCGTCAACGGCCCCTCGGCGCTGGATTTTGACGCCGAGACGTTCGTGGCCGCCCGCCCGGGCTGGCTCAAAGACTTCAGCGCGTATGCCGGCGGAGAAGTCCGTTCTGGCGGCGGCCTGGTGGAGTATGTGGCGCTCAACTACAGCGTCGATCCGCGCCTGCTGCTTGCCATTCTGGAATATCAGACCGGCGCGCTCTCGCGCCCAGAACGGCCTGATACCCCCTACCTGCTCGGCTACCGCGATTACAGCCGCAGCGGCCTCTACTTGCAACTGGCCTGGGCGGCCAACACGCTCAACAACGGTTACTATGGCTGGCGCACCGGCCTGCAGACTTCTTTCGAGTTGCCCGATGGGCGGCTGGAACGTCCTGACCCCTGGCAGAATGCCGGCACCGTGGGGGTCCAGTATTACTATTCGCGCTTGTATTCGGGGGTGGAATATCAGACCGCGATCGGACCCGAGGGGTTGGCGCGTGTCTACCGGACGCTGTTCGGCGATCCCTGGGCGATGGAGCGCCCTCACATCCCGGTCAGCCTGCAGCAGCCGCCCTTGCGTCTGCCCTTTGCGGCGGGCGAAGTCTGGGCTTATACAGGCGGACCGCACACCGGCTGGGGCAGCGGCGAACCCTATGCTGCGATTGATTTTGCCCCCCCGGCGGTCATCGGCGGGTGTACGGCCAGCGAACTGCCCGCCCGGGCCATGGCAGACGGAGTCGTCGCCCGCTCCGAATCCGGCATCGTGGTCCTCGACCTCGACGGCGACGGCGACGAACGCACCGGCTGGGTGATTTTCTATTTGCACGTGGCCACGGGTGGACGCGTCCCTCAGGGGGCTGTCCTGCGGGCCGGCGATCCGGTTGGCTATCCCTCCTGCGAGCGCGGCTCGGCGACCGGCACGCACATTCACATCGCCCGCAAGTACAACGGCGAATGGATTCCGGCCGACGGGCCGCTGGCTTTCAACCTCGAGGGCTGGCTGGCGCACAACGGCGATTCCCCCTATCGGGGGACGCTCACCCGCGGGGATCGAATCGTGGTCGCTTCCGAAGTCTCGGATGCCTCCAGCCTGGTGCGGGCCGGCGTTCCATGAGGCTCGGTTTTCTTTGGCGGGGTTCTCAGGCCGAGGGCGGCCGGTAGGCGGCCTCTTTGATCAGCCGTCTGCTGCCGGCGCCCTCGTCTTCGTACATGACGTAGCGCAATTCGATGGGGAAGACTTTGCCCAGCATGGCCTGGGCCGGGCAATAACGCGTGGCCGAAAGTTCAATCGCTCGCAAGATGGCAGCCTCGTCCAGGCCGCGCCCGGTGACTTCATAGGTGATGACCGCGCTCGTAAAGACCCGTGGATGCTCTTCCGCCCGGTTCGTCTCGACGCGGACTTCGAAGCCGGTCAGGGGCTGGCGCTTCTTTTGCAGGATGGAGACAACGTCCATGGCGGTGCAGCCTGCCAGGCTGATGGCCATCAATTCCATCGGACGGAAGCCGTCGTTGGCGCCGCCCACCGCGGCATCCGCGCTCAGGGGGACGACAAAGCCGCTTTCGGCGCGGCCGTCGAAGGACAGGCCGTCTTTCCAAGTTACTTTTGCATGCATCTTCATCTCTCCAAAAGAGGGGTGATCTTCACCGCCAAGCGTTTGTTGTTCCAGACGGAGGGCCGGGCTGCCATGTTCAGGCCAGGACCTTCCGGATTTCGGCCAGCAGATCCGCCTCCGGCACGGCGCCGATGACGTGCGCCTGCCCATCGTTGATGGCCGTATGCGGCACACCGTGGACCCCATGCCGGTCGGCCAGTTCGGGGAATTCGGTCGCCTCGATCATCTCGGCCCGGATGAGCGGGTTTTCCATGGCCATGCTGTGGGCCAGCACGACGGCGCGCGGACAATAGGGGCAGGTGGGGGTGACGAAGACCTGCAGGCGGAGCGGCCGGTCCAGGTTCTTGAGAAAAGTCCGGCTGGCTTCGCTCAGGCCCGAGTCGCGATGAGAAACGAGGAGCAGGCTCTGGATGAGAGAGGTGAATTCGTGCCCGGCCGGGATGCCGCTGAAGGAGACGCCCAGGTCGGTCACGGTTTCGCCGTCGCGGGCAGCCAGGACGAGGGCGGGGGCTTTGTCCACCTGGTACTGGCGGGCGATTTCTGCATCTTCTTGCAAATCGTAGATTCCCAGACTGATTTTGTCCGAGAGAGCGGCCACCTCTTCGGCCAGTTGCCGGGTTTCGGGGCAGTAGTCGCAGTTTTGGCGCGAGCCGAAGAAGAGAATCTGGACGGGTTCTTTCAATTGAGCAAAGACCTCGCTCACCTGTTGTTTGATCTCCTCGTTGAGCAATGCTGACATGTGATTTCTCCAATTTATTGTGTCGTGCCCGCACGGGGCAACCGGGCGGGGTTATCAGGTGCAGGCTCCGCTGCTGTAGCGGTAGCCGCAGGCGGTGCATTCCAGTTCGAGCAGGCCGTTGTAGTCCAGTTTGCCCTTGCCGCAACGCGGACAGGGATCGCCGGAGCGCGGCGGCCGCAGGGTGCAGATTTCCGGCTCGGCGGGCGCTTGCGGGGGAGGAGGGACGGTCGGCGGCTTCTCGTTGGTCATTGGCCATCACTCTTTGGCAAGGGCAGCCTCTGCAACGATTTGGATGCAAATCCGGCCAAAAAGTGGCAGATAGACGGCGCCGGAGGGGATCAGCGGATGAATTCATCCAGGTGCAGGGTGCGAAAGAGACGCTCGCGCACGCTGTTGGGCAAGTCGGCCGGGCCGGCCGTCTGATGATAGAGGTGAATGGTCTTGCGCAGCGTATCCACCACCACGCGGCAGTTGTGGCACTCGCTCATATGCCTTTCGATTTCCCGGCACAGTTGTTCCCCCAGGGTTCCATCAATATAGTCCGAGAGAGAGCCGAGCAGTTCCCGACACTGAATGTGTTCCTGGTCAGTCATGGGACTCGTCCTTGATGGTCAGGCGTTCCGAATAGTAGGCGCTCAGGAGGTCGCGCAGTTTCAGGCGGGCTCGCAGCAGACGGGTTTTCACCGCTGTCTCGCTCAGCCCCAGGGCCTGGCTGGTTTCCTGGATCGAGAGGCCCTCGATATCTCGCAGAAGGAAGACGACGCGCAAGGTTTCGGGGAGCAGGCGGATGGACTCGTCCAGGCGGGCGCGTCCTTCGGCAGACAGCAACTCTTCTTCTGGCAGACAGCACCAATCTGTGAATTCGGCCGGCTCCTCGAGCGGTTCTTCTTCGGGCAGGCTGTCGGTCAGAGAGGTCTCGGGCCGGCGCTTGCGCAGCAGCATCAGGGCTTCGTTGGCGGCGATGCGATAGAGCCAGGTGGACAGGTGGGAGCGGCCTTCGAATTCGTTCAGGTGGCGGAACGCCTGCAGGAAGGTGTTTTGGAGCACGTCTTCGGCGTCTTGTTCGTCGCCTACCATCTTCAATGCCAGGCGGTAGATGAGCGGCGAATATACGTCGACCAGGCGGGCAAATTCCTGGCGATCTCCGGCGCGCAGGGCTTCCAGCGAAATCGGTGGAGTGCTTGTTTCATTCATTGGATGCCAGCCTTATCGAAAAGTGACAGTGAAACAAGTATACCCGATTGGATGACCAAATATGACAAATGAAATGGACGAATGTCCAGACCTTGATGATATTTGCCACTAGAAAAGTGCTTCCGCTTTGACTAATATCAGAACTAATATCGCGCCTATGAATCTGCACGCTCTGCACCACCTGACTTTCTTTAACGGCCTCACCAAAGCCGAACTCAAGGTGATTAGGCCGTATTTCCATTCGCAGGCCTATCCGGCCGGAACGGTCGTCTTTGAACAGGGCGAGGCGGCCGAATATCTGTATCTGGTGGTACGCGGCGAGATCGTCATCCGTTACAAGCCGGATGATGGGGCCGCGATGATCGTCGCGCGCGTCCAGCCGGGCGGCATTTTCGGCTGGTCGGCGGCGGTGGGTAATGGGACCTATACTTCTGGAGCGATTTGCGAGAGAGACAGCCAGGTCTTGCGGGTGCGCGGCAGCGACCTGCGTTTGATTTGCGAACAACACCCGCATGCCGGTAAAATCATCCTCGAACGCTTGGCGGATGTCATTGCCGAGCGGAAACAGAGTCACCGCCAGTTGACTTCTTTTCTGGCGAACGGCATTCGTCAACAGTCTGCCCAAAACGGAAAGGCCTCTGGAGGTTGATATGCCTACGGATCCGAAGACCGAGTTGCAAATGAAGGCCCTGCTCGAGCAACTGAGCGCCTATATCGAGACTTTCCACGGCGGCTCGGTTGAGTACGTGGATTTCGACGGCAAAGTGCTCAAGGTGCGCCTGGGCGGGGCTTGCTTGGGATGCCCGCTCTCGCCCAACACTTTGCATGGATGGGTGGAGGGGACGGTGCGCCAGTTCTTCCCAGAGATCGCCGATGTGATTGCGGTCGAATAGGCTCAAAAATATGACTCGTCCCGAATCAGGATGGGTCTTTTTTGAGAAAGCAAGTCTTCTGACACCTTGGGTGCGCAAGCGCCCCGTTTTGGTTGCCGGGGGCGCAGCTTTTTGGGGGAAACCGCCCGCCGCCGACAGGCCTGTCCTACGCGCCTTTGTTGTATAATTTTCTCAACAATACCGTTCCCTGCCCATCATCCACCATCCCACGGAACACTGCTCACTGCTCACTGCTCACTGCTCACTGATCACTGATCACTGTCATGAAACCCCTGCTCCCCATTCTCCTTCTGTTCCTCCTGCTGGCTGCCTGCGCGCCGCAGGTGACAGACCGCGGACCGCAGACCGTGGACGGCGGAACGCAGACGGCGGACGGTGGACGGCAGACCGCCGACTATCCGACTCCCACCCCTACGCTCACGCCGACGCCGACCCCCATCCCCACCCCGACGCCGGTGATCGTGGAGGACTTTTTTGATGCGGAGACTTTTCCGGCGGAGATGCGGCAGTACGTCGAGTCGCTGCCAAGCCGCAATAATCTTGACCCCAGCGAAGAAGAGCAGCGAAGGTACATCGAGCAGGATCGGGCTTTTCATCAGTTTTATCTGGAGCAGATGGTTTTGTATTTGCGGCAAAACGGGGTGGATACTGCGGCGTTTGAGGGGTGGAGGGGCCGGGACTGGCTGGATTATGACAAAAGCATTCAGGTGTATGAGGCTTTGTGGCGGCTGCTTTACCAGCAGTATCAGGAGACAGGCGAGTATCGGACAGATTTTTTGCTTACTCCGTGGCTTTTG